>JAYSPY010000070.1:0-5635 GCA_043721855.1 Pseudorhodobacter sp.
CCCCCCTTGGCGGCGCGTTGTGGGAAGGTGGCGGGAAAAGCTTTATCCACAAGGGCACCAATGGACGCTGGCAGGGTGTGCTAACCGCTGAGGACAGTAAAGTTTTCGAAGCGCGCGCAGAAACCGAACTTGGGGCAGACTGCGCATCGTGGCTGAAATCTGGCGTGCGGGTCTGAACTGATGAAACCGGGGCAATGCGTCCCGGTTTTCAAACGGTATTGCGCTGTTTTTCAGAAAGTGCCCGCGTCTTTAGCCCGCCAGAAACTGTGTAGCACGACACACCGACGGCAGAAACACGCTGCGTGCAAAAAAACCAGTAACCAATCAGGTATAGAAAAGGCCAATCAAAAAAACTTCCCCCCAACATGAATGGCAGCCGCTGGAATGAGCGATTTTTGTTGGCTGTTCGGCCGGTACAAAAGGCGCGACCTAAGCCCGCCGGATAAAATCATATTTCAATAGCCACATTAAAATTCGTTCCGTGGCTTGGCGTTTTAGCCCGGCGGCAGCAGCGATTTGGCTTAGGTTACTGCCGTCGTGGCCCGCAGTGGTAACGGCCGCAAGAACGGCGGCAATCGTTTCTGGCGGGGCAAAGACGCGACCTAACGCCTGGAAATTGCGCAGGGCCAGCACGTCGGGCAAAGCCGCGCGGCAGGTCAGGTCTGCGGCGATGAAGCGGGTATCGTGCAGGGTGACCTGCTGGGTCGGGTAGCTGGCAAACAACGCGGTTGGCGACGGAGCAATCGGCAGGGCTTCGGGGGGGTAGTGCATGGACTGGGCCGGATTTGCCGAACGGATGGCGTCTTGTTGCCCCCAAAGATCCTGCATCTGCGGGATAATCTGCGCCCAATCATACACCGCCCCCGCACGCGCCATACCTGCGGCCCCCATGGAGCGGCGCAGACTGGGGTTGTTAGCAAGCTGGATGATGCGCTCGGTCAGTTCCGGCATATCAATTTCGGTCATTGCGGCGGTGGCGGCAATGTACTGCGCGTAGTTGTCAACGCCGCCTTGATATCGCAGCGCCTCTTGCGCCAAATGGCCGGGCGGCAGGGTGCGGGATGTGACGCGAAAGCCCGCATCGGGGGTGACCGTGTCGCGCATACCATCCCAATCGGACACGATTAGAGGCAGGCCAGCGGCCATAGCCTCGATCGGTGCCAGACCGAAGGTTTCCTGAATGTTATCAATCAGAAACATGAACACATCAGACCCGGACAGGGCAGCCTTACGGTCGGATTCCAAAGCACCATCCAACAAGATGAAGCCGACGTCAGGCATCAGTTTGGCAGCGCCTTTTTCAAACACATCTTGCGAAAAGTCATCGCGAAAGATGCCGCAAAACGCGACGTGCAACTTGGTGCCCGGCAGTTGGCGCGCGGCGGCCTGCATGGCCAGATAGATCGGCAAGGGATCGAACTTTTCGTGCGGGGTCAGGCGCGCGAGAGTGGTGAAAATCACGTCGTCCGGCCCTGCCCGCAGCCGCGCGCGCAGGGTTTGGCCCGCAGCTGCATCCGGGACAAAATCATCGCAGTGAATGCCCAACGGAATAACCGGCAGCAATGGGCGGGGCGGCGGCGTCGCGCGCAGATGGCGGATCATGTGTGCGTCGATCAGATCCATTTGGAAGTTGACCGACGTTTGCACCGCCTTGGATGTGCAAATCACCGCATCCCACGGCATGGTCGGGGCCATGCGTAGATCGTAAAATCCCTGCATGATCATCGCGGTAGAGGTGGTATGCGTGATGCCGCAGATCGACCAGGCACCAGTGCCATAGGCGGCGCGACGCCATGCTTCGGCAGCGATGTTGGGGCTGGGGTTGAACAAGGTGCCAAGCTTGGCGATGCCTGATGCGCGTAGCATCGACAGGTGGCGCAGCGGCACGTCGGGACGCAGATCTGCCAACAGGGCGCGCACGGGAGCCAATTCATTGGGTCTGTGCGACAGCATGACAAATTCTGCCGCGTCCGCGTGGCGCAAATAGCCCTTCAGGAACGAGCTGCCCGCAACCCGCCGCCCGTTGATGCCCTTGGCCACCGGATCATAGCCGTCTTGCGAAAAGCGGATAACAGCGTTTCGGCGGGCAACGGGCGTTTTGCGCACCATCCACAGCCAGGGCGTGGGTCCGCTTCGCCATTCCCACAGCGCAATCAGGCGGTCCAGATCGCTTAGGGTCTTCATCCAGTCGGGCAGACCCTGATCATCAAGGATGCGGCCGATCACCTGCACATCATGGGTGGCGGCAAACCGTTGGGCAATGCGCTGGCTTAGGCCGGGATGGATACAATCATGCGCTTCGACCAATATATCGGCCGACAAAAGACCGGGGGCGAGGGCTGGGTCCAGCAGCTCCCGCTCGGCGCCTTCTATATCGCAGATCACTACTGTTCTGGTGGTGGTGCAGATGCTGAAATCGGCATGGGACATGCGCCCGCCGATTTGCACACGGTCGGCCACACCGTTGGCCTCGGCGAGTTGTCGGCACAAAGTTTGCGCGCGCGGATTGTCATCACGCGCCATGATGCGGGCGGCGGGCATGCGACGGGCAAGGCCCACGGCATAATACCCCTCGGCAGACCCGACATCGATCACCAGATCATAGCTTCGGGCGATAATCCATTCGATTATCGGGGCAAGACTTGCCTCGTATGCGCCAATCATCCGCGCTGCGCGGGAGCCTTCGGAAGCATGAACCGCATAGTCCATTCCCTTGAAAGGACCAGACAAAACCGCTGATCCAGACAGGTTTGACAGCGTGTTGGCGATAACCCCTGACCGCCATTTTGCCAGAGTCCGCAGCGCCATTGCCAGCCGGTTGGCATCTGGTGGGTCTGCGGAAATCTTGCGCAGTGTTTCAGTTACAGCCCGCGTTAGCGCAGAGGGGGGAATGGCCAAACTGTAACGCTCCGTTTACCAAGATGCCGCTCGCCGTGCCGCCGAAATCTACGCGCTGCGCCTTGGTCTGTCCATGCTGTCCTTTGAATCAGGTTGCGTTTGTGCGGCCCTTCAGCGCCAAACACAGCGCCAGTGCCAGCACGACAAAGGCAGGCAAACCCTGCGACGATGGCGTGGGGCGACATGAAAATACACGGCCCCAGCCCCAATAATCGCCAACCCGGCCGCAGCCAAGCGCGCCAGCGGGCGAATGAACAGCCCAACAGCACCCGCCACTTCGGCAGCCCCGATAAAATAGCCAAATCATGATGGCAGGCCAAGGATGCCAAAGCTTTGATGCACCATCGGCACGCCCATCAGTCTGGCGATACCAGCCGCGCCGACGATAGAGCCCAGAACAGCAGACGCAATCAGCACGCCATATTTTTGGATAAAGTTCCTGTGGCGCCGTCCTTTACAAGGGTGCAACTGCCGCCCACATGGCCTGCGTTCAATTTTGCAGTCAACTGGGTATGCGGTGGCGATTTGTGCGCGCGCGCAGGGTGAAAATGCGATGACAGCACAAGCGAAGCCTTGCCGTAGGGTCTGCAGAGCGCCGTTTGTGCGGAGTTTTGCCCCGGCCTTCCCCTTGCGCGCGTCCGCGTTATGTTCCATCAAACACTAGGGGCGTATTGCCCATTTCTTGTGACAACAATCATGGCGGACGGAATGTTGGATAGTATTGCACGACCTACGGAAGAAATCTCTGTCCGCGACATGTTTGGCATTGATACGGATATGAAGGTCAAGGCCTTTGCCGAGCGTGCCGACCGTGTGCCCGACATTGACCCGACCTATAAGTTCGATCCCGATACCACTTTGGCTATCCTTGCGGGCTTTGCCTACAACCGCCGTGTGATGATCCAAGGCTATCACGGCACCGGCAAATCGACGCATATCGAACAGGTGGCGGCGCATCTGAACTGGCCCTGCGTGCGGGTGAATTTGGACAGCCATATCAGCCGGATCGACCTGATTGGCAAAGACGCGATCAAGCTGCGCGATGGCAAGCAGGTGACGGAATTCCACGAGGGGATTTTGCCCTGGGCGCTGCGCAACCCGGTGGCGATTGTGTTTGACGAATATGATGCGGGGCGGGCAGATGTGATGTTCGTGATCCAGCGCATTCTGGAGCATGACGGCAAGCTGACCCTGCTGGACCAGAACGAAATCATCACGCCGCATCCGTCGTTCCGGCTGTTTGCCACATCGAACACCGTGGGTCTGGGCGATACGACCGGGCTTTACCACGGCGTGCAGCAGATCAACCAGGCGCAGATGGACCGTTGGTCGCTGGTGGCGACGCTGAACTATTTGTCGCATGATGCGGAGGCCGCAATCGTTTTGGCGAAAAACCCGCATTATAACACCGAAAAAGGCCGCAAGCAGATTGGCCAGATGGTAACGGTGGCGGATTTGACGCGCACCGCATTCATGAACGGCGATCTTTCCACCGTAATGTCACCCCGGACGGTGATCACCTGGGCGCAGAACGCCGAGATTTTCCGCAATCTGGGCTATGCGTTCCGGCTGACGTTTTTGAACAAGTGTGACGAGTTGGAGCGGCAAACGGTGGCGGAGTTTTATCAGAGGTGCTTCAACGAGGAGCTACCGGAGAGTGCTGCGAGTATGGCGATGAAGTGAAACTGATTATCAGCGCAATCCTACTGTTCATCGGGTGGCAGACATATCATGTAGGCTTCAATAATGGGCTGCGCTCATCGGCTGAGTATTCGTCGGCAATGGCGGAAAAAGAAATTACTTTCAGAAGCGCCGAGATTGCTCGACTAAACGAATTGCTAGCAACCTATCCAACTGAACAGCAATGCATCCCAATTCTGAACGGTAAGCAAATTGACGAATACACATTTTGTGAAGAACTTCTGACAAAAGAAGAAATACAGGAAGACGAATCTCGCTATGATCACAGCTGGTTTAGTGATCCCTGAGGGGGGCGCGTAACGGCTTGTTGTGAGTAATCGTTAGGGTGCGCAATGAATGCGTACCCTATCGGTGCAGGGCGGGCTTCAGCCCGCCATCTCACGCGTATTGGCGGGCTGAAGTCTGCCCTACATTGACTTGATTTGGGGCCACCCCCACCTCAATGCCCGCCCCTGATTTCATTCAGTGCGGCCATCGTCAGGAACCCGGACCTTGTCAGCCCCAGCCCTTCAGCCGCGCTGTCGATGGCACCCAATGTCCCCGCGTCCAAGCTGATGTTTACCCGTTTTTGACGTGACGACGGCTGCACAAGGGGCACAGCCATCAGGAATGCGCCCTGTGCAAGATCGGCGGCGACTTCTGCCGCAATTGCTTGCGCGCCGCGCGGGGTGACGGGTTTGGCATCTTCAAACCACAGTTCCAACGCCTCTACCGCGTTGCGCAAAATATCACCCTCGGCATCTGCGGCCGCAAAACAGCCCGGCAGATCGGGAAATGTCAGGCCATAGGCGCTGTCTGCGTCCTTATGAACCAAGGCCAGATATGTTTTCATAGCGTTTCCTTTAACCAACCTGCGACCCGAGCGATGCTGCGGGCAGTGCCAAGCGGCAGGTCTTTCTTCGGGTGCGGCACGATAAGGTTTTGCCCGTCTTTGCGGAATTTATGATGCGACCCCTTGGATGACACAAAAACCCACCCTTCCGATTCCAGCCTTCGAATGATGTCTTTGCTGGATTTCAGTATCACCATTCTTCCT
>JAYSPY010000071.1:0-5082 GCA_043721855.1 Pseudorhodobacter sp.
CGCAGGCCGGGGCCTCGCCCGTTTAATGTCGAACGGTTGCACCTCGCCCGCCGAGGCCCCGGCCTGCGCCGGGGCGATTGTGTTTGTGATTGGCGGCAAGATGTAGGTCGGGGTTCACCCCGCCACCCACTGCCGACAGGTTTTTCCGAACAAAGGGCCGCGCCCGAACCGAGGGGTGGGTGCAAAGCGCCCGCCCCGTGGGGACGGTTCGGGCGCTGCCCGGTGCGAAGAACACCGGGCGTAAGGTGTAGGGTGGGTTAAACCCACCGTCAGCGCAAACAATCCACGTTAGGAAAACGCGGGTTTCACCGACGCAACGCCCCACTACGCTTGCTGAGGCAAAAAGTCCGGCAAATTAGGGACTTTAGCTCCCTGAGCGTTTGCTTGCATTGTTGCAAGTATGTCATGGATTTGCTTGGTCGAGTAGCGTTTTGCACATAATACTACGTAATTTCCAGCATTTACAAATACCACAGGCATAAAACTTAGGATGAATGCCGCCCAAAGCCACTTGCCAATATGGTCCGCCCCAAACAGATCCAACACTGCGAATCCAAGAACGCTTTCCAGCCTGCCGATTGTATGGCCAGCCCCAACAAACACCAGAAGGCCAAGCGCCACGCACGCGCCGATTGACAATACTCGATCAATTCGCTTTTCAAAGAACAAATAAAATTTCGACCAGACACCGTCAGGTAGGTCGCCATAATCAATTGGCTTCCCACTGGAAGTTATTATTTTTCCAGCAAGTCGCGCAAGAGTGCAATACCATTTCAAAGTTATCTGTTGATCTTCGCTGCCGTTAAATGAACTGTCGAGTTCTTTGCTTAGTGCTGATCTAATCTCCTCCCTATATCTAAATCGTGGCAACCCGACATAGGCAAGATTCAACGCAAAACAAATACCCAAAACAGGTTCAAGTGCAGGTAGCAAAGAAACCAGTTCATTCAAGTTGATCTACTCAGACCGCAGGCTTGCTTGCAATAGGACTAAGAGATTCTCCAACTTTCCACAGATCCTCAAAAATACTAGCAAGCTTCTTTCCGCCCACGGGGTCACCGAATGAAGCGACAGCCGCATGCTTCGTTTTATCGTCTTCAAACCTATAGCAATCATTATCCATAACCATAAAATGGTATGGGATTAAGCTTGACAACGCACTTGGCAGAACCTTCACCTCCACATCATCACGATCAGAGAATGCCACAAAAAATGGATGATCCTCACGGTCGATAAGTTCAGGTTGTTCCACAAGAATCCTCACTCGACGCGATGATTTTGACAGGAACTCCTTCACCCGATCAACTACTGCTGCACCTCCGTAAACACGGGCATTCAGTTCACCAGTTAGAATATCGACGCTCTTTTCAGCATGAGTAAACATCGCTTCCGCCAAGACGGCTGCATGATCAACAGAGCCGTTGTACAGCGGCTCACCGTTGCGTGAAATTGCCGCTCGGCGCACTTTTTCTACGTAACCAATCATCTGATCCCCAGAATTTTGAACTGCCAAGTCATCTGCACAGTACCCAGCAGCACCGTAAGGCCGCTAGGTTAACCGAAACAGAACGCATCGTCACCTGTGACTATGGCAAAATCATGGTCAGAAGCCAAGTCGCATTTTTTGCCGCTCGGCGCCCCCCCTTGCCCGCGCTAGCACGGCTTGCGCGTTCGGCGCTGAAAACGGTCCAGTGGACCGTTTTCACCCCGGCTAATGCCGGGGTCGCTCCCTCACCCATCCATCTTCAAAGCCGCAATAAACGCTTCCTGCGGGATCTCGACCTTGCCGAACTGGCGCATCTTCTTCTTGCCGGCTTTCTGCTTTTCCAGCAGCTTCTTCTTCCGCGTTGCATCGCCGCCGTAACACTTGGCCGTTACGTCCTTGCGCATGGCCGACAGCGTCTCGCGCGCGATCACCCGCCCGCCAATCGCCGCCTGGATCGGGATTTTGAACATGTGGCGAGGGATCAGGTCTTTCAGTTTTTCGACCATCGCGCGGCCACGCGCCTCGGCCCGGTCGCGGTGGACCATCATCGACAGCGCATCGACGGGTTCGTCGTTCACGAGGATCGACATTTTGACCAGATAATCCTCGCGGTATTCGCTGATGGTATAGTCGAACGACGCATAGCCCTTGGTTACCGATTTCAGGCGGTCGTAGAAATCGAACACCACTTCGGCCAGCGGCAGGTCATACACCACCATGGCGCGGCTGCCTGCATAGGACAAATCCAACTGAATGCCCCGGCGGTCCTGGCACAGCTTCAGGATATCGCCAAGATATTCGTCGGGCACCAGAATGGTGGCCTTGATGCGCGGCTCGTCGATGTGGTCAACATAGGTCAGGTCGGGCATGTCGGCGGGGTTGTGCAGATCGCGCACCTCGCCGTCTTTCATATGCAGGTGGAACACGACCGAGGGGGCGGTGGTGATCAAATCGAGGTCATATTCCCGCTCCAACCGGTCACGAATCACCTCAAGGTGCAAAAGGCCAAGGAAGCCGCAACGAAAGCCAAAGCCTAATGCAGCGCTGGTTTCCATTTCGGAACTGAACGAGGCATCGTTCAGCGCCAGCTTGTCAATCGCGTCGCGCAGGTTTTCGAAATCGGCGGCATCGACCGGGAACAGGCCGCAGAACACCACGGGTTGCGCGGGTTTGAAGCCGGGAAGCGCCTGCACACAGGGGCGTTTTTCGTGCGTGATGGTATCGCCGACGCGGGTATCACGCAACTGCTTGATCGAGGCGGTGAAAATGCCAATCTCGCCCGGGCCAAGTTCATCAATATCGACCATCTGCGGTTTCAGAACCGCCAGTTTGTCGATGCCGTAGACCGCGTTGGATTGGATCATCTTGACGCGGTCGCCTTTGCGCACCACGCCGTCCATCACCCGCATCATCACCACAACGCCAAGGTAGGCGTCATACCAGCTGTCCACCAGCATGGCCTTTAACGGCGCATCCCGGTCGCCTTTGGGGGCGGGCAGGCGGTGAACGATGGCTTCCAGCACGTCGGGGATGCCGATGCCGGATTTGGCAGAGATCAGGATCGCGTCTTTGGCATCAAGGCCGATGACATCCTCGATCTGCTGCTTGATGCGTTCGGGTTCGGCGGCGGGAAGATCGATCTTGTTCAGGACCGGCACAATCTCATGGCCGGCATCCAGCGCCTGGTAGACGTTGGCGAGGGTTTGCGCCTCAACCCCTTGGCTGGCATCGACCACCAGAAGCGAGCCTTCGACGGCGCGCATGGAGCGGGACACTTCGTAGGCGAAATCGACATGGCCGGGGGTGTCGATCAGGTTCAGGATGTAGGTTTGGCCATCCTTGGCCTTGTATTCAATCCGCACCGTGTTGGCTTTGATGGTGATGCCGCGTTCGCGCTCTATATCCATGCTGTCGAGCATCTGCGCCTTCATATCGCGGTCGGCGACGGTGCCGGTTGATTGGATCAACCGATCAGCGAGGGTGGATTTGCCGTGGTCAATATGGGCCACGATACTAAAATTGCGGATGAGGGAAAGTTGGGTCATGCGCGCGGATATGCGCAAGATTTGGGGGGCGGTCAAGCGCTCAACATTGTGAACAGGCGCGGGCAGCGTGCGCGATTGATCTGCCGCGTGATTTTCGCCATAGTCACCCGCATAAAACGACCCCGTGGCCCGTGGATATCCCGGCCCGTGGCAAGAGGCAGTGATATGGCAAGACCAGTTTTGCAGGGGTGTGCGGCCCTGCTGTTTATGGTGGCGGGTGCGGCCACGGCCACGGCTGGCCCGATTGAGCAAGCCTGTTTGCGGTCTGACAGGCAGGCGGTCAGTCTGGCGGCGTGCAGTTGCATCCAGGGGGTTGCCGATTTTACGCTGAAAGCCCCCGATCAGCGCAAGGTGGCCGGATTTTTCAAGAACCCGGAGCGTGCAGAAAAAGCCCGCGCCGCCGACAGAAAATCGGATGAAGCGTTTTGGGACAGGTATGAAGCGTTTGGCACGCAGGCGGAACTGTATTGCGGGGCCGGATAGCGCCCTGCATTGGTGCAATGCTGATCTTTGCGGGCCAGATCAGAAAACCCGGCTAATGTGAGGCAGGTGCGCCCATGGTGCCGATGTCATGCGCTGCATCTTCGGCGGCTGCACCGGGCTTGTGGGCATTGTCTACCGGCACCTCGACCACCAGTTTTTCGCCGCGCTGAAAGATCAGAGTGAGGGTAATTTTATCGCCCTGTCGCAAGCCCTGCGTCACGCCGAGCAGCATGATATGATCGCCGCCCCGGTCCAGCTTATGGGTTTGCTGGCCGACAATCGGGAAGCCTTCGGTCACTTCGCCCATATGCATGACACCATTGGCATCAAGCGTATGGCTGTGCAATTCGGCGCGGTCTGCCGCATCGGAGGTGACGGAGAGCAGGCGATCATCGTCGGTTGAGTGGTTCATCAGGGTCATGAAGATGGCGGCGGATTTGGCACCTTCGCTTGACACGCGCGCATAGGCATCTTCGACATGAATGCCGTCATGTGCGGCGGCGATCTGGCTGGTGGACAAGACAAAATAGGTGGTCATAGCGGTCAGAAACAATGTGAAATTGGTCATGATTTTTCCTGTTGGTTGATCTGAAGGGCAAAGGTGTCAGATCAAGGCAGGCGGGCCACGGGCAATGGCGTGCGGGGTGGGTTGACTGGCTGCGGCCAATGGCTTTTGCACAGAGATGCAGGTCCAGCGGGCAAGCGGCAGCCCTGCACCCACCCCGCCTGGCGGCAGGCCTGCGGTAAGGGCCAGACAGTCCGGACAGGTATGGGCGGGGGTGACCGGGTTGCCATGGGCATCCAGCGTGATGGACAGCGGCGCGCCATTGGCACAAATCACCAGCGTTTGGCCAAACGCCATCTGGCCACGCGCGATTGCACTGGTGAGCGATGTGACAAGCATCGTCAGGCACAGGCAAAGCGTCAGCAGGAGTTTAAGCAGTGACATGGAGCAAGATATAGCGGTGCGGCGGGCGTGGCGAAAGTGGGCAAAGTATCACGTCGCTGTGCTTTTGTGCATCCGCGCCATTTGTGTGGGCAAGACCGCAAAAACAAAAGACCCCGCTC
>JAYSPY010000072.1:0-3155 GCA_043721855.1 Pseudorhodobacter sp.
TCACTCCGAAAGGCCGCTGCCAGAACCTATCAAGCCCTGTGGAAAAAGGTCGGCGCAGTCTGCGACCTGTTCCAGCCACAGGAATGCAGAAACCACTTCACAGCGGCAGGGTATGGTTTGCATTGAAGGCGACTCGCTCTAGTGGCTATAACGGCCGCGCCATGCGAATTTGGACATGGGTTTTAAGTCCGATTTGTTTGGGCTGGCTGCGCATTTCTTCGATAAAACCCATTTTCGACCAGAACCTGTGACCTTTGGAGTTTTCTTCCAGCACGGCAATCAAAACGCGCGCGGCATGCCGGGTTTTCGCGGCTGCAAAGACATGGTCCAGCATCTGTTGGCCAAGACGTTTACCGCGATGAGCGGGATCTATCAGCAAAAGGCCGACATAGGCATCATCGGGGTCGGGAAATCCGAAGGCGACCTCGGCAATCGCAACAAGTGGGCCCTCGGGCAGGAAAAGGCCAAAGTGAAGCGAGGTGTTGGGGTCTATGCCGGATGGAGCAGCGGTAAAGAAATCATGCGTTTGGCTGGTATCTGGCATTTGCCCTGATTGCAGCAGAACATAATCGGCGGCGCGGGAAAACAGATCTGTCACACTGTCCGCGTCGGTGGCGGCATGAAGGGCGCGGATCACGGCACGATCACCTCTAGCGGGTCATAAAGCACGGCATCGCCCCATGTGGCATCGGGCAGGCTGTCAGGTTTGTAGCGGATATCGGCAAGGTCTGTGCGGGCAAACAGGCGGCGTTCGGTGACAATGCCTTCGGGATCGCGCCATGTGGGGTCTAGCTGACCTGCCGTGACCTTGCAGTAAAAATAAATATCGACCTGATGGAAACCCGTAGCAGGATTATGAAATTCATTGATCAGGGCGGGCAGGCCCACGGCGATGGTCAGCCCGGTTTCCTCATGCACTTCGCGAATCAGATTTTCGGGCAGCGATGTGCCAGAATTGACGCCGCCGCCCGGTGCGCACCACAGATCAGACCTGCCCTCAGGATAGGCGTTAACCAGGAGAAGCCGGTTGCCGATGAGAATCAGGGCGCGGGCGGCAAGGCGGGGACTGAGGTGTTTCATCCCGGCAAAGTGGAATGACGCGGCGGAATTGTCCATTCCCCTCGAGCTTCGGGCGAAATGCGGCTAGGGTTAGGGCATGTGGCGGGCAGCGGTTCTTTTGATATGTATGATGGGCGCACCGAGGGTAGCGGCGACCCAAACTGTGCCGCAATGCGCAGTGTTGCTGCACGGCCTTGCGCGCAGTGAGGCGTCGCTGTTGGCGATGCAGGCGGCGTTGGTTGCCAAGGGGTATCTGGTCATTAACCAAGGCTATCCGTCAACTGACGCCGATATCGCCACGCTTGCTGAAGATTTTGTTGGCCCGGCGGTGGCGCAATGTGGGGTGGCGCGGGTGAATATCGTCACCCATTCCATGGGCGGCATTCTGGCGCGGGTTTGGTTGGCGGATCACCGGCCCGACAATATGGGGCGCGTGGTGATGCTGGCCCCGCCAAACCAAGGGTCGGAATTGGTGGATGCCTTTGGTGCGATCAGGGCATTTCAATGGCTGAACGGACCTGCGGGATTGCAGTTGGGCACCAAGACAGGCGGTGTGCCGCGCACCTTGCCAGCGCCCGATTACGAGGTGGGCGTGATTGCGGGCACCCGGTCTGTGAACCCGATTTATTCGGCAATCATTCCGGGGCGCGATGATGGTAAGGTGTCGGTCAACAGCACGCAACTGGCGGGAATGACGGACCATATTGATTTGCCGGTCACCTACACCTTCATGATGCTGAATCCAGTGGTGATTGAACAAACCCTGCGGTTTTTGCAGACTGGCGCGTTTGATCCGTCGATCACTTACGGTGATGCGTTGGAGGATGCGGTGGACGAGGTTTTGGGCGACGAGTAACGCGGGAGCGGGGAACATCATGGGCAGTTTTGGGAGCTATGCAGCGATATCGAAGGCCGTTTCACGGTTTTGCGGCAAGCCGATCGTGTTTATCCTCGCGGTCGGGGTGATTGTGGTTTGGATTGTGAGCGGGCCTTTGTTTAAGTTCAGCGATACTTGGCAGTTGGTGATCAACACCGGCACCACTATTGTCACTTTCCTGATGGTGTTTTTGATCCAGAATACGCAAAATCGCGATACCACCGCCATACAGATTAAGCTGGATGAATTGATCCGTGCCACGGCGGGGGCACATAATGCGCTGCTGGATCTGGAAGAAATGGACGAACGGATGCTGGAACAGTTTCGTGCAAAATATCAGATGCTTGCGACCTCTGCTCGGGGGCATTTGAAGCTGGGGCAGGTGGATACGGATTCGCCGGAGGCGTAATCAGGCTTTAGCAATAATTCGGTTCACATGCCCCATCTTGCGGCCCGGTTTGGCATCGGCTTTGCCGTAGATGTGCAGGGCTGTGTGCCGTTCCAAAGCCAGCAACGGCACGCGAGCGATATCCTCGCCGATCAGGTTTTCCATCACCACATCGCTGTGGCGCGCGCCGTCGCCCAAGGGCCAGCCAGCGATGGCGCGGATGTGTTGCTCGAACTGGTCCACGGCACAGCCATTCTGCGTCCAGTGGCCGGAATTGTGTACGCGCGGGGCAATTTCGTTGACGATCAGGCCGGTGGGTGTGACAAACAATTCCACCCCCATGACGCCTATGTAATCAAGTGCTGTCAGAATGCGGGCGGCGATCAGCACGGCATCGGTCCGCTGGCCCGCACTTAGGCGGGCGGGGATGGTGGTGGTGTGCAAGATGCCCGCGCGGTGCACGTTTTCGCCGGGGTCGTAGCAGGCAACAGCGCCGTCTGCCGCGCGGGCGGCGATGACGGATACCTCATGGGTGAAGTTGATGAAACCTTCCAGGACGGAAGGTGTGCCCTGCATGGCGGCCCATGCTGCGGGCGCGTCGTCGGGGGCCGTAAGGCGCTCTTGGCCCTTGCCGTCATAGCCAAGCCGCGCTGTCTTCAAGATCGAGGGCGTGCCAACCGTTTCAATTGCGGCCTTCAGGTCAGCCAAAGAATTGACGGCCGCATAGGGCGCACATGTCAGCCCAAGGCTGGTTAGAAACGCCTTTTCTGCAAGGCGGTCCTGGCTGATGGAAAGTGCGTGGCGATTGGGGCGGATGGGTTTTACCGCCTC
>JAYSPY010000073.1:0-13643 GCA_043721855.1 Pseudorhodobacter sp.
CGCGGCCTGCGCCCGATGTTCAACGCCCGCTGTAAGGTGGTCTGGCGGCAGCTTTACAACATGAACCACACCACGCCCGCTGACCGCGCTGGTTTTATGAAACGGGTTGAGGCGGCGCTGCAAAAACTTTAGGGAACCGCGATGACCGACCATGCCAAACCCCTTGCCCGTTATTCACCTTGGCAGCGCCGGGGCGATTTCATTTTCTTGTCCGGCGTAATCGCCGTTGATCCAGCCGCAGGCCGCATCATTCGGGGCTTTGCTGATTTGCCCGCAGCTATCGGCCCCACCATTGGCCAGACGGGTGAGTTTTCGGTGGATGCCAAAGACGGGGCGATTTTGGCCCAAAGCTGGTATGTGCTGGACCGTATCCGTGCGACCATTGAAGATGCGGGCGGCACCATGGCCGATGTGTTCAAACTGGTGCAATATTTCAAAAACCTGAACGATTTTCCGCGCTACAACACCGTGCGCCGTCAGTTCTTTCCGGGCACACCCCCCGTTTCCACCGTTGTCGAAGTCTCGGCGATGATGCCATCTGATGATATCTTGATCGAGGTCGAAGCCACCGCCTTTTGTCCGGTCCGCGCATGAACCCGCGCATTGATCTGGCGCAAAAGCGTGATGAATTGCGCGCCCAAATCCGCGATGCGGCGATTGCCGAATTTGCCGAAAACGGCCTGCGCGGTGCATCGACCCAAGCGATTGCTGACCGGGCAGGCATCACCAAGACCAAGCTGCACTATTATATCGACAGCAAGGAAGACCTGTATCAACAAGCCCTTGATCATATTATCGAAATTTGGGCAGAACTGTTTGACGGCATCCCGCTTGATCTGGGGCCAGAGGCGTTCCTTAGCTTCTACATCGCCCGCAAAATCAGCTTTTCCATCCACCATCCCGCCGAAGTGCGCGTGTTCGCGAATGAAATTATGCGCGGCGCGCCTATGCTGCGCAGCCATTGGGCCGGGTCGCGCGCGTCAACGCTGCGGGCAGCCGACCGGATTACAGATTGGGCGCGCGCTGGCCTGATCCGGCCCGTTGATCCGATGCTGTTACAATTCAACATCTGGGCGCTGACCGAACACTACGCGCTGATGGCCCCCGAGGTGCGCTTCATGCTTGGCCAATCCGAAAACGCCCCGCTGGACGAGGGCCGCATCACCGCCGAAGTCACCGCACTGGTGCTGAACGGGCTGCGCCCTTAACCAAGATAATCGCTGATCGCTTGTCTTGTGCCGCCTGCCCAAACCGCCTTCAGCGCGGCGGTGAATTGCGCCACAAGCCCCGCATCCTGCGCCAGATCACCGTAAATCTCGGTCATTTCCAGCCAAACCTTTGGGTTTTCCCTCGCGAACGTCGCCTTGGCTTTCAGATGATCCCAGTTAGGATCATTGGCCTCAATCACCGCACCGGTTTCAGACACACCGTAACAGTAGCGGCACCACAATGCCGACAGCAGCACAAGGCCGTCCATCCGGCCTTTGCCCGCAATCACATCACGAATAGAGGCAATAATGAATTTCGGCTGTCGGTTTGATCCGTCCAGACACAGGCGGCGAATGGTATCGGCCACCTCGGGGTTGGAAAACCGATCCAGGATTTGCGCTTTGTAATCGGGCAAGGCCACGCCCGGCACAGGGGGCACAATCGGCAGAACTTCGGTGGTCAGGATCTTGTCCAGAAACCCCCTGATCATCGGATCGGCCATCGCATCATGCACATAGTGAATATCCAGCAGCCCCGACGGATAGGCGATGATCGCGTGCCCGCCGTTCAGGATGCGGATTTTCATCGTCTCGAACGCGTCAACATGCGGGGTGAACGTAACGCCGACCAATTCAAGCGCCGGGCGGCCGGTCGGAAAATTATCCTCCATCACCCATTGCCGAAACGGCTCGCACGTTACCGGGGCCGCGTCGGGAATGCCCAAAGACAGCGCCAGCGCGCGTTCCTTGTCGCCGGTGGCAGGCGTGATCCGGTCAACCATGGAATTTGGGAATGCGACAGTTTGCGCGATCCAATCCGCCAAAGCAGGGTCCGACAACCGTGCCAGCCCCACGACCGCATCCCGTGTGACATGGCCATTATGCGGCAGGTTATCACAACACATCACGGTAAACGCTTGCACCCCAGCTTCGCGCCGTGCCTTCAGCGCCGCGATAATCGCGCCAAACACCGTGTCCGGTTGGTTCGGGTTGGCCGCATCATGGGCAATATCGGCATGGTCCACCCCAAATGTGCCGGTCTTTGGATCAATGTAATATCCGCCTTCCGTTACCGTCAGCGACACGATCCTGATCGCCGGATCCGACATCGCCGCAATCAACGGACCATTGCCCGCCTTGACTGGCACAAACCCCGTCATCGCCCCGATGATCCGCGCCTGCACCACGCCGGGCGATCGTTCTATCACCGATGACAGATAATCCTGCGCTTCCAGCAAACCCCGCATCCGCGCATCGCCGTCTCGGACCCCGGCGCCGGTGATCGCCCAGTCCAGGCCAAGGCCAAGATTGAAAAGATCGTCCAGATACACTGCCATATGCGCGCGGTGAAAGTTGCCGCAGCCGATATGCACGATGCCGGGGCGTAGCACAGATCGATCATAGGTCGGGATGGCCACCGCATCCGGAAGATCGGCAAGAGTGGCAGCACGAAGCGTGGCAATCGCAAGGGTCATGTCAGTTCATCCAATTGCCGCCATCGACATTATATGTCTGGGCGACGATGTAATCAGCCTCGGGCGAGGCAAGGAAAATGGCCATTCCGGTCAGATCGGCAGCAGTGCCCATGCGCCCGTAAGGCACGGCGGCACCGACGGCGCGTTTTTTCTCACCAGGCGCCAGGTTTTCGTATTTCGCGAAGAACGCATCAACGCCGTCCCAGTGTTCGCCGTCCACCACGCCGGGGGCGATGGCGTTGACGTTGATGCCGTGCTTGACCAGGTCCAGCCCGGCTGATTGGGTCAGGCTGATCACGGCGGCTTTCGTGGCGCAGTAAACCGCCACCAAGCCTTCACCGCGACGACCCGCTTGCGACGCCATATTGATGATTTTTCCACCGCCGCCTTGGGCGATCATCTGCTTAGCGGCGGCCTGCAACGTGAACAGGCATCCCGCCACGTTGACCGCGAACAGCTTGTCAAAACTGGCACGGGTAACGTCAACAATCGGGGCCGCCTCAAACAAAGCCGCGTTGTTGATCAGGATATCCAGCCTGCCCATTTTGGCCACAGCCGACGCAATACCGGCATCAATGCTGGCCTGATCGGTCACATCCATTTGCACGCCGTGGGCCTGCTGGCCAAGCACCGCCACGGCTCTTGCCAGTGCAACTGCGTTGATATCCGCCAGCACCACCTGCGCCCCTTCGGCGATGTAGGCACGGGCAAATTCATAGCCAATGCCGCGCGCAGCACCCGTTATCAGGGCACATTTGCCAGACAGTCTTTTACCAGACGCGATCATGCCATATTCTTTCCATCTGCGCCAAAGCGGTGCACTTTGCCCGCCTGCGGCGTCAGATACACCGTGTCGCCATGGCGCAGATTGATATCGCCACCGCCACGCACCGTCATCGACCCGTGGCCTTGAACATTCACATGCAAGAAGGTGTCAGACCCCAGCAATTCCGCCACAGACACCGTGCCCCGCCATTTGCCAGCGGTGGTGGAGATTTCCAGATGTTCAGGCCGCACACCAATCGTTGTGGCCGCTTCCGCCTGCGCATCGGCACCCGTTAAAAGGTTCATCCGCGGGCTGCCGATAAAGCCTGCCACAAAGACGTTCGCAGGGTGGTTGTACAGATCAAGCGGGCTGCCCACTTGTTCGATATTGCCCGCTTGCAGCACCACGATCTTGTCGGCCATCGTCATCGCCTCGACCTGATCATGGGTCACATAGATCATCGTGGTTTTCAGGGTCTGGTGCAGTTCGGTAATTTCCAGCCGCATGTTGCCACGCAAGGCCGCATCAAGGTTTGACAACGGCTCATCAAACAAAAATGCCGCCGGTTCGCGCACAATGGCACGGCCAATCGCCACGCGCTGGCGCTGCCCGCCCGACAACTGGCCCGGTTTGCGTTCCATATAGCTGGTCAGGTTTAGCACCTTTGCGGCGGCATCGGCTTTTTTGGTGGCCGCTGCCAGATCCATCCCCGCCATCTTCAGCGGGAACATGATGTTTTTGCGCACTGTCATATGGGGATACAAAGCGTAGCTTTGAAACACCATCGCCAACCCGCGCTTGGCGGGTGGCAGCATGGTTGCATCTTTGCCGTCAATTTCGATGGTGCCCGAACTGGTATCTTCCAGCCCGGCAATCAGGCGCAGCAAGGTGGATTTGCCACAGCCCGAGGGGCCGACGAACACCACAAACTCGCCATTCTCGATGGTCAGATCGACCGACGGGATAACATGCACTTCGCCAAAGGATTTGCGAACCGATTTCAATACGATTTTACCCATGATATCCTCACTTCACCGCGCCGAAGGTCAGCCCGCGGACCAATTGTTTCTGGCCAAACCAGCCCATGATCAGAATTGGCGCGATGGCCATTGTGGATGCCGCCGACAACTTGGCATAAAACAAACCCTGCGGTGCGGAAAAGCTGGCGATAAAAGCCGAAAGCGGGGCTGCATCAACCGTGGTCAGGGTAATGGTCCAGAATGCCTCGTTCCACGCGAGGATAATGTTCAAAAGCATGGTTGACGCAATTCCGGGAATGGCCATCGGGGTCAGCACATACAGAACTTCGTTGATCAGGCTGGCCCCATCCATCCGCGCGGCCTCAAGGATCTCGCTCGGGATTTCCTTGAAATAGGTGTAAAGCATCCAGACAATCACAGGCAGGTTCATCAACATCAGCGCCAGAACAAGGCCGATCCGGGTGTCAAACAGGCCAGTCCGCTGAAAGATCAGATACATCGGGATAAGCACCGCCGCCGAAGGCATCATCTTGGTCGACAGCATCCACATCAACAGATCTTTGGTCTTTTTGCCCGGCACAAAAGCCATCGACCATGCTGCCGGGATTGCGATCAAAAGCCCCAGCAAGGTAGAACCGACCGCAATGATCACCGAGTTCAAAAAGAACCGTGGGTAATCCGATCTTGCCCAAACATCGCTGTAATTCTGCAACGTCCAATCCGCGCCCAGCAATTCCGGTGGCGAGGCCACAGCGCTGGCCTCGGTCTTGAAACTGGTCAGAATGGTCCACAGGACCGGAAAGAAAATCAACAAGGCAACGGACCATGCGGCAATGGTGAAGAACAGCTTGCGTTGGGGTGTGACGGCGCGGGCCATTGGGGGCTTCCTCTCTCAGGCGTCCAGATGCTTGCCCATGCCACGCATGAGGAAGAAGGCGACAATGTTGGCAAGGATAACAGCGATGATCCCGCCCGCCGCCGCACGCCCGATGTCCTTGGCGATCAGGGCTTGTTTGTAGATCATGTAGGGCAATGTGGTTGATGCAGACCCCGGCCCGCCTTGGGTGGTGGTGAAAATCTCGCCAAAGATGCCAAGCAGAAAAATGGTCTGGATCAAAATCACCACAGTAATAGCGCGGGTCAGGTGCGGCAGGGTGATAAACTGAAACCGGCTAAGGGCAGATGCACCGTCCATCTCTGCCGCCTCAAGCTGTTCTGATGACAGCGATTGAAGGGCGGTCAGCAAGATCAGCGTGGCAAAGGGCAGCCATTCCCACGACACAATGAAGATCACCGAAGACATCGGGTAGGCTTCAAGGAACAAGATCGGCTGGCCCCCCAACCCTCGGGCAGCGGCCGCAAGCAACCCGTTCTGCGGATGCATGAACAGGTTTTCCCAGATCGACGCAGCCACCGGCGGCATGATGAAAAACGGCGATATCACCAAAATCCGCAAGGGGCCTTGCCCCCAAACCGGTTGGTCGATCAACAAGGCAATCAAAACGCCAAACACAATGGTAATCGCCAGCACACCGCCAACAAGCAGCAGCGTATTGCTGATACCCATCCAGAAATCCGGCGAATTGTAAAACCATGTATAGTTTCGAAAGCCCGCCCAGCCGTTCCGCTCGGGCGACAGCAGCCGGTAGATGCGAAATGAAAAGTAGATCGTCATCGCCAGCGGCACGATCATCCAGATAAACAGCAAGACGACTGAGGGTGCTACCATCAGTCGGGCCGTAGCACGGGAAGATTGCGTCGCCATGAGAAGTCTCCGAAGAAATACCGGGATCGTAACACTTGGGATTTCGAGATGGATCAAAAGACCAAAAAGCCTTCCCCGCACCTTGGGAGCAGACAGGGAAGGCGGTCGGGGCCGGCGGCAACGCTGCCAGCCCCAAGGAGCGTTACTTGATGTAACCAGCCGAGGTCATTTCTTCGGTGGCAAGGGCCTGAGCCTCTGCCAGCGCGTCATCGACTGTCTTTTGACCAGCAAGCGCTGCCGAGAAGATTTCGCCAACGCTAGTCGCCAAACCGGCAAACTCCGGGATAGCTACAAACTGCACGCCTGTGTATGGCACTGGCTGAACAGTTGGTTTCAATGGATCGGCTGCATTGATGGAGTCGATCGTCAACTTAGCAAACGGCAGTGCTGCATATTCCGGATTGGCATACAGCGATGTGCGGGTGCCGGGAGGGGCTGCAGCCCAACCTTCTTTGGATGCAACCAAGGCCAGATAGTCCTTGTTTGTCGCCCAGTTCACGAATGCCTTTGCGGCATCTTGCTTTTGCGAAGATGTTGGAATGGCAAGTGACCACGCCCAAAGCCAGTTTGCACGCTTGCCAAGGCCCATGTCAGGCGCCAGCGCAAATCCGACCTTGTCTGCGAACTCTGATTGTTTTGGGTCAACCAGTGCGGAAGCGGACACCGTGGCATCCATCCGCATGGCGCACTTGCCTTGCAACGACAGTGTCAGGTTTTCGTTGTAGCCGTTGTTGCTGGCACCGGGGGGGCCGTATTTGGTCAGCAGCTCGACATAGTCCGTCATAACGGCTTTCCATTCCGGGCTGTCAAACTGGGGCTTCCAGTTTTCATCAAACCAGCGCGCGCCATAGGAATTTGCCATCGTGGTCAGGAACGCCATGTTCTCGCCCCAACCGGCCTTGCCACGCAGACAGATGCCATAGATGCCATTGGCTGTGTCGGTCATCGCGGCAGCAGCCGCCTTGATGTCAGTCCAGGTTGGCGCATCAGGAATGGTGATCCCTGCTTTTTCGGCCAAGTCTTTACGGTAGTTCACGAACGAAGACTCGCCATAGAACGGTGCCGCCAACAACTGACCGTCAACGGTCAGGCCAGCAGCGATCGGCGGCAGAATGTCGGCAATATCATAATCCGCAGGCAGGTCGTTCAGGCTGACCAACCAGCCCTGCTTGCCCCAGATCGGCACTTCATAAGTGCCGATGGTCATCACGTCATACTGACCACCGCCTGTGGCGATGTCGTTCGTCACATTCTGGCGCAGCACGTTTTCTTCCAAGGTGACCCATTCGACTTTGATATCGGGGTTCTTGGCATAGAAATCATCCATCAGCCCTTGCATACGGATCATGTCGCCGTTGTTCACCGTGGCAACTGTGATCGTCGTTTCGGCGGTCGCGAACCCCGCGAGGGTAAGCATAGCCGTCGCGCCAAGCAGCGCGCGAAGCGTCATATTCATTGGTAACCTCCCTTGGAAGCGCATGAGCAAATCATCGCTTATTGGGCAAATACTCACACCTGCCCCCCTCTCGTCAACCCCCCTCTTCCGCTGCACCTGCGAAAGAAAGGGCGTCAGGTCGTGGCTAAAATGGCGGTTGCTGTATCCTCATCGGTCACCAGACCGTTGATAATTCGCCCCGTCAGCGCCGCGCGGATGGCGCGCACCTTGCTGGCACCGGCGGCGATTCCGATCACGGTTTGCGCAGGCCCCGGTTCAACTCGCACACCGCCCACCAACGCGTTTCGCGGGCTGTCCATGTATTGGCCCTGATCGTCGTAAACCCAACTTGCAATCTCGCCTGCAGCGCCTTGCCCCTGTAAATCATTAAGAATGTCGCGCGTAACAAAGCCGTCCAGCGCCAGTGGCGCATCGGGCCCCATCTGGCCTACACCCACAAAGGTCACATCGGCGCGCTGAGCCATTGCGTAAACCGCCTGCACCGGGCGCAGATGCATAAAGAAATTGCGTTCCTCGGGCGTGTCGGAAATTACCGGCACCGGCATTGGATAATAGGGCGCGTTCAGTTTTTCTGCGATGCGGCTAATCACATCATAAAGCGTGGCTGATCCGTCCGGTGCAATGTTGCCAAGCAGCGAGACAATGCGGTGCTGGCGCGCATCGGGGGGCGAAAACTGCTCCGCCATCGCCCGCAACGCCCGCCCGGTGCCAAAGGCAATCACCAGTGATTCGGACATCCGCAAAAACCGCTCCAGTTCCGCGGCGGCCGACGGCGCGATGGACAGAACCGGGTCCACCCCCACCCCCATGCTGGGGGCTACCCGGCACCGGGTCAGCGCAAACCGGTCCGTCAACCGCGCCTCCAGATCAAGACATGTGCCGATCCGGTGGTTCAGGCGCACATGGATCAAGCCTGCCGACATGGCCTTTGACACCAGACGCTGCGCGCGTTGCCGGCTAACGCCAAGGTCGGCGGCAATCTGATCCTGGGTTTTGCCCCCCACATAATACAGCCATCCCGCCCGCGCGGCATCGTCCAGTTGCGTGGGTTCGGGGTCGATACGGTTCATTGCGGCCTCAACAGTTGCGGTGCGATGGTGAAGAAATCGGCAAAGGATGTAAACTGCCTGTCGGGCGTGGCATCGTCCGGGTGCACCAGCGTCCGCCCTGCCAGATGGCTGCCCCCGGCAAAGCGCCAAACCTGCATCTGTGCGGCACGCGCGGCCCGGATGCCGTTCAGACTGTCTTCAATCACCAGACAGCGGGCCGGATCAGCCACGCCCATCTGGTGCATGGCGTGCAAAAACAAATCCGGTGCCGGTTTGCCGCGCTCCACCATGGTTGATGTAAACAGCCGTGGCCCCGTCAACGCCTGCAACCCCACCAGCCGAAGCGACATTTCTGCCCGCCGCGGGCTGCTGGATGTGGCCACGCAAAAAGGCAGATCAAGCCGCGCCAACACATCTTTTACATGCGGCGTGATCCGCAATTCGGATTGAAACGCTGCCATCAGCCGTTCCCGGTATTGGTCTTCAAATTCCGGCGGCAGGTTCAGACCGAACTCCGTCCTGATTTGCTTCATCACAGTCGGATAAGACCGCCCCAGAAAATGCGTCGCAACATAGTCAAGGTTGATCGTGACACCAAGTTTAGAAAGTTCTTCCACCAACATCTTTGCGCTGATGATCTCGCTGTCGATCAGCACACCGTCGCAGTCAAAGATCACAAGGTCAAAAGGCACGATGGTCGGCTCCGGTCAGGGGTATTGAACGACACTGATCCAAAGCAGTGCCGCATGACAAGGGGTATGGCTGGCAACATGTCAAAGCCATTGCACCCGCACCATCGCATTGGTAACCAGACCTGATCGATATGTGAAAGTCATAACCATGCCCGTGATCACCTGCATTGACGATCTCAAGCGCTTGCACAAACGTCGTGTGCCGAAGATGTTCTACGATTACGCTGAAAGTGGCAGCTACACCGAACAAACCTTTCGCGATAACAGCGCCGATTTTTCCAAGCTGCGCCTGCGCCAGAAAGTGGCGGTTGATATGTCGGGCCGCAGCACGAAGACCACCATGATCGGGCAATCCGTGGCGATGCCCGTGGCCCTTGCCCCGGTGGGCATGACCGGCATGCAATGCGCCGACGGCGAGATCAAAGCCGCCCGCGCGGCTGAGAAATTCGGCGTGCCCTTCACCCTGTCCACCATGTCGATCTGTTCGATCGAAGATATTGCCGAACACACCACAGCGCCGTTCTGGTTTCAGCTTTACGTCATGCGGGATGAGGATTTCGTGGCTGGAATGATCGAGCGGGCGAGACGGGCGAAATGTTCCGCCCTTGTGGTGACGCTAGATCTGCAAATCCTTGGGCAGCGCCATAAAGACATCAAGAACGATCTGACCGCCCCGCCCCGTCTGACCGTGAAAAACCTGATCAACATCGCCACAAAACCGCAATGGGCGCTTGGCATGCTGGGCACAAAACGGCGCACCTTTCGCAACATAGTCGGCCACGCCAAAGATGTGGGCAACCTGAGCGCACTGCATTCCTGGACAGCCGAACAGTTTGATCAGCACTTGGATTGGGACAAAATTCGCAAGATCAAAGACGCATGGGGCGGCAAGCTGATCCTCAAAGGCATCCTTGATCCCGATGATGCCCGCCGTGCCGCCGATTTTGGCGCCGACGCCATCATCGTCTCCAACCACGGCGGTCGGCAACTGGACGGGGCGGTGTCAGCCATCCGCATGCTACCGTCCATCGTGCGCGCCGTGGGTGATAGGGTCGAGGTGCATATGGACAGTGGCATCCGTTCTGGCCAGGACGTGCTGAAAGCCTTGGCGCTGGGGGCCAAATCCACCTATATCGGGCGATCCTTCATCTATGGCCTTGGGGCCATGGGCGAGGCGGGCGTGACAAAGGCGCTAGAGGTGATCCACAAGGAACTTGATATCACCATGGCTCTGTGCGGCGAGCGGGATGTGCAGGCACTGGGCCGCCATAACCTGCTGATCCCCAAGGATTTCGAAGGTGATTGGGCCTAAGCGGCTTTGGCTGCCCGCGCCATCACAAAGCTTAGGCCAAGCACTGTCAACAGCATCAAGGCCGCAAAGACAAAAGCCATGCGCAGCCCAAAACTGCCCGCAATAAATCCCAGCATGGGTGGGCCGAAGAAATAGCCGAAATAGCCCCAAAGCGTGGCGCGGGCAACGGCACGGGCGCGGGCCTCGGGTGCGGCAAGGCGGCCCACCAATGAAAAGGCCGTGGGGGCGATGACAGATGAACCCACGCCCATCACGATAAACCCCGCATAGGCCATCGCCGGGCTGGTCGCCAAGGCGGCGCCAAGCGCACCCATGCTGGCAATCAGCGCACCGCCACAGAGCAGCCGAAAAGCATCAACGCGCGACGCAAATCCCTGCCCCACCAACCGCGCAAACCCCATGGTAAGCGCAAGCGCCGCTGGCCCCATAGCACCCTGCGCCGGCGATCCGCCCAGCGTTTTTTCGATATGCAGCGCAGACCAGTTTTCCGCCGCATTTTCAGTCAGAAACGCTATCAAAACAATGCCACCACCAATCAAAGGCACAAAGCCAAGATGTCGGGCTGTGCCATCCTTGGGCCGCAACAGACCACTGATCCGGCCGTCTTTTTCCCAAGTCAGCACGGCAAAAATCATCGCCACGCAGGCCAATGTGCCCATCACCCACCCCGGTGGCCATCCAGCCGTGCGCAAACCCCCGGTTGCGATCGCCGCCCCGGCATAACCAAAGGAATAGGCGGCATGGCACAGGTTCATCAAATGCAGCCCGCGGTCATTCTCCAGCGTAGCAACCCTTGCGTTCATCAACACATCTGTCAGCCCTGTCGCCGCACCACAGCCCATCATCGCCAGCGCAAACAGCCAAAGTGCTGTCATTTGCCCCGGCACCACAAACGCCGCAGCCATCGCTATACTGGCCACCGGCAGCGCCAATCCTCCCAGCGCCGCACCAATGCGCGGGGCCAAAAGCATCGCGCAAACCGCAGCAATCGGCGTGAACAATATCAACAGTCCAAGCAGCACCTCATCAACGCCCAACATGGTTTTTATATCAGGAAGCACGGCCGCGAACGTGCCCCAGACCACGCCCATGGCCGCAAACGCCGCAAGGGCCGGGCGCGCTATGCGCAGGGTTGAAATAACGGTCATCACGCTTCTCCGGTACAGGTCGCACAGCTAGCCTTGCCACCTCAGGCTGGCTATTCCCATGCCGACCTTGCAAAGCCGAAAACCGCCGCAGGCACCGAAATGCCGCCATTGCACCGAAACACGCGTTTTTCCCTTCCCAACCCCGCGATTCCCCGCTACTGCCCCCAAATCGCGTCGCACACCCTTGGAGGGCGGCGGATTTATATATGGAGAACCTCAATGGCTGGTGAAATCCCTGATTTTCACGCCGAGGTACGGATGGGGACAGGCAAGGGGGCCGCTCGTCTAGCTCGTCGTGAGGGCAACGTACCCGGAATCGTTTATGGTGGCGGTCAAGATCCCGTTGCGATCAACATCAACTACAATGCGCTTTTCAAGCGTCTGAAGCAGGGCCGTTTCCTGTCGACTTTGTTTAACCTGAAAGTCACCGGCCAAGACGACGTGCGCGTCATCTGCCGTGGCGTGCAGCGCGATGTCGTCAAGGACTCACCCACGCATGTCGATTTCATGCGCCTGCGCCGCACAAGCCGCGTCGATCTTTTCATCCACGTGACCTTCATCAACCACGAAGCGTCGCCGGGTCTGAAGCGTGGCGGTACTCTGACCGTGGTGCGCCCAGAGGTGGACCTGAACGTGCTGGCAGGCGACATTCCGGATCATATCACCGTTGATCTGACCGGGCTGAATGTGGGCGACGTGATCCACATCAATGACGTTGTGTTGCCGGAAGGCGTGAAGCCTACCATCGACCGTAATTTCGTCATTGCGAACATCTCGGCGCCGTCAGGCCTGCGGTCGACCGATAACGAAGGCGACGCTGAATAATCTGCGCCTGACTTATTTCAAAACGCGCAGGGGCCTCGCCCTTGCGCGTTTTTCATTGCACAGGTGCGGCTTGTGCGACCCGTTATCAGGCCCTAAGTTGGGCGAAACCTCACATCCCCAGACCGGAGCCATTCGTGAAACTGTTTGTTGGCCTTGGCAATCCGGGTGCGGCCTATGCGGGTAATAGGCATAATATCGGGTTCATGGCGGTAGACCGGATTGCCGCCGACCACGGCTTTGGGCCATGGAAAAAGGCGTTCAAGGGGCTGGTTGCTGATGGCCGATTGGGCGATGTGCGGGTGCTGCTGCTAAAGCCCGAAACTTTCATGAATCTGTCTGGCCAATCCGTGCAAGCGGCCATGGCATTTCACAAAATCCTGCCCACCGATATGGTGGTGTTCCATGACGAATTGGACCTTGCCCCCGGCAAACTGCGCAGCAAAATGGCAGGTGGTCATGCCGGCCACAACGGCCTGCGCTCGATCCACGCCCACATAGGCGAGGAATATGGGCGTGTGCGTCTGGGCATCGGCCATCCGGGGCACAAGGATGCCGTGGCAGATTACGTGCTGCACGATTTCGCCAAGGCCGATGCAGATTGGCTGGAGGGTCTGTTGCACGGCATATCCGACGGGGCCACACTGCTGGCTGCAGGCGAAGATGCGAAATTTCTGAACCGGGTCGCCCTACGGATGTCACCGCCGCGTGAAGTGGCGGGCACCAGACCGCGCCAAGTGGACCCCGCCACGCCAAAGCCCAAAAAGCCAGACCCAGAAACCCCGACACCCCCCGATGATCGCAGCCTGCTGCAGCGGCTTGCCGACAAGTTCTCCTGAACCGCCAGCCCCCCAAGATTTTTCGAAGATTAATCTTCTCCGCCTCATGCCTCTCCCTTGCCCTGCCCGAATACCCCGGTCAGTGCACGGCTAATCAGATTGCTGACCTTTGGCTTTGCCAGGCTGACAAA
>JAYSPY010000074.1:0-12144 GCA_043721855.1 Pseudorhodobacter sp.
CCGATGTATTCGCGGGCGGCTTCGGGCAGTTGGTCGGTCCATTTCGACATTTGGATCACTCTTTGCGGGTCAGGTTTTTCGGATCAGGCCCGGGGTTGTTTGAAGAAAGCGGCGATCTGGTTCGCCATTGTCTGGTTTTGATTGGGTTCGGTCAGCCGCAGACCGGCGGCAGCCAAAAGCGCATCGGGCACCACGCCTTTGCCGCGTGTCTGCATCAGGCGGTCGACAAAATCGGACTGGAACTCGGGGTGGGCCTGCACGGTGAAGGCGCGGTCGTCGTAAAGAAGTGCCGCGTTGCTGCAAAAGTCGTTGCTGGCCACGACCTTGGCGCTGGCCGGAGCCTGCGTGACCTGATCACGATGCCATGCGTTCAGGGTGAGCGTGGCATCGCCGAAGGCATAGTCCTGCGGACCGACAGCCCAGCCGTCGGCAAACCGCTCCACTTTGCCGCCCATCGCCTGCGCGATGATCTGGTGGCCAAAGCAGACCCCGACCATTGGCACCCGGGCGGCAAAGCTGTCGCGGATGAACTGTTCCAGCGGTGGAATCCACGGGTGATCCTCATAGGTGCCGTGGCGCGAGCCGGTGATCAGCCAGCCGTCACACGCGTTGACCGTCGCGGGAAAAACACTCTCGACCACGCGGTAGGTGCGGAAGGTGAAGCCGTGACCTGCCAGCAGCCGGGCGAACATGTCGGGGTAATCGCCCATCTGGTCAGAAAGGGCGTCGGGGGCCAGGCCGGTTTGCAGGATGCCGATCAGCATGAAATTTCCACGTTAGGGTGCCAGAAGGGTAGCGTGACGCCCCCCCGGTTGGTCAAGGGGGCGTTTTGGTCAGACGGTGTCGAGATACAGCTCGACCTTCTCGGCATCGGACAATTCGCCCAGATAATGCAGTTCCTGCCGTTTGGTCGAGATCAGGTTCTTGATCAGTTCCGGATGCAGGAATCGCGGCACGATGGCGCTTTGTTCCAAGGCATCGATCGCCGCCTGCCAATCCGCCGCGATCTGCGGCAGACCCTCGACGGCATAGGCGTTGCCGACAATCGGGCTGGCCGGTTCCATCTCGCGCTCGATCCCGTCGAGTGCCGCGCCAAGGATGGCGGTCAGCATCAGATAGGGGTTCACATCGCCGCCCGCCACCCGGTGTTCAATCCGGCGTGACGCAGGGTTGCCCGCCGGAATACGAATGGCCGAGGTGCGGTTCTCAAACCCCCACGAAATCGCCGTTGGCGCATGTTTGCCCGGCACAAGCCGTTCATAGCTGTTGGCATGCGGCGCAAAGATCAACGCGGAATCGTGCATGGCGTTCAGGCATCCCGCCACCGCATTGCGCAGCAAAGCCGTGCCTTTCGGGCCGCCACTGTCAAAAATATTGTCGCCCTTGGCATCCAGCACTGAAAAATGCGTATGCAGACCAGACCCCGAATATTCGGGGTAGGGCTTTGCCATGAAACTGGCCGCAAAACCATGCCGCCGCGCCAGACCTTTCACCAACATCTTGAACAACCACGCATCATCGGCGGCGCGCAGGGCGTCGTCGCAGTGCATCAGGTTCACCTCGAACTGGCCCAGGCCGGTTTCCGAAGTGCTGGTATCCGCCGGAATATCCATCGCCTCGCAGGCATCATAAAGATCGGTGAAAAACGTATCAAACGCATCCAGCGCCCGGATCGACAGCGTCTCCGCCGCCTTCCTGCGCTTGCCAGACCGGGGCGATGGCGGCACCTGCAATGTCTTGCCACTATCGTCGATCAAGAAAAATTCCAGCTCAATCGCGCACACCGGGGTCAGCCCCTTGGCCTTGAACCGGTCCACCACGGCGCGCAACGCATGGCGCGGATCGCCTTCATAGGGGGTGCCGTTTTCGCGAAACATCCAGATCGGCAGCAGCGCCGTCGGTGCTTCCAGCCAAGGCATCGGCATAAAGCCCCGCTCGGTCGGCATTAAAACCCCGTCGGCATCGCCTTGTTCAAATACCAAATGGCTGTCGTCAATATCTTCGCCCCAGATATCAAGGTTCAGAACCGAAAACGGAAACCGCGTTCCATCCTTGACCACCTTATCGGCGAACCGTGCCGGAATTCGCTTGCCGCGCGCCTGTCCGTTCAAATCAGCCGCAGCCACACGGATCGTGCGCACTTCCGGGTGCTTTCGTAACCAGTCTTTCATCATCTCACATGAAGGCCAGTGGCACAGTGACCACCGCAACGCCAAACGCAGGCCAAAGGCCCATCTGGCGGGGTGGGGACCATGCCCTTGGTCCCTTTCTCCCGTTCGGTCAAATCCGGGTCTGGCACGCAATGGCGGCCCCGGACGAAGGTCCGGCGAATTTGATCAAATTTACGATACTACCGGATAAGCTGAGGACGCAAGCGAATTCTGGCACGCATATTTTGCGGCAAATGCCGGTTCAACCATCGGTTCACAAGCCCAAAACCAAAAATCACCGTGCCTGTCAGACAGATAAAATAGAACCCCACAATCGGGTAGGGCACAAAGGGATCAAAGGTTTTGTCAGCAAAATAATTCGCATAATACAGCGCATCCCCGCGTTGCTGCACCGCCGGAAAGCCGGAAAAGAACACCAGCGTCGTCGCATGAAACAGAAAAATCGCCTCATTCGTATAGGCAGGCCATGCCAGCCGCAGCATGGTCGGCCACTGAATGCGCCGAAACCGCGCCCAGCCGGTGATGCCATACGCATCCGCCGCCTCCAGATCACCCTTGGGGATCGACCGCAGCGCGCCATAGAAAATCTCGGCGCTGTAAGCCGCCGTATTCAGAAACAGCACAATCAACGCCCCGGCCCAGGCCTTTGACAGCCACGATGCTTGCAGCGTCAGCCCAAACACTTCAATCCCGGCACGGGGCAGCAAAACCAGCGCCTCATAGGCCAGAAAGAACTGAATGAACAAAGGCGATCCGCGAAAGATAAAGATGAACCATTCCGCGGGCTTGCGTAGCCACGGGTTGCGCGCCGCTTTCGCAAGCGCCACCGCATTGGCCACAACGAACCCGGCAATCAGCGCCAAGACCCCAAAATACAAGTTCCAGATTAGCCCTGATCCAATCAGCGTGAATTGCTGGCACAAAGTAAAATTGGTCTTCGGCAGCAGGTTTTCACCATAGCCCAAACTGCGAAACGCATATTGCCCAATGGTGTCCCAGCAACTCATGCAGCTTGCCTGCGCTGGGCTTCACCAGATGCGGTGGCTTGGCCGCGGCTTAGCTTTGTGGCCACCCGCGCCAGCACCGTTTCCGAAACCTTGGTCATGCCCAGATAAAACACCATCAGAAACAAAAAGTAATAAAGCCGCCAATCAGGGTGCGGGTAGGCAAAGGCACTGGTCTTCGACCCACCCAGTTCGCGCGCCCAATACACGATGTCTTTCACCCCCAGCAAAAACAGCAAAGGCGTCGCCTTGATCAAGATCATCCACAGATTTGACAGGCCGGGCAGGGCGAATACCCACATTTGCGGCACCATGATGCGCCAAAACACCTGGGCATTGCTCATCCCGTAGCTTTCGCCGGTTTCCAGCTGCGCGCGCGGCACCGCCTGCATGGCACCGTAAAGCACATTCGCCGCAAACGCCCCGAACACCAACGAGAATGTAAACACCGCCAGCGCAAATCCGTAAATCTGATGCCAAACCTGCGCCGCCTCGCCCGATGGCACTTTGGCCCCGGGGCAGACCTTAAATTCCAATCCTTGGCGAATGGCTTCGGTCCAGTCCGGGCACCGGATCTGGTGCATGGTCCATTCAATGCCTTGATCCAGCGCGATCACAAAAAACAGGAAAAACACAATGTCAGGAATGCCACGCACCATGCCGGTATAGGCTTTGCCAAACCAACGCAGCGGCAAGATCTGGCTGCGCGCCGCCATCGCGCCACCAAATCCAAACGCAAGCGCTATGGGGGCCGTTATGACCAGCAGCGCCAACACCGTCAGGAAAGACAGATAAAACCCGACATGCTTGCCCGATGTTAAATAACACCAAAGCCAGCCAAAGCCGTCTAGCGTGGATGGATCGGCGCAAGATGCGAACATGACGCGGCTTTCAAACTAAAACCCCTCCCCCACAGTTCGGGGGAAGGGTTAAATCAGATAAGTATTTGGTCAAATCAGAACTTCGCCGTCTCCGGACCAAAGTTCTTTTCAATCAGCGCGTTCAACGTGCCATCCGCTTTCATCGACTGGATTGCAGCATCAAACTTTGCTTTCAACTCGGTATCACTTTCGCGCATGCCCAAACCGACGCCATCGCCAAGCTGCACGGGTTCGCCGACAATCATCAATTCGCCGTTTGATTCCGCCACGATCGGGGCCAGAAAATCCTTGTCGGCGAACACAGCCACAGCCTCGCCATTGCGCACGGCGGCAACGGTTTCATCTGGCGTCGCGAATTCCATCAACGTGGCACCGGTTTCCGCAACGTAGCCCGCCTGTATCGTGCTGACCTGCGCAGAAATGTTACCACCCTTCAGATCGGCATCCGCCGAAAGCGCCACATAAACCGATGCCGCTGGTGGAAAGTAATTGTCCGAAAAGTTGATGATCTTTTCCCGCTCTTCGGTGATGCTCATCCCCGCGATAATCACATCATAGTTGCCCGATTGCAGGTTCGGGATGATGCTGTCCCATTCATTGGTCACCCATTCGCAGGTCAGGGCAGCGCGCTTGCACAGCTCATCGCCAACTTCGCGCTCAAAGCCCGCAACTTCGCCCGCATCATTGATAAAGTTGAACGGAGGATAAGCGCCCTCAGTGCCCAAACGCACGGTCTGCGCGGCGGCAAACCCGGTAGAAAGTGCAAGCAGCGCCGAGGCCAGGATCAGTTTTTTCATGTGGTAGCTCCCTTGGATGTGGTGGTTTTTAATTATGCCGATGTTGCCGATAGAAACCGGCGCAGGCGTTCGGTTTGCGGATTGCCAAACAGCAAGGCAGGCGGGCCTTCTTCTTCGATCTTGCCTTGGTGCAGGAAAATCACATGGTCTGACACATCTGCCGCAAGCTTCATATCGTGGGTGACCAGTATCATCGTGCGGCCCTCAGCGGCCAGCGCTTTGATAACGCGCACCACCTCTTGCTCCAGCTCCGGGTCAAGCGCCGATGTCGGCTCGTCGAACAGCAAGGCGCGGGGTTCCATACACAGCGCCCGCGCAATCGCCGCGCGTTGTTGCTGACCCCCCGACAGCATGGCCGGATAGGCATCGCATTTCTCTGCGATCCCCACCTTCTCCAGATACCCGCGCGCCGCTGCCTCAACCTCGGCTTTGTCGCGCCCTAGCACGGTCACCGGCGCTTCCATCACGTTTTGCAAAATCGTCAGATGCGACCACAGATTGAACTGTTGAAACACCATCGAAAGGTTGGTGCGTATCCGCGTCACTTGCCCCCGGTCCGCCGGATGCCGGCCCAGACCGCGGCCTTTCCACAGCACCGGTTCGCCCTCAAAGGTAATCTCGCCGTCCTGACTGTCTTCCAACAGGTTGCAGCACCGCAGCAGCGTCGATTTCCCCGACCCGGACGACCCGATAAGAGACACAACATGCCCACGATGCGCGGTCAGATCGACGCCCTTCAACACCTCCAGAGTGCCGTAGGATTTGTGAAGATTGCGGATCGCTATCACTGGCGTGCCCGCCGCTGGATCCTTCGTTGCTGTCTGCACTGTCGTGATTATCTTTCCCTAAAGGCCACAAAGATCATTGGCAATTTGTGCGCAACCAATGCCCCATTGCAACGGCATTTGCACCAGTTTTGACAAAACCCTTGACCGAAATGATCAATCCTAATGCACATTTTGATCAGGTGGCACAGGTGCAGGCACCGCAAGATACGCCGGTGCCGGGATGTACAGCAACCGCTTGACCCCCAGCAAGTCCCGGTCAGATGCATCCAATGCCTCTATCGCCGCTACCACCGCATCAAACACCGCGCGGTGATCAACCCCCAACGCCGCAATATAGGGCAGCCCCGGCGTGGGCTCGGTCCGCCCCACCACGCGCAAGCCCGTCATGCCAGCCTCATTGCGCTGCACCAATTCCCAGGTCCACGCATCCAGCGAAGCAATATCGGCAAGGCCGTCCAACACCGCGCGGGCAGATTGCGCATGCCCCCCGCTTTGCAATGCGGGCGCAAACCGAAATCCCAATCCTGCCGCATGGGTCTGCGGGGCGGCCCAGCCCGATTGCGACATCGCGTCATTATAAGCAAACCGCGCATCTTTGAACGCCGCCACCGCATCCCGCGCATCGCCCGCCCGCACCACAAACACCGATTGGTAATATCCCGGCGGGCACCCCCGCAGCCCGAAATCCGGCGTCCCGATCAGCGTGACACGCCCCTGCAACACTGCCCGAAACGGGTAGCCACAGGTCTGCGACAAGGCCAGATCAGGCCGCATCCAATGCGCCATGAAATCCGGCATCCCCCGCGTCAACGCATCTGGCGCAGCCAGGCCCACACTGCGCAAGCCATCCCGAACCCGCGCCCAATACCGATCATTTGCTGCTCTGCAATCGGCGGCATCATACATCGGCAAAGAGGCGATCACGGCCGCGCCTCGGCCCGCCTGCGCGCCTGAGCGGAATCCTGATCCGTCAGCCCCAGCAGGTTGGATACCAGCCGCAACACCTGATCTTCGATATCGTCGCGCACCCCGTCGGCCAGCGCCACCGACCACAGCGCCTGCATCATTCCCGCCCGGTCTTCCAAGGCAACAGCATCCTTCAATGCGCGGGTAAAGCGCACGGTATCGGGTGCGACAGCCTCCATCGCTTCGGCATCCCGCCGCAACCGCGCCGCTGCAAACGGATCAATCCCGAATTGCAAGCCCAAAACCCGGTCAATCCGGTCAACCTCTGCCTGCGCATAAAGCCCATCCGCCCGCGCCACCCGCACAAGCAGCGTCGCCAGCGACAAATGCGCATCCGCCGCAGGCAAGCGGCCGGGGTTCGGGGCGGTCAATCGGCGAAGCAAAGCATCAAACATATGGATCAGATAATCGCTCAAATGCCCGCTGCCAATGCCCACCACGATCCTGCACGAAGATTTTCACCTTTATTTGCTACAGCCCGGCAAACATATCCGTCAAACGCGCCGCCTCACCCTCAGTGCCGTAAGGTGCGTTCAAGATAAACATTCCCGATCCCACCATCCGGTGCCCGTCGCGAATGGGCGCAAAACGCACCTCATGGCGCAGCGCGCCGTCATGCGCATCCATCAACGCGGCCAGCATCGGCACATGGGCCGCACTGTCCAAAATCGGATACCACAGGCAGATGACCCCCACATTCCATTTGCGGTGCAACTGTCCAATGGTTTTGGGAATCGTCTCGTAATCCGCCTTCACCTCGTAGGACGGATCAATCAACATCAACCCGCGGCGCGGCGTCGGCGGGCACACGGCATGGGCCACCGAAAACCCCTCAGCCTCATGGATATGTGCGCCCCATTGCATCATGTTGGCGCGCAGATGGCGCGCCTCGCCGGGGTGCAATTCCGCCAGATGCATAGTGTCACTATCGCGCAACGACAGCGCCGCAAACAACGGCGATCCCGGGTAGGCCATCGGCCCAAACTGTGCGCGCGCTTCGGCCAGCCTGTGCAAATACGGATGATCGGCGCCAAAACGCGGCTCTATTTGCAAAATCCCCGCCGCCGCCTCGCCGGTTTTCAGCGATTCATCGGCCCCCAGATCATAAAGCCCGCGCCCGGCATGCGTCTCGATATAGCTTAGCGGTTTGTCCTTTTGCGTCAAATAGAACAGCATCGCACACAGCAACGCGTGCTTGTGCACATCGGCCAGATTGCCCGCATGAAAATGATGTTGATAAGATAGCATCGCATGCCCGTAATCGGCTTTTTGCAGCTTCGCAACCGGCTATCCCTACCAAAATCGCCCAAGGCCGTTGAGTTTTTCCCGCGCGCGCCATAGGTAGACCGAAATCCGAGACGTCACATACGGGATAAACGATGGAAATTTTCACACCCGAAGGGTTTGCTGCCCTTTTGCAAGTCATGGCAATTGATCTGGTGCTGGCAGGCGATAACGCCATTGTCATCGGTCTTGCCGCCGCCGGCTTGCCAAAAGACCTGCGCGCAAAGGCCATTCTTATCGGTATCATCGCCGCGACCGTGCTACGGATCTTTTTCGCCCTCATTACAACGCAGCTTTTGGCCATAATCGGCCTGCTGCTGGCGGGCGGCATGTTGCTTTTGTGGGTCTGCTGGAAAATGTGGACCGAGTTGCGCAATGACCAGTCAAATGAAAATCGCGCAGAAGAAGCCCTTAGTGAAACCGATTTCAACGCCGATGGCACCATTGCAGGCGGCGGCCCGACCAAAACCCTGAAGCAAGCGGCATGGCAAATTATCATCGCCGACGTGTCGATGTCGCTTGATAACGTGCTGGCAGTGGCGGGTGCTGCGCGCGACCATCCGACAGTGCTGATCATTGGACTGGTCTTGTCAATCGCGCTGATGGGTCTGGCCGCGACTTTCGTGGCACGCCTGTTGAACAAATACCGCTGGATCGCCTATGTCGGCTTGGCCGTGATCTTGTATGTGGCGCTTGATATGATCTGGCGCGGCAGTAGGGAAGTTCTGCCTTTGGCCACCGCATATATGGGCTAGCGACCAAGGCCACACAAAAACAATGGCGCACCGCGTGGCTGCGCCATTTTTAAGCCGCAATTTCAGGGCTTGTCTCGCTACGTCACTGACACAAGATCGGTGGCCGTTCTGCGAAAGGTCGTTGCCATGGCACAGTTTCTGGAAAGCATCATGCGGGGCATACAAAACCCGCTGACAACACCGCGCAAATTGCCCATCCGCCCGGTGGATGTGGCCCTGCCAGATGTGCCCGCCATTCGCGCCGGCACTGGTCTGTCGCAAGCGGATTTTGCAAAATCCATCGGCGTCAAACGGGCGACGCTGCTGAACTGGGAACAAAAACGCCGCGTGCCCGATGGTCCGGCACGTGTGCTGCTGGCTTTGATCGAAAAAGATCCAGGCCTCGTGCAGCGGGTTCTTGCCGGGCGCTGACGCGGGCAAAATGTCCCACGCGCAGACAGTGGCATAACTAAATCATCCTGCGCGCAATGCCCCGGATACCAGCCGCGCCAGTCGTGCCACCACCACATCTGCGCCAACCGCTGATCCGTCAAACCACTGCGCTGCGATGCGCCGCGCGGCTGGCGTGGCTTGATTGTGCATCAACCAGCCCATAATCAACTCGACGGCAGCATTGCGCGTTTCAATCACTTCGCGCTCCAGCGCGATCATCCGTTCCTGGTCACTCATCACAACACCCGATACTCTGATTGCTCACTACAGAACCAACATAGAACATTTGTGCGCAAACGACATCATGTCGTTTAAGATATGTCCATTTAGGCAATCCAAAAACCATAGGTTGTGCACCCCAAAGATGCTCTCCCCGTTAAATTTTCCTGTGGCCTACCCCCTTCACATGTCCGGGTAGCAGCGCATCACTAACCTCGTTGCTTGCCGCCAAACCCCACGGTAAACGACCCACTGACCGCGCGCGCCCCTACACGCCCGCAGCCCCCTGATCCCCAACCCCGGCCCAAAACGCCCATCAAGCCCCACGCTTATCTGCAATCCACCACGCCCAAAGTCCGGCCCGGGCGCGAAGGTCTTGCCTCATTCCGCGCCGCCACTGCCTGCATCCCGCCTCGTCCCAATCTCTGATATGTTCTTGCTTAAATTGCACAAATCAAACAATTCCAACCCCTTACCGCGTGCCGCATCCGGGTGATAATCGCCAATCGCGGCATTTTCCGCTTGAAAACCCCGAAATAGCGGCGCATACGCCCCCCGATGCCTGCTTTCAAAGCGGGCCGGACCCCTGTCGGAGCAACCATGGCCAAAGAAGACATTCTCGAATTCCCCGGTGTCGTGAAGGAATTACTGCCCAACGCGACATTCAAGGTCGAACTCGACAATGGCCATGAACTCATCGCTGTGATGGCGGGCAAAATGCGCAAAAACCGCATCCGGGTTTTGGCGGGCGACAAGGTCCAGGTCGAGATGACCCCCTACGACCTTTCCAAAGGTCGCATCAATTACCGCTTCAAGTAGTGACCTTCCGCGCCCGGCAAGATGGTGCCCGGTTTTCCGGTAAGGTGCTGCCCCGATGATTCGCCTGATTCTCGGATCCGCCAGCCCGCGCCGCCTTGAATTATTGGCCCAGCTTGGCATAACCCCCGACGCAGTTATGCCCCCCGATATCGACGAGTCCCCCCATAAGGCCGAATTGCCACGCCCCTACTGCGCCCGCATCGCCCGACAAAAGGCGGCAGCCATTCAAAGCGGGCCGGACGACATCATTCTTTGCGCCGATACCACCGTGGCCCTTGGCCGCCGCATCATGGGCAAACCCCGCGACGCAGGCCAGGCCGCCGAATTTCTGCTGGCCTTGGGCGGCCGCCGCCATAGTGTGATCACCTCGATCGCCGTGCGCCGGGGCGATAAACTATGGACGCGTGACGTGGCAAGTGCAGTCAAGATGAAACGCTTGTCGGACGGCGAACTGAACGCCTATCTCGCCAGCAATGATTGGCAGGGCAAGGCGGGCGGCTACGCCATTCAAGGCATGGCAGGCGCTTTCATCCCGTGGATATCGGGATCGTTCAGCGCCATCATGGGCCTGCCCGTGGCCGAAACTGCGGCCTTGCTGGCCGCCGCAGGCTATCCGGTTTGGGGGGGGCGGCCATGAAGGGCCGCATTGTTGTTCTCGATATGCTTGGTGATCAGGCCGCTGCCGCCCTTATTATCGACGGCGTGCTCGACGACCTCGCGATTGACCCGCCCGGTGATACCGCCTTGCCCGGTGCCATTTACCGCGCGGTGGCTGACAGGCCGGTCAAAGGGCAGGGCGGGCTGTTCGTCAAACTTCCCCATGGCTCAGGCTTCTTGCGCCAAACCGCAGGCATTGCCCCCGGCGACCGTCTTTTGGTGCAGGTCACCGGCCCCGCCGAGCTGGGCAAAGCCACGCCCGTCACCACACGTCTGCTGTTCAAAAGCCGCTACGCCATCCTGACGCCGGGCGCGCCGGGCTTGAACATATCGCGCAAGATCCGTGACGAAAACACCCGGGCCCTGCTGGATGACCTCGCAAAAACCGCGATGCTGGGGGCCGCAGAAGACCTTGGCTTGATCTTGCGATCGGCCGCCGAATTTGTCGGTGCACACGAAGTCGCCGCCGACATAACCGATATGCGCGCCCTCGCCGAGGCGGTTCTGGGCGATATCTCGGGCCCCCCCGAACTGCTGGTCGAAGGCGCCAGCGCGCAAGAAACCGCATGGCGCGATTGGGCCGATCCCGCGCCAGATGAGGTGGTCGATACCGCCGGTGGCTTTGCCGATCACGGCGTTCTCGACATGATTGATGCCCTGCGCAAGCCCTATGTGGCACTGGCGGGCGGCGGCCACATGATGGTTGAGCCGACCCGCGCCCTGCTGTCCATCGATGTGAACACTGGCCCCGACATGTCACCCGCCGCCAGCCTGAAAGCCAACATTGCCGCCGTGCGCGAACTGCCGCGCCTGCTTCGGCTGCGCGGGCTTGGCGGGCAGATTGTGGTTGATTTCGCGCCGATGCCCAAAAAAGACCGTGCCATTCTGGATCAGGTGCTGCGCGGTGCCTTCAAAGGCGAGGCGTCGGAAACCAATCTGGCGGGCTGGACCACGCTTGGCCTGTTCGAGATGACGCGCAAACGCGACCGCTTGCCCCTGTCCGAGGTTTTGCCGTGACCTGCCCGATTTGCGCCAAAGAAGCTGATGCAAAATACCAGCCGTTTTGTTCACGCCGCTGCGCTGATGTCGATCTGGGCCGCTGGTTGACCGGCAGCTATGCCATCCCCGCAGAGCCCGCCGAGGATGAGGATTCCCCAACCCCCGACGTGGTGCCGATCCGCCCGCAATAGATCGTGCGGCCTTGGGGCTTTTTCTGGCCAAACCCTCTGGACAGGCCCCCCGCCCTCGCTTAAGACCGCCATACCCGAAAGCAACGCCTTCGGACCACGTGCCCGGATAGCTCAGTTGGTAGAGCAGCGGATTGAAAATCCGCGTGTCGGCGGTTCAATTCCGTCTCCGGGCACCATTTTA
>JAYSPY010000075.1:0-43678 GCA_043721855.1 Pseudorhodobacter sp.
TGTAGCCTTGCGCTGCTGGGGTTTGCCGGAAATAGCCTTCGCAAGACGTTCGGTTTCCCGCACGGAAAGGCCCTGGCTGATGACGCGCCGCGCCAATGCAGATGGATTGGGGCTGGTGATCAGCGCGCGGGCGTGGCCTGCGGAAAGTTTGCCATCGCGAACAAAGGTCTGCACATCTTCTGGCAGGGTAAGCAGTCGCAAGAGGTTTGCCACATGGCTGCGGCTTTTCGACAAGGCTTCGGCAAGTTTTTCCTGAGTGTGACCAAAGCGATCCATCAACTGGCGGAAACCCAGCGCCTCTTCCATTGCGTTCAAATCGGCGCGTTGAATATTTTCTATGATCGCCACTTCGAGCACTTCGGTATCGTCAAATTCCCGTATAATAACAGGAAGTTCGTGCAGCTGCGCGATTTGAGCGGCCCGCCAGCGCCTTTCACCTGCGACAATTTCAAAGCGATCTGATCCAGCGATGGGTCTGACGATCAATGGTTGGATCACGCCTTTCTGGCGAAGCGATGCGGCAAGATCTTGAAGGGCAGCTTCGGGAAAATCACGCCGCGGCTGCTGTGGATTGGGCACCAGCTTTTCGACCGGCACCACATTGTCGGCACGACGTGGCCCTGCCATCCCGCCCAATGTATCAAATTTGACGTCCGCCATAAGCGCAGACAGACCCCGGCCAAGGCCGCGACGTTCGGGTGTTTTATCCATTTGCGGCTTCCTTTGGATGGTGAGTGATGGGGTGTCGAGCGGCCAATTCGGCAGCCAGGGCGCGGTAAGCCTCGCTTCCTTTGGACTGTGTGTCGTAATGCAGCACGGACAGCGCGTAAGACGGGGCTTCGCTGACCCGCACATTGCGCGGAATCATGGTTTTGAACACCAGCTCACCCAGGTTTTTGCGCGCGTCCGCCTCTACCAGTTGCGATAGGTTGTTGCGGCCATCATACATCGTCAAAACCACGCCCTCGATGCGCAGACTGGGATTTGCTGTCTGTCTGACCTCACGAATGGTTAACATCAGCTGCGACAGGCCTTCCAGAGCGAAAAATTCACTCTGCAGCGGCACAAGCACCGAGTGGCTTGCCACCATCGCGTTTACAGTAAGAAGGCTAAGTGAGGGCGGGCAATCAATGAGAATAAAATCAAGGCCATAGCTATCTATAGCGGGTTGTCTAAGCGCATCGTGCAACAAAAAGCTGCGTTTTTCATTGGCAACAAGTTCCATATCGGCAGACGAAAGGTCGCTGTTTGCAGGGCAAATCAGCAAGTTTGGCACGCCCGTTTTTTGAATGACATCCCGAAGAGGTGCATCTTCGATGATCAAATCATAAGTGGTAAGTTTGCGTTGGTCAGCACCGATGCCCAGACCGGTGGACGCATTGCCTTGTGGGTCGAGGTCGACCAGCAAGACTTTGCCGCCAAGTTCGGCCAGACCAGCGGCCAGATTGATGGCGGTCGTGGTTTTTCCAACGCCGCCCTTTTGATTTGCGATGGCGATAATCTGCGGTTGTTTCTGGCGGGTTGGATCAGACACGCGAAAGCCCCTTCAAAAGCAGGATGGATGAGGACGGGTCGGTGCTGCTGGCATGCGAGTCCAATGCAAACCGCCACGAGGCCCGCGCCTGTGAAACTTCGGTTTGTGCTGATTTGCCTTTGTGAAATATTGCGACGCCACCTTGCGCAAGGTGCCGGATCGCAAAGGAACACAGCAACGGAAGCGGTGCGAGGGCGCGGGCTGAGACGACATCGGCGTGCAGAGGCGCTATGGATTCGATTCTTTGAGAAACAACACAGGTATTAAGCCCCAGTTTTTGGCTTACTTGGCGCAGGAAAGTTGCCTTTCGCTGATCTGATTCGACGAGGGTCACCAACATTTGCGGCGCCTTTTCGAGTGCCAGGATTGCAACGATCAAGCCGGGGAGGCCGCCGCCGCTGCCCAGGTCTGCCCAGCGTAGCGCATCCCGGCCGAAGCAAAAGATCTGTACAGAATCAAGTATATGCCTGTTCCAAATCTGGTCGATTGAGGTTTTTGAAACAAGATTGATAGTTGTGTTCCATTTGATCAACAGATCAATATAATCTGTTACCCGCGCCTCTGTTTCACGTGAAACATTCAAGTCTGACGGCAATCTGTTGCCATTTTGATCGGTCATTTGGCAACGCGCGAATGGTTAACTCGCCGCAGCGCCGCAAGAATCAGCGTCAAACCCGACGGCGTCATCCCCTCAATTCGGCCCGCATGCGCCAAGCTTGGCGGTCGAATTTTCATCAGTTTCTGCTTAAGTTCATTCGAGAGCCCGGAAATATCATTGTAATCAAGCCCGGCAGATATAGCCAAATTTTCCTCGCGCTGAAGAGTGGCCACATCATCGGCTTGTCGGACGAGGTACTGCGCATAAAGGGCATCTGTTGCGATTTGATCTTTGATGGACACTTGCAGATTTGCGAAATCAGGGCACAGCGATTCCAGCAAGTCACGATCAGCGTCAGGAAAAGCCAGCAGTTGAAAAATAGTCCGGCGAACACCATCTTGACTGATTTTAATTCCAGCCGCCTTTATTTGGTGTGGCGTAAGGGAAACGGCGTCAAGCGCTTTTCTTGCAGACCACAAGGCAGCAGCCTTGCTTTCAAAAGCCAAACGGCGCTGGTCGCCAATGCAACCGGCCACCAAGCCAATTGGTGTCAGTCGCTGATCGGCATTATCGGCCCGAAGAGAAAGTCGAAACTCTGCCCGCGACGTGAACATTCGATACGGTTCGGTAACGCCCCTTGTGGTCAAATCATCAAGCATTACGCCGATATAGCTGGTAGCCCGGCTAAATTGCGGACAATTTTTATCAAGTGCTGCTGATGCTGCATTCATGCCCGCTGCCAGGCCCTGTGCAGCCGCCTCTTCATAACCGGTTGTGCCATTTATCTGACCGGCAAAATACAGACCCGGCGCGTTTCGCACCTGCAGCGTTGGTGCCAGCCCGCGCGGATCAAAATAGTCGTATTCTATTGCATAGCCTGGCTGAAGCATAACGGCATTTTCCAAGCCGACGATGGTGCGAACATAGTCTTGCTGGATGTCTGCAGGCAGCGACGTTGAAATTCCATTCGGATAGATCGTGGTGTCGTCGAGCCCTTCTGGCTCCAGAAACACCTGGTGTTCGGACTTATCGGCAAAACGCACGATTTTATCTTCGATTGATGGGCAATAGCGCGGACCGACGCCGTCGATATGGCCGCCATACATTGCTGATTTACCCAGGTTCTTTCTGACAATGTCATGGGTCATTGCATTGGTATGCGAAATCCCACAGGAAACTTGCCGAGCCACAGGCGCAGTATTCAGGAATGAAAACAGTGTAGGATCTGCATCACCCGGCTGCATTTCAATCCGCGACCAATCAATCGTTTTCCCGTCCAGTCGCGGTGGCGTCCCGGTTTTCAATCGCCCGCGTCCCAAATCCAATGATCCAAGCCGCGCTGCCAGCCGGACCGATGGCGGATCGCCCATTCTGCCACCCGGCTTGCGAACATCGCCGATATGAATAACGCCATTCAGGAATGTACCGGCCGTCAAAATAACGCTGCCTGCGCGGATCTGTGAATTGTCGGCAAGAACCACGCCTTCAACGCGACCACGATCCATCAAAAGATCTATAACTTCTGCCTCTATGACATGCAGGTTGCTTTGGCTCGCAATCGCTTGTTGCACCGCTTGCTTGTAGAGCTTGCGATCAGCTTGCGCTCTTGGGCCCTGAACGGCAGGCCCTTTCCCGCGATTTAACAACCGAAACTGAATGCCCGCACGGTCAGCCGCCTTAGCCATAATTCCATCAAGCGCGTCAATTTCGCGCACCAAATGGCCCTTGCCTAACCCGCCTATCGCCGGATTACATGACATTACACCAATTCCGGCCTGAGACAGCGTAATCAACGCCGTTGCAGCGCCCATCCGCGCTGCAACCGCCGCCGCTTCCGTGCCCGCATGTCCGCCACCGATAACCACGACGTCATAATGTTTCACGTGAAACATCCTCATTTCCCAATGCAAAAACTGAAGAAAATTTCATCCAGCAAGTTTTCAACACCTATCCGACCCACCAACACATCCAAACACCGAATCGCATACCGCAAGTTTTCCGCTGCGAGTTCTGTTCTATGCGAGCCAGCGGTGATTTCAACCTGCACCTGTTCCAACGCAAACATCGTGTCGACCGCTGCAATCCGGTGCCGCTCGCGGGTAAATGTGCCAGAGCCTGCCATGCGTCCGCCAAGTTCAGTGGCGATCAAATCCAATAAATGGGAAATCCCTGCGCCTGTTTTACCGGATACCGACAGCGCCTGTCGATTTGGAAGTTCCAAATCAACCTTTCCATACAAAACGATGTCACCAAGCACAGGGGAAAAGCCCATCGGCAACACGCCATCCAGCGTCAGGAAAAGACGCAGATCGGCCATCTCTGCCCGCTTCTTTGCCCGCTTAATCCCTATATTTTCAACGACATCCGTCGACTCACGCAACCCAGCCGTATCAAGCAATGTGACAGGCAGCCCCGCCAGATCCATGCGCACCTCGATAACATCACGCGTGGTACCGGCGTATTCTGATGTGATTGCCGCTTCTCGCCCTGCCAGGCAATTCAAAAGGGTCGATTTTCCGACGTTCGGTAGCCCGACAATCGCCACCTCGAAGCCGTCACGCACGCGCTCGGCAAAAGGCACAGCGGTCACTTCAGCGCGAAGGTCAGACAGCAGCCCGGCGACCAAGGCATCAACCTCTGGCATCACATCAACAGGAACATCTTCATCGACGAAGTCGATCGTTGCCTCCAACAGCGCCGATGCCCTGATCAATTGCTTGCGCCAAAGTTCGGCGCGCTGGCCGATCGCCCCGGAAAGAACCCGCAATGCCTGCCTTCGTTGCGCCTCTGTCTCTGCGTCTATAAGATCGGCCAAACCTTCTACCTGCGACAGATCCAAACGACCATTCTCAAGTGCGCGGCGCGTGAATTCCCCCGGCTCCGCCATCCGAAGACCAGGCTGGTCCGACAGCGCCCGCAATGTGGCGGCGACAACGGCAATGCTGCCATGAACATGCAGTTCTGCCATCGCTTCGCCGGTAAAGCTGTGCCCGGCCTCAAACACCAGAACCACGGCTTCGTCAATCTGAACGCCCTGCCAAACCAATTTGCGCAACGATGCGCGCTGCATCGGGGGAAGGTTGCCACACAGCGCCGTCACAGCAATATGCGCCAACGGACCAGACAGCCGCAAAATCGAAATACCGGCCTTACCCCGCGCCGTTGCAGGTGCAAATATCGTATCCATCAGTTCTAACCCTCTGATATAAATACCGTATCAGGTATTCATCGAGTCAAAGAATTCTGCATTCGACTTGGTCTGCTTCAGCTTGCCGATCAGGAATTCAATCGCATCGGTCGTGCCCATTGGGTTAAGGATACGGCGCAAAACATAGGTTTTCTGCAAATCAGATTTCTCAACCAACAAATCCTCTTTCCGGGTACCGGATTTCAGAATATCCATCGCCGGGAACACGCGTTTGTCGGCAACCTTGCGGTCCAACACAATCTCGCTATTGCCCGTGCCTTTGAATTCTTCAAAGATCACCTCATCCATCCGGCTGCCGGTATCAATCAACGCGGTCGCGATAATGGTCAGCGATCCGCCTTCTTCGATGTTCCGCGCCGCGCCAAAGAACCGCTTTGGCCGCTGCAGCGCGTTGGCATCGACACCGCCGGTCAGCACTTTGCCCGAGGAGGGCACCACAGTGTTAAACGCCCGGCCAAGGCGTGTGATGCTATCCAGCAAGATTACCACGTCGCGCTTATGCTCTACCAGCCGCTTGGCCTTTTCGATCACCATTTCCGCCACTGCCACGTGCCGCGTTGCCGGCTCGTCAAAGGTGGATGACACCACTTCGCCCTTCACCGACCGCTGCATATCGGTCACCTCTTCTGGCCGCTCGTCAATCAGCAGCACGATCAGATAACAATCGGGGTGGTTCGTCGCAATCGAATGGGCGATGTTTTGCAAGAGCACCGTCTTACCCGTGCGAGGCGGGGCCACGATCAGGCCGCGCTGACCTTTGCCAATCGGGGCCACCAGATCAATAATCCGGGCAGAGCGGTCTTTCAGGGTCGGATCATCGACCTCCATCTTGAACCGCTCATCAGGATATAGTGGCGTCAAGTTATCGAAATGCACCTTGTGGCGGGCTTTTTCCGGATCATCAAAGTTGATCCGCGTGGCTTTGGTCAGGCAAAAATAGCGCTCTGTTTCACGTGGCGCCTGAATAACGCCTTCAATCGTATCGCCCGTGCGCAGTGAAAACTGCCGGATCATCTCGGGTGAGACATAAATATCATCCGGCCCAGACAGATAGTTGGCAGAAGGGGATCGCAAAAAGCCAAAGCCGTCTTGCAGCACTTCCAACACACCGTCGCCGCCAATTTCCCAGCCCTCTTCGGCATGTTCCTTCAGGATTGAAAACATCATCTCGCCCTTGCGCATGGACGGCGCGTTTTCAACCTCCCACTCCTCCGCCATCGCCAGCAGGTCGGCGGGGGTCTTTGCTTTCAGTTCGGCAAGGTTCAGGCGTTCAATGGTCATGAGGTTTGTCCTGGGCAGCCCCGCAAAACGCGGCAGCTGCGAGATATATGAAATGGAAAAAGCGTCTGGCCGAATGGCCTGCTGCAGCGGGAATTAAGGCGACCACCTTAAAAAGTCAATCACCTGCAACTACACTTAGAATTTCACGATCACCGACGTGACAATTATGATCAACAGCAATGTCGGCACTTCGTTCATCATTCGGTAGCGTCCCCCGGATACAACATTTTTTCCCGCCACAAAGTCTTTGCGCCGGATGCCCAGCCAGATATGAAACCACGTCATCAGACACACCGACACAGCCTTTATCCAAGGCCAAATCATCGACCAATCCACAATACCCGGTGTCATCACCAAAGCCAGACCAAAGACCCAGGTTGCTACCATCGCAGGGTTCATGATGGCCTTCAGCAATCGGCGTTCCATCACCTGAAACAATGCGTCAACCTCGCCACCCATCTGCGCTTTTTCAACATGGTAGACATACAGGCGCGGCAGATAGAACAGCCCCGCCATCCAGGACACCACGGCAATCACATGCAGGGCCTTCACCCAGGGGTAAAAATCTGCCAACACGTCCGCCATTCATCACCCATCTGGTTTCTTTCTCCTCTTCTTAATTAAAAGAGTCTTAAAAGAGAATGATGATGTAGGGGCACGGGATAACTGAAGTCTGCCACCCGTCCATAGTCTTACCCACAGCGCAAACTCTGTGGATAGTATCCAAGGGACTTCGAAATACGAAATATGAAATCTGTAAAAATCAATTATATCAATATATTATGAGTAAAAAAGTATCGCGCCCGCGGGGATATATTTGCCCCCAGACAGGCGTAGACCAAAGCCTCCACAGAGTTGGAAAATGCTCATCCTCAGGGGGATAACAATCGCACATCTCTTGACAAATCCACAGGCATGGGCCCCCCATGGCCCCCGCAGTGAAACCACCCACGCATCCTACAGCAGAACAAAGCAAGTCTATCCACAGCATCGCCCCCATGGTCAAACCGCTTATCCTTGCGTCATCTTCCGAAACCCGGCTGCGTCTTTTGCGGGCAGCGGGGCTGGATGTCGCGGCACATGCCCCGCGTATTGACGAAGTGGCGATGCGCGCCAGCCTGGAGGCAGATCACGCCACGCCGCGCGATATTGCCGATGCGCTGGCAGAAATGAAGGCCCGCAGAATCGCAGACCGCATGGGCGATGCGCTGGTTCTGGGCTGTGATCAGGTGCTGGAATTCCGGCACAAAGTCTGGGGCAAGCCCGAATCCGAGGCCGAGGCGATAGCACAGCTTTCCGCCTTTCGTGGCCAATCGCACAAGTTACTGTCAGCGGTTGTGCTGTATGACGCGGGCCAACCGATCTGGCGCTATGTCGGCGAGGTGCGTCTGACCATGCGCGACGTGTCCGACCAGTGGCTGCAAGACTATGTCACGCGGAATTGGCCAAGCATTCGTCATTCCGTCGGCGGCTATAAGCTGGAGGAAGAAGGTATCAGGTTGTTCTCAGCCATAGAAGGCGATTACTTTACCATTCTGGGCCTGCCGCTGTTGGCGCTGCTGGGCTACCTAGGCGATCGGGGCTTCATTTCCACATGACAGATCATCCGCGTATTCCTCTGGCTGGTGTTATCGGCTCGCCCATCGCGCATAGCCGATCGCCTGCGTTGCACGGCTATTGGTTGCGGCGCTATGGCATCAAGGGCCACTATATTCCTATGGATATTGCGCAGTCAGATCTGCCAGAGGTGCTGCGCATGTTGCCGCATCTGGGCTTTGTCGGGCTGAATGTGACCATACCGCACAAGGAAACCGTGCTGGCATTGGCCGATATTGTCACCGATCGCGCTGCATTGATCGGGGCGGCGAATACGCTGATCTTCCGCAAAGACGGCCGTATACATGCTGACAACACCGATGGGTCTGGCTTCATCGCCAATCTGCGCCAGAACGCGCCGCATTGGGTGCCGCAATCTGGCCCGGCGGCGGTGTTTGGGGCGGGCGGTGCCTGCCGCGCGGTGATTGCGGCATTGCTGGAGGTGGGGGTGCCGGAGGTGCGTCTGTCAAACCGATCCCGGCTGCGGGCGGATCAGTTGCGGTCAGATTTCGGTGCGCGGGTGACGGTGCATGATTGGGTCAAGGCGGGCAATATGCTGGACGGGGCTGCAACGGTGGTCAACACCACCTCGCTTGGCATGACCGGTAAGCCCGATTTTCGCGTGCCGCTGGATGCCCTTTCACCGCATGCGTTGGTGACCGATCTGGTCTATACCCCCATTCAAACCGCGTTTCTGATCGCCGCCGAAGAGGTGGGTTGCACCGTGGTTGACGGTCTTGGCATGTTGCTGCACCAGGCCGCGCCGGGGTTTGAGCGTTGGTTTGGCAAACGGCCAGAGGTGGATGCCGCCACCCGCGCCGCCGTTATTTCGGCATGACTTTTCGGCTTGGCCTGACCGGATCCATCGGCATGGGCAAATCCACCACCGCCGCGATGTTTGCCGCGGAAGGCCTGCCGGTGTGGGATGCTGACGCAGTGGTGCGGCAGCTTTACGCAAAAGGCGGCCAAGCCACCGCAATTGTCGCCACCCTGTTTCCCGAAGCCATCGAAGATGCTGCGGTATCGCGCCCAAAACTGCGCGCGTTGATTGCCAAAGACCCCACAGTGCTTGACCGCATACAGGCCGTCGTTCATCCGCTTGTGGCGCAAAACCGGGCAGAGTTTTTGCTAAACTGCACGGCAGACATCGCGGTGCTGGATATTCCGCTGCTCTATGAAACGGGTGCAGACGTGGGGTGTGACGCGGTGGTGGTGGTTACTGCACCGGCAGACGTTCAGCGCGCCCGTGTGCTTGCGCGGGGCGAAATGACCGAGCCGGAATTTGATTTGATCCTTGCCCGCCAAATACCGGATGCTGCGAAACGCGCGCGGGCGGATTACATCATTGAAACCACATCGCTGGACGGCGCCCGCAACTCTGTGCGCGCCATCTGTGCCGATATCAGAGAAAGGCTTGCCCATGCGTGAAGTGGTCCTTGATACAGAAACCACCGGGTTTGAGCCAACCGAAGGCCACCGCATCGTTGAAATTGGCGCGGTGGAATTGTTCAACCATATGCCAACCGGGCGCACCTATCACCAATATATCAACCCCAAACGTGTCATGCCAAAAGAGGCCTATGAGGTGCATGGGTTGGGTGATGATTTCCTGCGTGACAAGCCGTTGTTTGCGGCAATCGCACAAGCGTTTCTGGATTTCATTGCCGATGCGCCGCTGGTCATTCACAACGCCAGCTTTGATATGAAATTCCTGAACGCCGAATTGGCCATGGCCAGTCTGGCCCCCCTGCCCGCTGCCCGCGCAGTCGATACCTTGTTGATTGCGCGCAAGAAATTTCCCGGATCACCGGCGTCACTGGATGCTTTGTGCCGCCGCTTCAACATCGACAATTCGATGCGCGAAAAGCATGGCGCGCTGCTGGACAGTGAAATTCTTGCCGAAGTCTATCTTGAACTGGTCGGTGGCAGGCAGCCCGATTTTGGCCTGGCGACCCAAGCGCAAAACACTGCTGCCAATCTTGCGGCTACCGGCCAAAGCTGGCGGCCCAGGCCACGCCCGGTGCCGTTGATGCCGGGCCTTACGCCGGAAGAAAAAGCCGCCCATAACGCCTTTGTGGCGCAGATGGGCGACGCGGCGATCTGGCTGAAACGGGTTTAGCTTACGATTGCATCACTGCTGGCTTTTGCGCTTCTGCACGCCGCGCCAATTCCTGCCGGTAAAGCGCCAGAAAATCCACCGTGTCGATGTTCAACGCAGGCAAGCCACCATCGCGCGTTACGTCCGAAACGATACGGCGCACAAACGGGAACAGCAGGCGCGGGCATTCGATCAACAAGAACGGATGCATTTGTTCATCCGACACACCTTCTACGTGGAAGATACCGGCATAATCCAGTTCCAGCAAAAACAGCGTCTCGCCGTTGGCTTTGTTGGTTGAGGTGATTTTATACTTCGTGATCACATCAAATTGATGGTCTGCCGCGCGCTTGCGCGCATCAAGGCTGACGCCGACCTGAATATCGGGCTGCACGTCGCTGCCAGTGATGCCTTTTTGTGCGACCATATTTTCAAATGACATATCGCGCACGAATTGTGCCAGCACCTGCATCTTAATTTGCGGTGGTGCTACAGCACCGTTCGCGCCGTTGGTATCTTCGGCCATACTGCCCACTCCCTACTAATTGCTGCGGCTTATTAGCAGGCTTGTGCGCAGGCCTCAATCCTGCGTCCAACGCGATGTTCCGCGCAGGGGCGGGCGGTCCTGATCTGTCTCGCTGTATTCGGCGTCGATCGCTTCGTCGCTGTAGCGTGCCGCACTGCCTTTGCGCCAGTCAGGGCTTGGCTTGACGGGCGTCATTCCCCTGAATTTGCGGCCCATTTGTTGCATGACCCAGTGCCGCACAAACGGGATCAACAATAAAAACCCCAAGGTATCGGTCAAAAATCCCGGCAAAATTAGCAAAACGCCCGCCGCCATGATCATCGCACTATTCGCCATCGGGGATAGCGGGTTTTGCATGGTGCGTAGCGCATTTTGCATATCGAACACGGCGCGAAGCCCCTGCAGGCGCATGACGAACACGCCCAGAACACCGGTACCCAGCACCACCGCCAGTGTCGGCCACAGCGTCAGCCAACCGCCCACTGTGACGAACAATGCGATTTCAATCAGCGGAACTGCAAGAAATAATGCAAAAACCCACATGCCGACACTCCTTTGGCGATGCTTCTTTGGGGCGCAAGGTAGACTTGGCCGCCCCCCTACCCTACATAAGCATTTGAAGGCAAAGTTACCAACTTGCCACCGCTGAGGTTAAGAAATGAATTCGTCGATAATCCAACTGCTTGTTTTGGCCGGGGTAGCCATTTTTCTGTTCATCAAATTGCGCGCCGTTTTGGGCACGCGCGATGGCTTTGAGAAGCCACCTTTGCCGCTGGATGATGCAAGGCCGCGCGCAAAGCGGGACTTTGAGGTTATTGAAGGCGGGCCAGACCGCGATATTACCGATCTTGTCGCGGACGGATCGCCGTCCGCCTTTGCTTTGTCGGAGATGAAAAAGGCAGAGCCGGGATTTTCCGTTGGCACCTTCTTGCAAGGCGCGCGCGGGGCGTATGAAATGATCCTGATGGCCTTTGACAAGGGTGAGATGGACCGCATCAAACCTTTTCTTGCGCCAGATGTGTTCGAGACGTTTTCAGAAGCGGTCGCCCAGCGCGAAAAGGATGGGCTGCGCATCGAATCCACCTTCATCGGCCTGCGCGAAATGGTCCTGCACGAAGCAACGTTTGATGCGGGCAGCCGCGAAGCGGATATTGCAGTGCGGTTCCTTGGCGAGACGACTTCGCTTGTGCGCAACAACGCCGGCGAAGTGGTTGAAGGCAGCCCGACCGCGGTGAAAAAGCAGCGGGATATCTGGACATTTTCGCGCCGTATGGGGGTGGATGACCCCAACTGGTATCTTAGCGCCACCGGGGATTGATGGATGCCGTTTGGGGCAACCTTGCCTTGGCGGCGTTTGCGGTGACGGCAAGCCCGGCCCCGGCGCAGGTATTGACCTTTGCCGATCTTGATGGCTGGGCGGATGATGATCACGCGGCGGCGTTGACGGTTTTTTTGGAAACCTGCGAGACGCTGACGGACCCGGATTGGGTGAGCCTGTGCAAGTTTGCCAGTGATGCCGGGAAATCCCCTGCAGGCGCGCGCAGTTTTTTCGAGATGTTCTTCAAACCTGTTATCATCGGTGATCTTCCGGCGTTGTTCACCGGGTATTACGAACCTGAACTGGCGGGATCGCCCATTCGCACCTCAGATTTTGCCTATCCGATTTACCGTCGCCCGCCCGAGATTGCGGAAGGTGCCGTTTGGCACAGCCGTGAAGCGATAGAAACGCAGGGTATGCTGTGCGGGCGGGGGTTGGAAATTGCCTGGCTGGACGATCCGGTTGAGGTGTATTTTCTGATGATCCAAGGATCGGGCCGCATTCGGATGCCGGATGGCCAAGTGGTGCGGGTGGGATACGGCGGCAAGAACAATCAGCCCTACCGGTCGATCGGGCAGGAAATGATCCGGCGCGGATTGATGGCGGAAAGTCAGGCCTCGGCGCAGTTTATTCGTACTTTTGTGCGGCAAAACCCGGTGTTGGGGGCGGAATTGCTGACCTTCAACCCGTCTTTCGTGTTCTTCAAGAAACTGGCGGATTTGCCCGCCGAAAAGGGACCAATCGGCGCAATTGGGCGGTCGATCACGGCGCTGCGGTCTGTGGCGGTGGACCCCGATTTTACCCCCCTCGGTGCGCCGGTTTGGGTGGAAAAAGACGGGCGTAACCCGATCAGGGCGCTGATGATCGCGCAAGATACAGGCGGCGCCATAAAAGGCCCGCAGTGGGCGGATATTTTCTATGGCACCGGGCGTGATGCGGGTGATGCGGCGGGCGCGGTGAAAGATGCGGGTCGTATGGTGGTTTTACTGCCGACAGACCGCGCCTATGCGATGGTCGAGGGCGACTGATTTCATGGCCCGCCGCCGCCATCTTCATCCAGAAGAGCTTGATCTTTGGCAGTCCGTCGCGCGGACGGCGCGACCGCTGCATGGCGTGATCTTGCCGCATCCGGTGGTGATTGATCCTGTTGCCATCCCGGTTGAGGGCAAGAAACATGCAGCCATTCCGCGGTTTCGGCTTGGCGAAAAAGCAGCGCCATTTCGGGCCGACGAAAGCTTGCCCAGCCCCGGCGTTCAGATGGATGCGAAGGCTTTCACCCGCATGTCCAAGGGAAAACTTTCCCCCGAGGCACGACTGGATCTGCATGGCATGACCGTGGCTGAGGCGCATCCGGAATTGATCCGGTTTATCATGAACGCGCATTTGGAGGGGTTGCGATTGGTTCTGGTGATCACTGGAAAAGGCAAGCCGGGTCCGGATTTCGGGCCGATTCCGCAGCGATATGGCATCTTGAAACATCAGGTGCCGAATTGGCTGCGACTGCCGCCTTTGGGTGGGCTGATCTTGCAAGTTTCAGACTCGCATTTAAAGCATGGCGGGGCCGGTGCCCTGTATGTTTATCTGCGCCGCACGCGCTGACGCACAGGCATAAAAGTTTGTAATCTATTGGTACAAAAGCGAAACCTGCGAAAGGTCTGCCCTGTTCTGCCCCTTCACCGCCCGGTTTGATAGGCAAGCGCTGCGACCGGCGACAAGACAATCTGCGTTGCATTCTGCACAGTCAGAATAACCCCCGGCAGCAGCCCGGTGCGACCCCGGCTGTCTGCCTGGAAGGCCGAGTCAACCTCGCCGATGCGCCCAATCAGGCTAAGCAGAATCGGTGAATTGCCAAAGGCAAAATGCTCGCCTCCGCCTGCAATCGCGCCCGCATCCAGATAGGTGACTTTCAGATCGGCCACGCGGCTAAGGTCTTTGAGGTTGCCCAGACGGTCCGGTTCGCCCGTGACAACCGCCGACAGGCCAAGCAGGCGATCTTTGTGCGACCCAAAGATCAGGAACGGCTGCGGCAGCGCGCCAATTTCATGCGACTGCGCGCGGAACACATCAACATCAATATCTGGCGAAATCAGAATAACCCCGGCGATTTTGTGCAAAAGCTGTTGGTCGCCACGAATGGCAATCTGGCGCATGGTTTCCATCGTCAGCAGCGCACCCATGGAATGCGCCACCAACAAGATACGATCCGCACCCGCTGCATCGACTTGCCTGATCAGTTCTTCCAAGCCATCGCGCGCGAACAGAACCGAATCACGGTCACGCACATAGCCAAGCGGGTTGGCGGCAGAGGGCCACGAATAATGCACCGTGGCACCGGGCAATTTCAGATCATGCGAAAGCTGCGCAATCCGGTACAGGCCTTCGGTGAAATTTGTGTTAAAGCCGTGCACGAAAATAACCGCCTCGCGCCCGCCGCGTGGCCCTTTCAGGGCGGCCTTGGCGATATCAGTGCGAAAATATGCAGGCGTGGTATGCACCACCTCTGATGTGACCAAAAAATCAGTCTGCGGATTGGGTTTGGAGCCTTTGCGCGGATAACTGATGTCACCCAACGTCCGGTCAGGCGGAATAGACACGTCATAGCGCGCATAATTGATTTGTTCCGACCGCCCGGTGCCATAGCGGCGCGTTTCGGGGTCAATCATCCGGGTGGTGCCGACAAAAACGGTCTGCACGTCCCCGATCGTTGCGGCGTGCGAATCCAGGGTGATCTGACCCCGTTGGGCACAAGAGGCAAGCAACAGAACCAACATCAGAAATCTTGCCAAATTATGCCCTTAAATTTATTGATGCCCGCCGAGCAGAATGAAAGCCGGGCCGTATCTTTCACAACACATAACGGCTGATATCGGCCGAACGTGACAGAGCACCAAGATTTGCCTCAACAAAAGCGGCATCGACGGTAACCACTTCTCCGCCCCTTTCGGGAGCGGAGAAGGACAGTTCTTCAAATACTCGTTCCATCACCGTATAAAGTCTACGGGCACCAATGTTTTCAATCGTACGGTTCACTTCGGCAGCAATCGCGGCCAAGGCTGCGACGCCATCTGCTGTGAAACTAACTGCAACCTGTTCGGTTCCCATCAGCGCGGAATATTGTAGCGTCAGAGCATTGTCGGTTTCCGACAGAATGCGCACAAAGTCGGCTTCGGTCAACGGCTGCAGCTCCACCCGGATGGGCAGGCGGCCCTGCAATTCTGGCAGCAGGTCTGACGGTTTTGCGATATGGAACGCGCCGCTTGCGATGAACAAGATATGATCGGTTTTCACCGGCCCGTATTTGGTTGAAACGGTGGTACCTTCGATCAGCGGCAACAGATCGCGCTGCACGCCTTCGCGCGACACATCCGCACCGCGCGCATCCGACCGGGCGCAGATTTTATCTATCTCGTCCAGAAATACGATGCCGTTTTCCTGCACGGCTTCCAGTGCGGCGGCCTTTATGGCGTCATCATCCAGCAGCTTGTCGGCCTCTTGCCCGATCAGCAGATCGTAGCTGTCGCGCACGGACACCCGTTTGCGCGTGGTGCGTGCGCCGAACGCCTTGCCGAACATGCCTTGCAGGCCCTGCATATCCATACCGCCGCCGCCCATGTTCATTTGCGGGAAAGCAGGGGCGCTATCGGCGATGTCCAACTCGATCATGGTATCGTCCATCTCGCCGCGTTTCAGCTTGCCACGAAACAGATCGCGGGTTTGTTCGCGCGCATCTTTGCCGGCCAATGCTTCGATCACGCGGTCTTCGGCGGCGGCTTTTGCGCGTGATTTCACATCGTCGCGCATCCGGGCGCGGGTATCATTCATCGCGGTGTCGACCAGATCGCGGATAATGCTGTCAACATCGCGGCCCACATAGCCGACTTCGGTAAATTTAGTGGCCTCGACCTTTAGAAACGGCGCTTTTGCAAGCTTGGCCAAGCGGCGCGAGATTTCTGTTTTGCCAACGCCGGTGGGGCCGATCATCAGGATGTTTTTCGGATACACCTCATCGCGAAGATCATCCGCCAGCCGCTTTCGCCGCCACCGATTGCGCAAAGCCACGGCCACGGCGCGCTTGGCATCCGCTTGGCCGATAATGTGGCGATCAAGTTCGGCCACGATTTCGCGGGGGGTAAGGTCGGTCATATCAGGCTCCTTTGAAAGCAGGTGTAGGGGATTGCAGGGCGGGTTCCAAGGGCCAGAGTTGTATATACGAATTGTATATACAAACGGGATGTGGTAATCGTCAATCAGACGTGTCGTGTTCAGTCCCCGCTAACCAAAATCTGGAATGGATTTGCCGGATGGAGCTTGAGTGGGACGAAGCAAAGCGCCTGCTGGTGTTGGAAAAATACCGGATCTATTTTGCCAAGGCGCTTCTGATTTTCAGCCTGCCACACATTATTCTATTGGCCCGAAGTGAAATCGAGGCGCGGCAAAAGGCGATAGCACCGCTTGGGAAAAAAATGATCTGCGTGGTTTTCACGATCCGGCGCGAAAATGTCCGGATCATCACCGCAAGAGTGGCACGGAAAAATGAGCGAGAAAAATATCAAGAGCTATACGCTGGAGCAGATCAGGGCGATGAAGGGTCAGACCAACTGGGATCATCTTGGTAAGCAGGGTGATTTCGAGGGGCCAGACGAGGACGACTTTGACGTTGACTGGTCGCGCGCTGTGATGGTGAACGGCCTGCAAAAGAAGGCCATCTCTCTGCGTCTTGATCCAGACATCCTCAAGTTCTTCAAGGATGGTGGCGCTGGCTATCAGACCCGAATCAACGCCGTGCTGCGCGCCTACAAGGATGCGGCGGAAAAGCAACGCTAGCTACTTCCTGATGGTCTCCACCGTCAGGTTGCCATTGGTGTAAACGCAGATATCGGCCGCAATCGCCATGGCGCGGCGGGCGATATCGATCGCAGGCAAGTCGGTGGTCATCAACCCGCGCGCAGCGGCAAGGGCGAAATTGCCGCCAGACCCGATGGCGGCGACATCATGTTCGGGCTCCAGCACATCGCCCGCACCAGTGATCACGAACAGATCGGCACCATCGGTAACGATCAACATCGCTTCCAGATTGCGCAGATACTTATCCATCCGCCAGTCTTTTGCCAGTTCCACGGATGCACGGGCCAGCTGACCGGGCATGGATTCCAGCTTTTTCTCCAGCCGTTCCAGCAAGGTAAACGCATCGGCGGTTGACCCGGCAAAGCCCGCCACGACATCATGCCCGGCGGGCGACAGGCGGCGCACTTTGCGGGCGGTGCCTTTGATGACGGTCTGACCAAGGCTGACCTGCCCGTCGCCCGCAACCACCACTTCGCCACCACGACGGACCGCCAGAATTGTGGTGCCATGCCAGCCCGGAAATTTCTCGTCTGCCATCTCAGCCTCCGTTACCCGCCCCCTGTATGGCGGCAGGGCGCAGCCCATACAAGCAAAACGCCTTTGCCGTTTCATATCTGCAAAAATATCCCCGCCGGAGGCATTGAAAGTTCTTGGCCCGTCAGAAATCATGACGCCATGCCCAAGGTCGACGTGATCCATATCTATCTGCCAGACCAGATGCAGCGCGATGCCGTGGCGGGCCGGGTAAATATCATCAGCCGCATCGCAGCAGCCGTCGCACCCAGCGGGTGCAGGCTGATCCTTCACCGTCAGGATAGCAACCAGATGGCAAAGGCCGCCAAGCGCGGGGGCCATGCGCTTTTTCACATGACGGAACCGGCCGCGCCCAATGGTCTGACCCTGCGGCGCGCGTATCATTACCCGTTTTGGCAGATTGAGGCCACTGCCGCGCGATGGGCGTTTGATGTAGCCAAGGCAGATTTTGTTCCCGCCGATATAGACCCTGACATGGCAAAAAGCTTTCACCGCCGCCTGTGTGACAGGGTTTTGGGGACGGCAGAAATCACACAACAGGGCTATGTTTTCATGCCCCTGCAGGGGCTGATCCGACAGCACCGGTCGTTTCAAACACTCAGCCCGATCCAGATGATCGAGACAACTTTGGAACAAGAACCGCATTTGCCCCTTCGCGCCACGCTGCACCCCAAGGAAACATACAGCCCCGATGATTTGGCCGCACTTGCAGATTTGGAACGGCGATTTTCGCAATTTGCGGTGGTGCAGGGTGATGCGCTGGCGCTTTTGCGCGGCTGCACTTACGTGGTGACGCAAAACTCCGGGCTGGCCTTGAATGGCTTTTTGTTGCGTAAACCCGCGGTGCTGTTTGCCCAAATAGATTTTCACCATATTGCCGGATCAGTGCCGCGGCTGGGCGTCAAAGCAGCGTTCACAGCGGCCAGAGCAGACCCGCCAGATTTTGCCGCCTATATGTATTGGTTTTTCAAGCTTCACACCATCAACGCAGGCGCGCCTGAAGCAGAAGATCAGATCCGTTCAAGGCTGCGCAGGCATGGTTGGCCTGCATGAAAAAAGGCGCACCGAAATGCGCCTTCTTTACCCACCTGAACCATTGATCAAATCGCAGTTGCGATCCAGGTGGCGAGGGCTGCCTTGGGTGCAGCGCCGACTTTGTTAGATACAACTTCACCATTTTTGAACATGAACAGCGCCGGAATGCCGCGCACACCCAGCATTGCGGGGCTGTCGGGGTTTTCATCGACGTTGATTTTCACAATTTTGATCTTGCCCGCGTATTCGGCGGAAAGTTCTTCCAATGCCGGGCCTATCTGGCGGCACGGGCCACACCATTCTGCCCAGAAATCGACGATAACGGGAACGCTGGATTTGCGAACCTCGGCATCGAAGGTGGCGTCGGTTACGGCAATGGTGGCCATGATCGTATCCTTTGGGATGAATGACAGGCGTTTAAGCTAAGGACGCTAGGGCGAAACGTCAAGGGATGGTGGCGCGGGTCAGCGCCTCCCTCACGATATCGCGATCAAGGGGCATCAGTTGGGGGCGGGCCGTCCACAATATCGCAGTGTCGATTTGGTGTTTGGTGTAAATCTGCGCAAGGGCTGCGGCATAGGCCCCCATTTGCCGCAATAGCCCTTCGGGGACTGCGGCGGCCATGCTGGGAATGGTGCGGTTGGATTTGTAATCCACCGCCAGAATATGCGTCGGCGTGATGATCAGCCGGTCAATCGCGCCATAAAGACGCCTTGCGCCAATGCTGGCGGTGATCGGCACTTCAGCAAGCGAACCCGGCGCAAACAGATGCGCCAATGCAGGGGATTGAAGCACTCCGGATGCTTCGGCCAAAAGCGCCGCCCGATCAGCCGGATCGGCGATCAGCGCAGCGGCCATTGCGGGCCAGTCTGCGGTGGCGGCGTTTGGCAGGTTTTCCAGCAACACATGCAACAAATGGCCGCGCGCCATGGCGGCATCGGTATCCAAGCCATCATCGCCGGGCAGCGCCTTTGCGCCACCAAGATTTGACGGTGAAACCGTAACCGGCGCGCGCGGCGCTTCGGGTGCAACGGCGCCTGCCCAGTCAGGAAGCCGCACTTTTTCTGTAGCATCCGGCTTTATGACCAGCCCATTTGGCAAATCGCCATGACGGTAAACCATGCCGCCACCGGACAGGGCCGTGGCCCCGACTGCCATCATGCCCGCCTGAATGATGTTATACCACGCATCGGGGCTTTCGACTTTGCCCGCTGCGGCAACGATCAGGATGCTTTGCGCACGCGTCATCGCGACATACAAAAGGCGCAGGGATTCTTGGGCGCGCCTTGCCTCGCGGTCGGCGCGTTCGGCATCGGTAGCGGCGGGGCTTTCGGATTTGGATGTTTTCCAGATGGCGGGCCCTTGCGTGCCAAAGCGGTAAATTTCATCACGGTCTTGCAAGATGCGATCGGCGGTATCGGGCAGGATCACAATTGGGGCCTCCAGCCCCTTGGCGCCGTGCACGGTCATCACCCGTATTTTATGACCTTCGCTTTCCATCTGGCGTTTGACATCAACATCATCGGTTTGCAGCCAGCCTAAAAATCCGGTCAGGCTGGGCACATCATTGCGTTCATAGGCCAGCGCTTGGGATAGCAATTCGTCAATACCATCTTCCGCCTCGGCCCCCAAACGCGCCAGCAGATTTTTGCGGCCATTGTGACGGGTCAACGCGCGTTCAATCAAATCAAACGGGCGCAGATAATCGGCTTGGTTGCGCAGATCGCGCAGCATGGCCATGGTTTCGGGGTATTGGGCGGCTTTTGCGCGCAGGGCCTGCCACAGATACCCATCGCGCCCCTGCGCCAGATCGTAAAGCTGCGGTTCCGTCCAGCCGCAAAGCGGGGATCGTAATATCACCGCAAGCGACAAGTCATCTTCGGGCGTGGCAAGGAAGGCCAGCAAGGCGGCGAGGTCTTTTACGGCAAGTTCGCTGCCAAGTTTAAGGCGGTCCGCGCCCGCGATGGGCAGGCCAAGCTGTTTGCAAGCGCGGATGATTTGGGCAAACACCTCTGATCGGCGCTGCACAAGAATCAGGAAATCGCCCGCGTGAACGGGGCGCAGTCTGGCGGGATTGCTGCCCTTGATGGGGATTTGGTGGCCGCCGTCGATCATGGTTTTGATGCGGTGCGCTATTTCGGCGGCCAGGCGAACCGAATGGTGTTGGTCTGTGACCAGATCAACCGGGTCTTCCATGCTGAAATCAGGGTCTTTTTCGCCTTTTTCGACCACGGGCAGCATTTCGACATAGCCCGGCATATCGGCGTTGAAGGCGTGGTGTTTCATATCGCCGCCAAGCGCCATTTTGCGGCGATCATCAAAGGTAAGGTCCACCAAGCGCAGGATCGCGGGGGAGGATCGGAAGGAATATTCCAGATCAAGCGTAACCAAACCAGACCCTGAATCGGCCAAACGGCGCGAAAACGCGTCTTTCATCTGGTCAAACGCGGCGACATCGGCACCTTGAAACGAATAGATCGACTGCTTTTTATCACCGACCACAAAGATCGTGCGCGGCCCGGTATGCGCGCCTAAGCCCGCGGTAAATTCGGCGGCAAGGCGTTCGATCACCTGCCATTGATCGGGGCTGGTATCTTGCGCCTCGTCCACCAGAATATGCGCAATGCCACCATCAAGACGGAACAAAACCCACTGGGCCACAGGCGATTTCGCCAACAGATCGCGCGTCCGGGTGATCAGGTCATCGAAATCAAGCCATCCGCGCAGCGCTTTGCGCCGATCATATTCCGGCAGGAAAACGGCGGCGAAGGCGTGCAGCGCCGCGGTTTTTTCGGCGGCAAGAAGGGCGAGGCGCTTGGGGCAGGCGGCTTCGACCCTGCGCATCAGGTCTTGAAGGCGGGCGTGCAGTGGGCCGAGTTTGGGCTGTGTCGGTTTGGTTGGAAATGTGTCTATCTTGGCGGAAAACGGGGATTTCGCGCCTTCTCCGGTTAGAAGCAGATCTTCCAGTTGATCCAGTGTTGATAGGTTTGGCGCATCGACCCGCATTACACGAATTTTGCCTGCGTCTTTGACATCGGTTTTGGACCCACCATCCATTATCGTTGCCACTTGCGGCAGCCACACATCCTCGCCACCTAGAAACACATCCGCCAACAGGCGTTCATGAGTAAGACTTTCCGGCACATCAAACGCTGCTTTGCATTCGGCCAGCGTCATCGGGTTGGCGAAGGCAGATTTCAGGCGGGAGGTTTGATCCATCAGCTTGGCAAAATCTTCGCCTGTGTAGACGCGCGCGACGGCGGCTACGGCCTCGGGGGCAAGGATATCAGCCATGTCTTGCACGATGGCATCGCGCAACAGGCGGCCTGCGCGATCATCGAGTTCAACAAATTGCGGCGATACACCCGCCTCCAGCGGGAAACGGCGCAGCAGCATGGCGCAGAAGGAATGGATGGTTTGAATGCGCAAACCGCCCGGCGTATCAATGGCGGCGGCGAACAACTGGCGTGCGGTAACCAGGTGTTTGGGCAGGGCATGTGTATCGCCCAAGGCCCGCAATTCCTGTAACAGACTCTCATTTGGCATCATCGCCCATGCGCCAAGACGCTTGAACAGGCGGTTCTGCATCTCTGCGGCGGCGGCCTTGGTATAGGTCAGGCACAAGATATGCTGGGGCTTGACGCCCGACAACAAAAGGCGCGCGACGCGGTCGATCAACACCTTGGTTTTGCCGGAACCTGCATTGGCCGAAAGCCATGTAGAGGCTGTGGGATCAGCGGCCTCAACTTGCCGCGCGCTGGCGTCGTTATGGATCATCCGACATCCTCGGGCTTGGGCCAATCGCTTTGTTGCCATTCGCCGTGGCGGGCGAGGTGATCGTAATCGCCGACATCGCGTTCAAGAAACATGGCGCGGCGGGAGGGGTAGCCCTGGCTGCGGTTCAGGTATTTGCCGACAAGCTGATGCAGCTTTTCCCAGATTTCGCCGGTGAGTTCGGGCGTAATATCGGTGGGCGCAATCTTGGGATTGGTGCCAAGGCCGACATAGGTGATGCGCGCCACATCGATGGGAAGGGCCGCGCCAAAGCCGCCACGCTGGGCCATGGCGGCTTGCAGCAGAAGTTGATTGTCATATTTCTTTTGCTGGGCTTCGGAAGGCGGCGCGCCGGTTTTATAATCGATGATATTCAGGCAGCCATCGGACAGCAGATCGATGCGGTCCGGGCGGGCTTTCAGCGTGAAATCAAGGGGATGCAGGGTGGTTGCGCCGGTGTCTTCGACAAGCAATGGCGTGCCGCCAGCGGTTGCCTCGAAGTTAAGGAACGTATCGGCGGCGCGGGCCAGACGCGCCAGCCAAAGTGCGCGGGCGGCGGGGAAGGGCACCTCGGTTTCAAGCACACCTTTGGCGGTTTGCAGCAGGCGCGCGCGGGCGTGGGGCATGGTTTCTGCGGCGGGGCGGTTGTTTACAAACGCTTCCAGCACAGTGTGCAGAGTTTGGCCGCGCATCCGGGCGTCGGGCGGTTGGTGCAGCGGGTTCAGCGGATAAAGCCGCAAGATATAGCGGGCATAAACGGCGTAGGGATCGCGGATCAGGGTCGCAATTTTTGTGACATAAAGCTCTTTCGGGCGGTGTTCCACAGGTGGGCGCGGGGCGGGTCGCGGGGCGGGGGCAACGGCCTCACCGGGGTCTTCCAAGGCGGTCGCAAGTTTCAGCCAGGTTGTGCCCCGCGCCCGCATGGCCTTTAGCGCCGCGTCACCGCCAGTACCCGGCAGGCCATCCAATAGATTGGTCAGACGGTTTAACCAGCGCGAGGCAACAGTTTCAGCATCGGCATTGCGGTGCGCGCGGCTTAACACCACTTCGCGTGCGCCAATCGCTTGTTGGTAATCATGTGCGGACAGGCCGATTTGGCGATCTGGCAGCAATAGACCCGCTTTTTGCCGCATCTCGCGGTTCAGCCACGGATCGGGGTTTGGCAGTTTCGGCCATGAGCCATCGTTCAAGCCGCCCAGGATGACCAGATCAGCCCCCTGCACCCGCGCCTCTAGTGTGCCCCAGATCATGATATTCGGGTGGGGCAGCGACGGGTCGCGCACCTCGCCCATGTTCAAGACGGCGGTGAAGAGGGTGGTATAATCTTGCGGCGACATATCTGCGCCATGCGCCGCCTCGGATGCCAGATCGACCATCACGGCCAGCGCGTTGACGCCAGCGTTTTCGGCCCAGAGCGTGCCGGTGCCAGTTGTCGCGGTGCCGCGCGCCAGACTTTCGGTCAGCGATTGGTGATGGGCAATATGGTCGGCAAGCGGGCGCGTTGAAATCTTATCCAGCCCGGCCAGATTGGCGGCAAGGGCGGTGGCCCAGGCCGTTTCATCCGCGCCCTTGGCCCAGGCCATCAGATCGGCGCCGGTCGGAAAGGCGGGGCCATGCCTGCGCAATTGCAATTCAAGATCGCGGGTCAGTTTCAGGTGCAGCCCCCGGTCAGCCCCGGTGGCGGTTAGCGGGTGCTTTAGCAGTGTCAGCAGCGCCTCTACCGTAAGGCGCTGGCCAAACAGGCCCGCCACATGCCGCAAAAGGCGACCGGGGGCGGACAGTGCAAGTGGGCGGCCTGCGGAATCGTCGGGCAGAATGCGCCAACGATCAAGGGCGGCGGTAACCTGCCGGGTCAGGCCGCGATCGGGCGTGATCAGGGCCGCTGTGCGGCCATCTTCGGCGGCTTTGCGCAGGATCAGGGCGATGGCAAGCGCCTCGGCACGGGGCGACGCGGCCTCGATCAGGGTGATGTCTTGGGTGGCGCTGAAAAGGTCTGCCAACTTGGGGCCATCGGTAAGCCATTGGTCAGTTACCGGCGCGGGGCGCATCGACAGGGCAATCAGCGCATTACGGGCGGGGTTTGGGGCGGGGCTATCGTGCCATGGTTTGACGGCGGAATGGGGCAAGCCCAGCCCATCCAGCAGCGCCCGGAAACGGTACTGCGGATGGTCTTCGCCTGTCAAAGCAGTGTCTAACGCGGCCCAAACGTGCGGCGGCATATCAAATTCAAACCCCGGCAAAATGAGCGCGCCCTGCGGCAGTGCCGCCACCGCACGCATGAACAGCGCCGTCGTGCCGCGCGACCCGGTAGAGCCTGCAACGATAACCGGGCCTTGGGGCGGGTTTGTGTGCCAGACATCCCTTAAGTGCTGGGCGACCAGCCTTTGGCGCGCTTCGGTGTCTTTGGCGGCTGCGGTGCCCAAGTAGTCTGTGACGATCCCTAAAAAGCGCTGCGTTCGCGTCCAGTGATCGGAATGGTTTGAAACATCAAGGGCGGCGATATCAGCGGCGGTAACGCCTTCGCCCTGCATTTCGTCCATCAGTCCGGCCAGACTGTCGGCCAAATCATAAATCGCGGCGCGGGGCGCAAAGCTGGGGTCGGTGTCGATCAGGCGGGCAATCAATGCAGCCAGTTCCAGCCTGCGGCGCAGCGGCGGCACGGCTGCGGAACTGCCCGCTATAAGCGTGTCTTTGGCAAGGTCGGTGATCAGGCGGATGCGCGGCAAAAAGCCCGCACCGCTTTGGCAAAACAGATCAACGATACGGCGGCGCATGCGGGAGGTGTTGACGTAAAGCTGCACGTTTGCCATCGCCTCTGGCGGGCTATTTTCCAGCCTTTCGCGCAGGCCGCGCACCAATTCAGCGGGGAAATCTGCGCCGGGTGGCAGCGCAAAAAGATGCGGGCCGGGGTTGCTAAACATGATGGTGGGCCAGCATTTTTTCGGCGTCAATCAACCCTTGCGGGGTGCCAGCATCGCACCAGTCGCCGGGGTAGATCAGCCCGTAAGCGCGCCTCGTGGCGATCATTTGGTCCCACAAAAGGTTCAGGGAAAAAGCCGCGTCGGGAATAGCGGTCAGCCCGTTTGTGCGGATGATCTGCGCGCCGATATACAGGTGGTGGCCCGTGGCACCCGCGCGGGAAATGCGGCCATCTTTGCCAAGCAGAAAATCGGGACGGCCATCGCGGCCTTTGACGGCTGTCATCGGCAGCAGCAATAAAAGCCCGTCCATGGCGGCGCTGTCCCAAGCATTGTGCAGCTGGATCAATGGGTTAGGTCCGGAAAAAGCGACATCGGGGTTTATCGTAAAGACCGGGTCTTTGCCAAGCAGCGGCAATGCGTGGCGCAGGCCTCCGCCGGTTTCAAGGATCTGGTCACGCTCCCACGACAGGGAAATGTTTTTGCGGGCGGCAAGGTGAGTGGCGATCTGATCGCCGAAATGGTGCAGGTTTACCACGGTATTGGTGACGCCAGCGGCGGTTGCGATATCAAGGGCGCGGTCGATAAGGGTTTGCCCGCCAAGGGTAAGCAGTGGTTTCGGTGTGTCTGCCGTCATCGCCCCCATGCGCGTGCCAAAGCCAGCGGCGAAAAGCATCAGGGCGCGGGGGGTTTGCTGCATTGTTGGCCTATCTTCGCAAGGTTTGCCGGTTTCGCAAGGTTTTCAGGCGTAGGTTTTGGCAGCAGATTGGCGCAGATCGTGGCTAAGGGCGCAAGGGCCGGATGCGCCAGATTGCGTTGTAACTGGCCCCAGACGCGGGGGATCAGCGGCAGATATTGCGGTTTGCTGTCTTGAACACAAAGCCTTGCAAAAATGCCAAGAATGCGCAGGGCGCGCTGGGCACCAAGCACGGCATAGGCGGTTTGGAATTGGTGCGCAGTGCTGCCACTGGCGGTGATCATGCGGGTAATCATGCTGGATTCGGTCTGTGGCGACACGTCGCGGCGGGCGTCTTGCAGCAGGGAGACAAGATCGTAACCGGGCTGGCCAAGCTGCGCGAGTTGGAAATCCAACAGGCCGACGCGGGCAAGCTTGGTGCGGTTTGGCAGCCAAAGCAGGTTTTCGGCATGGTAATCGCGCAGGATCATCACGCGCGGGCCGTTGGCGTGGGTGGCGATCAGATCGGTCAGGGTGGTTGTGAAATCATGCGGATTTTCGCGGTCGCCGGTGATGGCAAAGCGATACCAGGTCAGCGCGAAACTGGCGGCGTTTGCCCAATCCGCGGGGCAAAGATCGGGCAGGTTTGGTGCGGGTTTGGCAGATTGCAGATGCGCCAGAACATCCGTGGCAGCGGTGTAGAGTTCGACTTCAAGCAGCGGGTCGCGGGTAAGTTCGCGCGCAAAAAGGCCATTGCCAAGGTCTTCGAGCAGCAAGAAACCATGGGTCAGGTCTTGCGCGAGGATTGCGGGGGCGGACAGGCCGATGGATGCCAAATGTGCCGCAATAGACACGAATATGGCGGGATCATCGGCGTTGCCGGGGGGTGCGTCCATCAGGACGGCGGTTTTAGTGCCAAGGGTCAGCCGGTCATAGCAACGATCGGATGCATCGCCAGCAAGGTGTTGTCGCGCCGCTTGGCCCCATCCTGCAGAGTGCAAGAAAGCCTGTGATGCCGCCACGCGATCACCCATGGTCATGCCACCGGCTTGCAAGTGCCGACAGCAGGGCTGTGTGTGCGACACTTGACAAAACAGCGCGGCGGCCTTCGCTTTCTGATGACAGGGCGATGTTCAGCGCATTTGCCGGCGCGGATTTGCCAAGGCGATCTGGCCATTCGATCAGGCAAATGGCGGTTGCAAAGGCGTCGCTCAGGCCCAGCTCATAAACCTCATCCGGGTGTGACAGGCGGTACAGATCGGCGTGCCAAATGTCGGCGGTGTCGGCGATGTAGGTTTGCACGAGGGTAAAGCTGGGGGAAGGCACATCTTCCGGCCGCCCCAAGCGGGCCTGAATCAGCGCGCGGGCAAGGTGGGTTTTGCCGGAACCAATGGGGCCGTGCAAAAGCAGCGTATCGCCGGGGCGCACCAGGTTTGCCAAAACCGCCCCAAGCCGGGTGGTGGCGGCATCGTCGGGCAGGAACAGAGAAAGATCGGTCATGCGGGCAAACTACCGCGCGGGGCGGGGGCTGCCAAGCCGAATGGTCAGGCAGACCGTCGAAGCCGTGCCGTGGCAAATTCAGGCACGGTGCCATCTATCTGGGTGATGGGGCGAAAGCTGGCCAAAGTGGCCCCCCCGGCGATGGCAGCAAAGCGGCACGATACCAGCCTGCCGTCCGATAGCCGTGCCTCAGCGTTCCACGTGTCGCGATTGCCGACGGACGCGGCAAAATCTTCAACCTCGGCCCATACGGTGCTGGGCGCGGTCAGGCTGGACCAATATTTGCACAAGGTAGCGATGTTGCTTTCGGCAAGGGTTGCTGCGGGATCGTGATTCCACAGGTCGGAATAGGCAAGGTTCGAGAGGACCAACTGCCCGCTTTGGGCAAAAACGGCGATGGCATCGGGAATTTCGTCAATCACGGATTGGCCAAGTTCAAGATCGGCGCGGTAGCGGCGGGTGCGCGACATTTCGGTAGAGATATCTTCAAACATCAGGGCCAGCGCGCCATTGGGGTGCGGGCGGCCAATAATGCGGTAGGTTTGACCCGACGGCAGGCTCCACGTTTCTTCGTACAGGCCTGAGGCGGCGGCTTTTTCCATTTCGGTCATCATTTTGCGCCAACCACGATAATCTTTTGGCTCTGGGATCATGTTTTTATCGCGCATCGCATCAAGAACGCCTGCAAGCGAGGGGCGCATTGACAGGAAATCTGGTGCCAGGCCGGTCAGATCCAGCAATGCCGGGTTGAACAGTTGCAGATTGCGTTGACGGTCAAAGATGGCAAGGCCAATGGGCAGATGCGCGAAGGTTTTGGTCAGGGTTTGCATGAATTCGCGCAAGGCACCTTCGGCCTGCACGGCGGCATCTATGGGCAGCGCAAAGACCAGGCGACCATCGCCTTCGGGCTGACTGATCAGATCAAACCAATGAAAGCCACCTTTCGCATCTTCAATCCGCTGACGCTGTCCCGTGGCCCCTTGCGCGCTTGCGGTGCGTTCAAACAGGCGTGGCAACGGCCATGTCAGATCTTGTTCGGGCAAATGCTTTTCGGTGACATGGCTGACATAGGCGGAATTGGCCCAGACCACATCGCCGTCTGCCAGTTCGCGCCAGATCATCATCGGCGCTTGGGCGGCAATTGCGCGCATTTGCGCAAGCTCTTCGGCCACGGCGCGCTGGGTGATCAGATCGGCCCCCGGTGTGCTGCGTTCAGATTTGGGGTCGGCGAGGCTGATGCGGGTAATTCCGCCGCGCAATTCGGCATGAACAACCAGCGGCACGCTTGCATCGCCTTCCGAGGCAAGCGTTACCTGGCCTGCACCTGACAGCCCGATGATGCGCTTTTCAAGATCAGGAAATCGGGGCTGCAAATAGGCCATCAGGCGTATCATCGGGCCACCGCGCACAGCGCTTGCGGATAAAAGCGCGCGGCCAGAGGGTGACGCATCCATCAGCGTATCACCATCAAACAAGAAGACCGTTCCGGCTTTGTGATCTGAAAAGATGCCGTTTGCAGGCGCGGCCCCCCGGTTTTGCAAGGCCGCCAGGATAACGATGCCAACCAGAGCGGCCATCAGTGTTGTGGCAAACAGGCCAACCCCCAGCACCCAATCCAAATCCATTCTGTTTATCCTTGTTTGTTTTTAATACGTTGCTCAACCCTGAGGTGATTGAGTTAAAAGTAAATTAACCGTGAGGATGAATTTCGGCCAGAAATTGGCAGCAATATGTCCGACTAAGATTCAATCAAGGATAGAACGGATTCAATCAAGGATAGAACGGAACATTGTTACCTGAAGCGAAATTGACGGGTGCAGACAGGGCAATGCGGGGCCAGCGGACCTCGACTATCGCGCCACATTTTCCCGACTGTTCTTCATCTTTCAAGAATCGGTCTGATGCATTGGCAAAGGAAAGCTCTGCCCCGGTCCTTTCCAGCAAGGTTTTCGCAATAAACAGGCCAAGCCCCATGCCCTCGTAGTCGGGTCGCAGGGCCAGATCTTGGCCGGGTACACGCGCGCGAACAAATGGATCGCCGATCCTGCCAAGGATTTGCGGTGGATAGCCACTGCCATCATCGATAATGCGCACCGAGAAAAGGGTATCGGACCATTCCGCCTCGATCCAGACGGTGGTTTTGGCGAAATCAACGGCGTTTTGAATAAGGTTGCGAAGGCCGTGAATAACCTCAGGCTTGCGTTGAATATTGGGGTGCGCAGCGGCGCTGCCCGCTGCAGCTTGCACATAAAAAAGCACGTGCTTGCCGCGCGATATGTGAGGTTCTGCCGCCTCGCGCAGAACGGCGTCAAACGGGGCCTGGCGCAGGTGAAGATCATCTTTGCCGGCGCGGCCCATGGACCTGAGGATATCGCGACATCTGTCTGCCTGTTCGCGAATAAGGCGCACGTCTTGCAACAGATCAGGATGGTCTGCCAATTCATCCATCAGCTCGGCGCTGACCAGCTTTATGGTGGCCAAAGGCGTGCCAAGTTCATGTGCCGCCGCAGCCACCACGCCGCCAAGATCGGTTAACTTCTGTTCGCGCGCCAAGGCCATTTGCGTGGCCAGCAAAGCATTCGACATGGATCTGATTTCAGTGGCGATCCGGCGGGCATACAGCGACAGAAAAAGAATACCCACAACAATGGAAAGCCAAAAACCGAACTTGAAAATTTGTGGAATTTCCAACGGGCTGCCATCGGCAAAGCGCAAGGGCACATTGGTCAGCGCGGCAAAGCTGATAAGGGCAATAGCAAGGCCACCCAGAAAAACCGTCGTGCGCAGCCGCAAAGCAGTGGCCGATATGGTGACCGGGGCCAGGATTAAAAGCGCAAACGGATTTGCCAGCCCGCCCGTCAGAAACACCAAAAGCGCCAGCTGCGACAGATCAAACATCAGCGTCAGCAGGGCCTCCGTTTCAGACAGCCGTTTGGTGCCGGGATAAATATAAGACGCGCCAAGATTTGCGATCACCGACGCGCCGACCACCAGATAACAAAGCCCGATCGGCAGCTGCATCTGGTAATACATATCGGCCACGGCAATCGCGGCCACTTGCCCGGCGATGGCCATCCAGCGCAGCAAGATCAGCGTGCGCAACCGCAGCTGATCCGACCGCATATCGCCCGGAGAGAGCCTGATCGTACGATTTACCATGCCCAAACAGCCCTTTTGATGCCACGGCCCAAGTGGTATGCCTGTGCCGGGGTTAGATCAATGTTTCACAAACGGGTGCAGAGATGACAAAAACATTCGCCATGGCAGCCAGTGTCGGCGTGGCAGTGCTGATGGGAGGAACGGCGGGTTATGTTTGGTTTGCCGGACAGGGTGACAACAAATACGCGCAATGCACCGGCGGACAGGTTGCCGGGGGTGCGATTGGCGGGGCGTTTACGCTGGTGGACCAAACGGGTGCAACCGTTACAGACAAAGACGTGTTAAAGAAGCCATCGCTGGTTTATTTTGGCTATACGTTTTGCCCGGATGTTTGCCCGCTTGATGCGCAACGCAACGCCGATGCAGTCGATATTCTGGCGCAGCAGGGTTTGGATGTGACGCCGGTTTTCATCACAATCGACCCAGCCCGCGATACGCCACTGGTTTTGGCAGATTGGACCTCGGCAATCAGCCCCGGGATGATTGGGCTGACCGGCACGCCAGAGCAGATAAAAGCGGTGTCGGCGGCCTATAAAACCTATTACAGACAACAGCCCGCGGATGATGGAAATTATCTGATGGATCATTCGATCTATACCTATCTGATGTTGCCAGATGCGGGGTTTGTTGACTTCTTCGACCGCGATATGACTGCCGATAAAATGGCACAAAAGGTCGGGTGTTTTCTAAATGCAGGTTGATTGACCTGCCGGCTTAAAAGCCTATGTCAAGACCATGAGTATCGTCATGCAAAGGGCTAGATGATGACCGAAGAGACTAAATTAGATTTGGGTGATGATTGCACACTTTTGTTGGTTGACGATGATGAAGTGTTTGTCAGAAGACTGGCCAAGGCCATGGAAAAGCGTGGCTTTATGCCCGAAGTGGCCATTAGCGTGACCGCTGGAAAAGCAGCAGCCAGGGCGCGGCCCCCGGCCTATGCGGTGGTTGATTTGCGGCTTGAAGATGGCAATGGTCTGGATGTGGTGGAAACCCTGCGTGACCGCCGTCCTGATTGCCGGATTGTGGTTTTGACAGGCTACGGCGCGATTGCAACGGCCGTTGCCGCGGTAAAAATCGGCGCGCTTGATTATTTATCGAAACCTGCCGATGCCAATGAAGTCACACACGCATTGCTGGCAAAAGGTTCTGGCTTGCCGCCGCCGCCTGAAAATCCAATGTCGGCAGATCGCGTGCGGTGGGAGCATATTCAACGCGTATATGAAATGTGCGAACGCAATGTTTCTGAAACGGCACGGCGTTTGAACATGCACCGCAGAACGCTGCAAAGGATATTGGCAAAGCGCAGCCCGCGCTAATAATCTGATGCTTGCAGCGCCAACGAAATTGGCTTAAGCAAAATTCAGTTTCATTCAAGGATGCCAATCGTGAATTTCGATCTTAATGCGCTAAGCCTGAAAGAACTTAAAGATTTGCAAGCAGCCGTCACCAAAGCGGTCAGCGGGTTTGATGATCGCAAGCGTAAAGCGGCGCTGTCGCAGGTTGAAGAAGCTGCTCGTGCGCTTGGTTTTACGCTGTCTGAATTGACCGGAACTGCGGTGCCAAGAAAACGCTCACCAGCGGTGCCAAAATTTGCCAATCCGGCCAATGCGACGGATACATGGTCTGGCCGTGGCCGCAAACCGCGCTGGTTTGTCGCAGCGCTGAAGTCGGGCAAGACAGCTGAACAGATGGCGATCTGAAACGGCAAATACGGGATTGGCAAGGCCGCGTTAAACTGCGACCTTCAGCCAGTTCATAAAGGTCACCACCTCGGCCCGTTTTGGCCCCGGACGGGTGACCATATAATAGGCGAGGCTGTCATCGCGGATGGACCCCACCACCACCAAAGCACCACTTTCGACATCCTGTTCCACCAAAGCGGCCGCTTCGACATGCAGCCCGTAGCCTTGGCGCGCGGCAGACAGGGCCAATTCTTCGGTCGGAATATAGGCGATCTTCATAGCCTCCGGAACAAGGCCGAAACTTTTCAGCCAAGCCAGCGCTTCGGGCCAATCGGGTTCAATCACCCAATCCATCGCAGACATTTCTTCATGCGTCAGATCGTGACGCCCTTCCAGCAGGGACGGCGCGCCGACGATCACGTAATGCGCAGCGGTCAGAAATTCCGCCTCCAGCCCCGGCCAGATGCCGTTGCCAAAACGAATACCCAGATCAATGGGTTCGCGCTTCAGATCGACCAAGCGCTTGTCGGGGTGGATCGACAGCGGCACGTCAGGGTGGGCCGCCCAAAATGCCCCAAGGCGCGGCATTAACCATTGCGCGGCAAAGGCGGGCGTCATGGTCACCCGCAGGGGCGCGTCCTTGTCGGAGGCGCGCAGATCTGCGAGGCCTGCGTCGATGATGCGGAACCCTTCGGCCAGCGCCACTGACAGTTTTGCACCCACGACCGTTAGGGCCAGCCCGCGCCCCTCGCGGTAAATCAAGGCGTGACCAAGGTGATCTTCCAGACCCCGCACCTGTTGCGCCACGGCGGCATGGGTCACATTCAGCGCGCGGGCGGCGGCGGAAAAGCTTTGCAGCCGCGATGCCGCCTCGAACGCACGCAAAGCGGTGAGGGATGGGAAGGTTTTCCAATCTATCGCCATATGTTAGCCAATCTAACAGATCAGCAAAATTGCTGATTAGACAAACAAGGCATGTATGGCTAAATAAAGCCATGACATACCGCAAAAAGGAGCAAGTCATGTTACATATATTCACAGATGCGCTGCTGATTGCAGTCCGGATGGAACAGGTTCGGCCCGCCGAATACCCGGCCCGGCCAGAGGCCGAGGTTGATACAAAGGCTAAACGCCGCTGGTTTGGCCTGCGCTTCTAACCACAAGCTGCCAGCAAAACCGAATGCCGCGCCACATAATCCGCCCGCACCACTGCGGGGGCGCGCAGTTTAATCTCCAGCCCACGCAGCACGGCGGTTTCAGGGCGGCCAAACAGTTTGTCCGCCTCGGGCTCCGTGAAGCCCGCGATTTGCACGGCCTCCAGCCAGGCGGATACTTTGTCAGCAACCTTGATGGCCTTTTTCACTACGACAGGAAGTGACGCAGGCAGGCCAAAGCGCAGATGCACGGCGGCGGTCAGGCGCAAATCCAACTCGCCGTAGCCCGGCCCGACGGCAGCTTTCACCGGGCTGATCATATCGCCAATCACATATTCCGGGGCATCGTGCAAAAGTGCCGCCAAGCGCCACTTCGCAGGCGGGTCACCAAGGCGGCCGTAAATCTGTTCCACCAACAGCGAATGTTCCGCCACCGAATAGGGCCAATCGCCGCGCGTCTGGCCGTTCCAGCGCGCTACGAATGCCAGCCCATGCGCGATATCTTCAACCTCGATATCCATCGGCGTCGGGTCCAGCAAATCAAGCCTGCGGCCCGAAAGCATCCGTTGCCACGCGCGGGGGTGTTTCATATGGGCGTCCTTTGGCGGGCGGAGTTGTTGAAGTGGCATTGTAGTGCTATCTCCCCCGCAACCCAAGGATCAAGGAGCGTGGCAAATGGCCAAAGATTACATCGTTAAAGATATTGCACTGGCTGAATTTGGCCGCAAGGAATTGGTCATAGCTGAGACCGAAATGCCGGGGCTGATGGCCTGCCGCGAAGAATTTGGCGAAAGCAAGCCTTTGCGCGGCGCGCGGATCGTCGGCTCGCTTCACATGACCATTCAAACCGCCGCGTTGATTGAAACGCTGACAGCCCTTGGTGCCGACGTGCGCTGGGCGTCGTGCAACATCTTCTCGACGCAGGATCACGCTGCAGCAGCTATTGCCGCCGCCGGCATTCCGGTATTCGCGATCAAGGGCCAGTCCCTGACCGAACATTGGGATTATTTGGACAAGTCGTTCATGTTCCCGGAAGGCGCGAACATGATCCTCGACGATGGCGGCGATGCGACGCTGTATGTACTGCTTGGCGCGCGGATGGAGGCGGGCGAGGACGTGCTGTCTGTGCCGCAGTCTGAGGAAGAAGAAGTCATCAAGCTGCAGATTCAGAAACGTATCAAAGAAACCCCCGGCTGGTTTGCCAAGACGAAGGCGGCGATCAAGGGCGTGTCAGAAGAAACCACGACCGGTGTGCACCGTTTGTATGATCTGCACAAAAAGGGGCAACTTCCGTTCCCGGCGATCAATGTGAACGATTCCGTGACCAAATCGAAGTTTGATAACAAATACGGCTGCAAGGAATCTTTGGTAGACGGCATCCGCCGTGCGACCGATACGATGATGGCGGGCAAAGTTGCCGTGGTTTGCGGTTACGGCGATGTGGGCAAAGGATCGGCTGCCAGCCTGCAAGGTGCTGGTGCCCGCGTGAAGGTAACCGAAGTGGACCCGATCTGCGCGCTGCAAGCGGCGATGGACGGGTTTGAAGTGGTGTTGCTGGAAGATGTGGTATCAGCCGCCGATATTTTCATCACAACAACCGGCAACCGTGACGTGATCCGGATTGAGCATATCCGTGAAATGAAGGATATGGCCATCGTCGGCAACATCGGCCATTTCGACAATGAAATTCAGGTGGCCGCGCTGAAAAACCACAAGTGGACGAATATCAAAGATCAGGTCGATATGATCGAAATGCCAAACGGCAACCGGATCATTCTGCTATCGGAAGGCCGCTTGTTGAACCTTGGCAACGCCACCGGGCACCCGTCTTTTGTGATGTCGGCCAGCTTTACCAACCAGGTTCTGGCGCAGATTGAACTGTGGACCAAGGGCAGCGAATACCAGCCCGGCGTTTACATCCTGCCCAAGGAACTGGACGAAAAAGTTGCTCGCCTGCACCTGAAGAAAATCGGTGTGAAGCTGACCGAACTGCGCAAGGATCAGGCGGATTATATTGGCGTCAACGTGGCCGGGCCGTTCAAATCGGAACATTACCGCTACTGAGCACGCGTTCAGGCGACGTGAATACCACAGGGGCCGCGCATTCAACCTGCGCGGCTTTCGCTTGAATCCCGTCTGCGCTACCTTCCCTGCAAAAGAAACGAAGAGGCGGGAAAATGGAAGTTAGCAAACGTGACAAACTGCGCGACCGCATGCTGGGGCAATTGCCCAAGGGCGCCGTGGTGGCCGAAATCGGTGTCTGGGAAGGCTTCTTTTCGGGCCGGATCATGGAAATTTGCGCACCGAAAGAACTGCACCTAATTGATCCGTGGCTGTATATGCCGGAGTTTGCCAATACCGGCTTTGGCCGCAAGAAAAACGAACATCTGATGGAACAGAAGTGGCACGACGTGGTGGCGCGGTTCAAGGACCAGCCACAGGTGCAGGTGCATCGCGGTCTGTCAGAGGTGGTTTTGGGCGGTATGCCGGATGGCACCCTTGACTGGGTTTACATTGACGCCAATCATAACGCGCCGTTTATCGGCAATGATCTGGCGCTGTGTTTGGCCAAGGTGAAACACGACGGCATCATTGCTGGCGATGATTTTAACTGGCAATCCGATCAAAGCGGCGCACCGGTGAAACACGCGGTTGAAAAGATGCTGGCGGATTTGGGCGATCAGGCCAGCCTGACCCTGATGGCCAACCAATATATCATCAAGCTCAACCGCCCTTTGCCGAAATGAAGCAAGGGAAAAAGCGCCTGAAGTTTCCCTTTGTGACAGCCGGGGATTCGCCTAAGCTTTGCGCGGGATGATAATTTAAGCAAAGATTGACCTAACAGGGTTGGAACGAGGAGCTGCCGAATGAGCAAAAGAGATGACCTGATCGCGAAATACGCGGATGACTTGACGAACAAATGCAAAATGAAGCCCGAGATGGATCTTCTGACCAAGGTAGCCATCGGTTGCGGGCCGTCGATTTACAATGCCGACAGCGCGACTGTCGCTGGGTCTGATGCGGCAGAGCTGGAGACTGTGAAAAACAACTTCCTGATGAAGAAACTTGGCATGGCAGATGGCCCCAAGTTGATGGAAGCCATCAATGCCGTGATCGACACTTACGGTCGGTCAGAGCGTAGCAAGTTTCGTGCAGTTATTTATTACATGCTGGTCAAGCATTTCGGCAAAGAAGCCGTCTACAATTAAGATCGCGCTTTTGCATGTGAACGCCCGCATGCCAATGGGTGTGGGCGTTTCTGGTTTATGCAAGATTATGGAAAAGGCGCGCATTTGCGATAAATTCTAGGTGCTTAAGCGTTGCGTGCTTCTGATGCGATCGCGTATGGTCGTCAGACAGGGTAGGATACCCGGGACCTTTTTCAGAACACGTGTGGTGCTAAGGGAGCACGTGGGGTGGATGGAGGGTCCTGAGGGGTCGGGGCCCTCCAATTTTTTGGCGCTTTGTTCAGAACGCGCGTAAAATCACAATAATTGCATCATGCGCTGTGATGGGTAGGTCACAAAGAACAATCAGGCGTCAATCCCACCCATTCCACAAACAATGCGCCATTCGTCCGCGGTTACAGGCTGCACGGACAGGCGGGAATTGTTGATCAGAACCATACTTTCCAGCCCAGGCTGCACTTTGCAAGTCTCCAGCGTGACAGCCCGCACGAAAGGTCGCAGTGCCCGGATCATCACGCAATCCCAGCGCGGATCGTCGGCCGTGCTATCGGGCAGACTGGTGCGGCACACCTCTACAATCCCGACCACGGCTTTGCCGATATTGGAATGATAGAAAAACCCCAGATCGCCCACCACCATCGCCCGCATATTGTTGCGCGCCTGATAATTGCGCACCCCGTGCCATTCTTCGCCCCCATCGCCGCGCGCGACCTGATGATCCCAGCCCCAGACATCAGGTTCTGATTTGAATAGCCAATGGTTCATCCAATGACCTTTTTCCATTCGGTGATTGTGACGGAAACGAACAATCCAGCCACTGAATACGGGTCTGACATGGCCCAATCCTGTGCGTCTGCCAAACTACCGACGTTCAGAATGATCAGCGATCCGGTCATCTGGCCTTCTGGGTTCAAGAACGGCCCGGCCATTTCTACCACGCCTGTGGCTGCAATATGCGCCAGATGGGCGGCGCGATTATCCAGCCGGATTTGCAAAGCGCCAGATTTGTCGATGCAGATAAGAGCAACACGCATGGGCTATTCCTGTTTCAAAGGGCGGGACAACAGCGATTGGATCGCCTGATTTAGTGTTACATGGCCCGATGTCAGCGCGGCAACCATCGCCGTGATCGGCAAATCAAGGCCATGGGTCAGCGCAAGCTTTGCCAGCGCCTGTGACGTGGCCACGCCCTCGACGGTGATGTGCGGATCAAACGCTTGACCGGACGCCAGCGCGCGGCCAAACCGAAAATTGCGCGATTGATCCGACGTGCAGGTCAGCACCAAATCCCCAAGACCCGAAAGCCCCGCCAGTGTTTCAGCCCGCGCGCCCAAAGCCTGCGCTGCGCGCACCATTTCTGCATAACCCCGCGTCATAAGTGCTGCGCGGGCAGAATTGCCCAATCCCGCACCAATAACAACGCCCGCAGCAATGGCGATCACGTTCTTCAACGCCCCGCCCAGTTCAGCACCAATCACATCTGTCGTGCGATAAATCCGCAATGTCAGGGTCGAAATCAGCCGTTGCAACATTGCACCCACGGCATCGTCGGCGCAGGCCAGCGTAAGCGCTGTTGGCAGCCCACAGGCGATGTCAGTGGCAAAGCTGGGGCCGGTTAAAACCGCCGGTACCGAGTTTTGGCACGCCTTGACAAGAAGTGCCGCAGCCCCTTTTCCCGACGCCAGATCAATGCCCTTGCAACAGGCGACCAACGGCATTCCATCCAGCGCCCCCGCCAAGCCCGGCAAGGCGCCGGCCAAAGCCTGCATCGGCAATGCAAGCAGAACCACATCGGCCGTAGCTGGCACCTTTGACGTGATCACCAGATTTTCCGGAAAGGCTATGCCCGGCAACCGCGCATCATTGCAGCGCATGGCCTGCATGGCGGCCACACGGGCTGCATCGCGCGCCCAAAGTTGGACATCCCGCCCCGATTGCGCAAGAGCCACCGCCAGCCCCGTACCAAATGCCCCCGCACCAAGAACCAAAATCATGCTTTTGCGCCTTTTTTGCCAAAGCCCAACATCGCCGGGCTTGACGTATCAAGCGGCCAACGCGGCCGGGCCGCAAGATCCATCCCGTCACGCGCACCTGCGCGAAACCTTTCAATCCCGGCCCAAGCGATCATGGCGGCATTATCGGTGCACAAGGCCAAAGGTGGGGCAAGAAATTGCATGGCTGAGGCTGCACAAACAGTCTCTAACCCGGCCCGAATGGTCTTGTTTGCTGCCACACCGCCCGCGACGGCAAAGGCAGTGGCCTGGGGCGCGCACGCAAAAGCACGCTTGGTTTTTTGCGCCAAAACATCGGCTACGGCGGCCTGAAAACCTGCACAAAGATCGCGGCGGTCTTGCACGGTAATGCCGCCCTGGGCTGCGACAAGCGTATCGCGGGCGCGAAGTACAGCCGTTTTCAGACCAGAGAAAGACAGATCACATCCGGGCCTATCCAGCAGCGGGCGCGGAAAGACAAAGCGTTTCGAGTTGCCTGAGGCCGCCTCAGCCTCCACATTTGGCCCGCCGGGTTGCGGCAAGCCAAGCAGTTTTGCGATTTTGTCAAAAGCCTCGCCGGGGGCATCATCTATCGTGCCGCCAAGTCGGGTGAAATCGTCCGCAGCTTTGACATATAAAAACTGGCAATGGCCGCCGGATACCAGCAGCATAAGGTAAGGAAACGCCAGACCGTCGGTTAACCTTGGCGTCAAAGCATGCCCTGCCAAGTGGTTAACGCCGATCAACGGCAAGCCGCATGCGGCGGCTATGCCCTTGGCGCACATCACACCAGACAGCACGCCACCTATCAGCCCCGGCCCGGCAGTTACAGCCACACCGTTCACGTCGGCAAGCGACATGCCCGCATCTTTCAGCGCCCGTTCAACACAATGATCCAACCGTTCCGCATGCGCGCGCGCGGCAATTTCAGGCACTACACCGCCAAAAGGCGCGTGCAATGCGGTCTGGCCATCGACCACTGACGAAAGTATTTCGGCAGGCTGACCCGGTGTATACCGCACGATAGCAGCCGCGGTATCATCGCAGCTGCTTTCCAGACCAAGAAAGGTAAGTGAGTTGGGCATCGTCCACCGATTGCCAGAAAGGTTAACCGCAGGTAACACCGGACGCATGGTCACACAATCCCGCGTCCAACCCACACCGCTTTTGTTAACCCGGCCAGCGGCACAGGGTGCCGATTTTGCCGAACGTCTTACCGGGCGTTTTGGGGACGCGGTGGCAATCATCAAGACCCCGCTTCTTGCGCCGCAATTCTTTGCGCCAGAGCTGCCAGCGGGCCTGTTTGAAGCGCTGATCCTTACTTCGCAAACCGCGGTTGACGCGTATGTCAGGTTGGGCCGGGCGGATGCGCTGCCAAAAGATGCGTTTTGCGTGGGTGAACGCACCGCATGTGCTGCGCGCAATGCAGGGCTGCGCACGTTGGCCATTTCCCCGGACGCCGCCAGTCTGATTTTACAGATCATTTCGCTGCAACCCAAAGGCACCCTGTTGCATTTGCGTGGGCGCGAAACGCGCGGAAATATCGAAACATTGCTACAGACTGCTGGAATAGACACTGTTGACACCATTATTTATGCGCAAAACTCGCTGCCGCTTTCAACCAAGGCGACCCAAGCATTGCAAAGCGAAAACCCAATCCTGGTGCCGCTGTTTTCACCCAGAAGCGCCGCACTGTTTGTCAGGGAACTGGCGCGCTTTGAAAGAGTTTCCCCCTTGTTGATTGCGGCGATAAGCAGCGAAACTATACTTGAACTGAACCGTGTTGACGCCCAGATCAAACTTGCAAACAGGCCGGATGCAAGCGCGATGATGGATGTGCTAGACATGTTCTTGGCTGATTTGAAGCGCGCTTGATTGCGCGCGCACGGACAGATTCTGATACGCAACGCGGCGCAAATTTCGCCGAATCAAAAAGGCAGAGAACAGCCATGGCAGACCCGAAAATTGCAAAACCCATTGGAATTGCTGGCGAAATCGAAGACGATCGGACGTTGCTGGCGATCGAAGCATCAAAACCGGTTGTGTTGCAAGAACCAGACCGGATATCGGACATGGCTGACCCAACGGCTGTGATGCCCGTAAAGAAGCCCGAAAAGCGCCAATCCGGGCTGTTGGCGTTTGTCGTAGGCGGCGCGCTGCTGGCCGGTGCCGGTTTTGGCGTGGCAAAATATGTGTTTCCCGACACCACAACCGCCAACGCATTGACCGCGTTGCAAACCCAGTTTGACGTGCAGCAGGCAGAGTCCACGGCCCTGAAGGCAAGTTTGGCAGCACTTTCTGCAAGGCCAGGCCCAGATACCGGTCTTGGCGACCGAATCGCAGCACTGGAAGGCGTTGCGACGGATGTGCCAGCCGCAATCGCGCGGTTAACCAGTTTGGAAGACAGATTGACGGCGATTGAGGCAGCCTCTGCCAGTGGTCAAGGCGCGCCAACAGCGGCTTTGGTTACCATGAGCCAACAGATCAAAGCGCTTCAAACCCAGATGGATGCGCAAAAAGCCGGTGCGCCAACGCTTGTTGCAGGTATGGCAGCCGCGCAGGCGGCTGCGCAAGCCAAGCTTGATGCCGCCGAACAAAGTGCTGAGGCAGCCGCAAAACAAGCCGCTTTAAGCCATATCAGAGCCGCTTTTGAAAGCGGCGCCCCGCTTGGCCCCGCGCTGGATAGCTTAAAGGCCATGGGCGCGGATATTCCGGCGACCTTGGCTGCGGCGACCGATGGCATGCCAACGCTTTTGGCGTTGCAGGACGGCTTTGCAGGGGCTGCCCGGACGGCGCTGGATGCCTCTGTCCGTGCTGATATGGGCGAAGGTTGGGCAGACCGGTTAACGTCCTTTCTGCGCAATCAGTCTGGTGCACGGTCTTTGACGCCGCAAGAAGGCGCCGATCCGGATGCCGTTCTGTCGCGTGCAGAAGCTGCATTGCAGTCAGGTCAGGTCAAGGAAGCACTGTCAGAACTTGCAGGATTGCCCCCCGAGGGCATTGAAGCAATGGCACCCTGGGTCGCCGATGCGACGCGCAGAATAGACACTGAACAGGCCATTTCTGATCTTTCCGCAACATTGAACAAGCAATAGGGGCGCTGAGATGATCTGGTCTATGATCAAGGTTTTATTGTTTGTGGCTGCGATTGCGGGCATCACATTTGGCGCGGGTATGTTGCTGGATACCGGCGGCGGCATTCAGATTGCGGTTGCGGGGTATGAGTTTACGTTTGGCCCCTTGCAGGCGGTGATTGCGGCCTTGCTGTTGGTGGCGGCGGTTTGGTTGATTTTGAAAATCGTGGGCCTGCTGGTGGCGACGTTGCGCTTTTTGAACGGCGACGAAACGGCGATTTCGCGCTATTTTGACCGCAATCGTGAACGCAAGGGCTATCAGGCGCTGGCCGAAGGCATGATGGCCATCGCATCGGGCGAGGGGCGGATTGCCCTGGCGCGGGCGGCGAAGGCCGAAAAGTTTTTGGACAAACCGGAACTGACCACACTGTTGATTGCACAGGCGGCGGAGATGGCGGGCGATACCAAACGCGCGACTGCGGCCTATAAGGCCCTGCTGGGCGATCAAAGCACGCGGTTCGTGGGCATTCGCGGGTTGATGAAACAAAAACTGACCGAGGGTGATACCGAAACTGCGCTGAAACTGGCGGAGAAGGCGTTTGCCTTAAAGCCAAAGCATACGGAAACCCAAGATGTGCTGCTGAAGCTTCAGGCGGAGCATGCCGATTGGAAGGGCGCGCGCGCCACCTTGGGGGCAAAGCTAAAATCTGGTGATTTGCCGCGCGATGTTTACCGCCGCCGCGATGCCGTTTTGGCCCTGCAAGAGGCGCGGGTGGTCGTGGATGATGCGTCACCCATTGATGCGCGGGAGGCCGCGATCGAGGCGAACAAACTGTCGCCCGATCTGATACCGGCTGCCGCAATGGCGGCGCAGAGTTATATATTGAAGGGTGAGCCGAAGAACGCAGTGCGGGTGTTGAAAAAAGCATGGGAGGTGATGCCGCACCCTGATCTGGCGGCGGCTTTCGCTGAAATAGAGCCGGACGAGACGCCGCAAGCGCGCCTGAAACGGTTCAAGGTGCTGACGGGGCTGCGGGTCGATGATCCGGAAACTAAAATGTTGCTGGCCGAGTTAAACATCGCGGCAGAGGATTTTCCGTCTGCCCGCCGGGCCTTGGCCGATGTGGCGACAGCTATGCCAACGGGGCGGTCGGTCGCTTTGATGGCGGCGATTGAACGCGGCGAAGGGGCCGACGATAGCGTCGTTCGCGGCTGGCTGGCGCGGGCGATGGCGGCGCCGCGTGGGCCGCAATGGTGCTGCGATAAATGCCAGGCGATCCATGCCGCTTGGGGGCCGATCTGCGATAATTGCGGCGGGTTTGATACCTTAAGCTGGCGGCAGCCTGCGGCGGGGATGAGCGGGGTTGATCTGGTCCCGCTGATGATGCCAAAGCCGGAGGTTCCGGTTGAAGAACCGGACGTGATCGATGTGGAAGCGATCGTTCGGCAGGCAAATTAGGGCTACAAACTGTTTGATTGGGATGCTACTAGGCAGACCAGAGTGCCGCTGTAGCTCAGCTGGTAGAGCACATCATTCGTAATGATGGGGTCGGGGGTTCGAGTCCCTTCAGCGGCACCACCTTCATATTCAAAATAGTCCGGTGAAAACCAAAAAGCCTTGTAGTATATGGGTTTTTCTGCGGCCGTTTGTCCAGCGACGTCTGACCAAAGCCGCTACAATACCCCGACTTTGGGGGTACAGTGCAGACCTTGATTTGGACCGTACCCCCAGATGCCCCTCAGCGATGCCAAGATTCGAACACTGAAGCCCGCTGACAAAGATTTCAAAACAGCCGATACTGGCGGCCTGTTTTTGCTGATGAAAGCATCAGGATCAAAGTCGTGGCGCATGAAGTATCGGCTAGAGCAAGTCGCCTTCAATTCAAACCATATCCTGCTGCGATGAAGTAGTTTCGGCATTCCTGCGGTAGGAACAGGTCGCAGACGGCCCCGACGGATTTCCATAGGGCGTCGTAGGTTCTGGCT
>JAYSPY010000076.1:0-9549 GCA_043721855.1 Pseudorhodobacter sp.
CCAAACCCGCAGCCATCCCCCCACCCCCAACCCCTCCCCACACAGGGGGAGGGGAGATGCCCCACCGCCACATAGTAGTTACACCCCTACCAAACGGCCGCGCCCGCCCCAAAGAACGACCCTCCGAGCATTTTGACGGCGGCAAAATTCAATAATCTTTATTGACAACAAGCGCTTGAGGCGTTTTTAAGCATTACAAAAATGCTTCCGAACCCACAGCCCAGCCCAATATCAGGGGTTTTCCAGATGGAAGATCAATAGTAATCGCTTTGCCAATTTCTGTTTGACGCCCAAACAGTGCAGCAAAAGCTGCAAAATCCTCAAACCAACGGTGTTCTTGTGAAAAAGACTGAACAATCATTGCCGCGCGATCTGTTTTGAAACGGGTGGCTTCAAGAACAGCTGCCGCAGTTCTATGGAATAGCTGATAGCGCAAGTTGGCGTCTGGTGGCGCATCCAAACCTAGTAGATCACAGATGAACCGCATTCGCTCAATCTTTCCATTGCTTGCATTCACCATCCACTCTCCGACTGTCGGTCCAAACGGCTCATTGACCTTAGCCTCGACTGCAACCGCGATGGTTTCGTCAGAGGCCCGGACTAAAGCAAACACGTCGCACTGGCTTTCCCGTCCGCCGCCCGGCAGAGCAACTTTGTGCTCCGGTATTGCCAACAACAGCTCAACCGATCCACCAAGAAGCAGTTCAATCTCGGGCGGCAAACCAACCGCTGCCTCCCAGGATAACGCTGCCGCCATGGCTGAATATCCACGTTTCCATTGTTTCTCAGGCTCTGCAAGAAAGCGTTGCCAGTCCTCATGTCCAACTGTCGGAATAAGCACCTTCGGCATATCAAATCCACTTCGCATCAAATTGCCCTCGTTGAAGGATAGCGATGGCCCATAGAATAGATATTAAATATTGAACAATTCCAAAGATTACATTCCTACCCCCCCCTTCACATCCTAACCGCCACATCCAGCATCCTATTCGAAAACCCCCATTCATTATCATACCACCCAAACACCCGGAGCATCCCCCCCGCCGTCACCCGCGTTTCCGGACAGGCCATCACGATACTCTCCGCCCGCGCCCGCAGGTCGGTGGAAACCAGCGCGCGGTCGGTTGCCCCGATCACAGACCCCTTAGTTTGGGCCGCCGCCCGAAACACCGCATTCACCGCCTCCACCGTCGCCGCCGCTTGCGTCATCACGCACAGATCAATGCAGGAAACGCTCGCCACCGGCACCCGCACCGCAGACCCCTGAATGCGCCCGGCCAGCCCCGGCAGCACCACATCCAGCAACCGCTGCGCCGATGTCGTGGTCGGCACCATCGACAGCGCCGCCGCACGGCTGCGCGAAAAATCCGCCGCCGGGGCATCCACCGTGGGCTGCGACCCGGTATAACAATGGATCGTCGTCATTGATCCTGTCACCACACCAAACTCCCGGTCCAGCAGCCGCACCAGAGGGGCCAGTGCGTTCGTCGTGCAGGACGCGTTCGAGACAACCCTCTGCCCCGCCAACCCGTCATCATTGGCCCCCAGAACAACCGTAAAATCCGCCGCCGCCGATGGCCCCGATATCAGCACGCGGCCCGCCCCGGCGCGAAGCCCCCGCTCCGCCACATCACGCGCCTCGGCGCGCCCGGTGCATTCCATCACCACGTCGATGCCGCGCAAATCCAAGGTCGATATATCCGCCGTCCGGTGTAGCGGAATGGTATGGCCATTTACTACTAACGCCGCATCGCCCAGCGCAACCGACCCGCGCCAAGGCCCGAAAACGCTGTCATATTCAAACAAATACGCGCACATATCGGCGGCGGCGATGTCATTGATCCCGGCAATCTCCAGCCCCGGCCAAGTGTCCCGCGCTGTCAGATAAGCCCGCAAAACAGACCGCCCGATGCGCCCAAAACCATTGATGAACACCCGCATGAACGCCCCCCCCGTGTGACCCACTGTAAAGGTCAGACCATGGCCCGCGCGCGGGATCAATCACCTTTGCAACTTCATTTGATCAAAACTTGTCACCGACACAAATCGGAAGGTTCAGACATCCACCGTGATGCCAAGTCCGCGTTCAGTGGCGCGCAGCACGGCAACACCCGCCACAGCCAAATCCTGCAACCCCACGCCCGTTCCGTCAAACAGCGTGATCTCAGCATCGCTGGTCCGGCCAGCATGCGCGCCAATCAAAACATCCCCCAGCGGCGTGATGTCGCGCGCCGAAATCAACCCCGCCGCCACCGCATGCTGCGCCTCGCCAATCGTCACCGACTGCGCCACCTCATCGGTAAAAACCGAAGCCCGCGCCAACAGCGCAGGCTCCACCTCCTGCTTGCCAACCGTATCCGTGCCCATGCAGGCCAGATGCGTGCCAGCCTTCACATGCCGATCCAACAACGACGCCTTATCCGACGAGGTGATCGTAATGATCACATCTGCCCGCGCCCCCAGTTCGGCCAAACTCACCGCCTCAAACGGCAACCCCAGCTCCGCCGCAATCGCCCCCAGTTTTGGCAACATCTCCGGGTGCAGGTTCCAGGCCACCACCCGTTCAAACCGCCGCACCCTCGCCGCCGCCCGCAACTGAAACCCGGCCTGATGCCCGGCCCCGACCATGCCCAAAACAGTCGCATCTTTTCGCGCCAAACGGTCGATTGAAATCGCCGAGGCCGCAGCCGTCCGCAGTGCTGTCAACAAATTCCCCCCCACCATCGCCAAGGGTCGCCCGGATTCGGGATCAAACAAGAACACCGACGATTGATGATTGATCATCCCCCGCGCCATGTTGCCCGGAAAATACCCGCCCGCTTTCACGCCCAAACTGCCCCCGGCCCGATCTAACCCCGATTTAAAGCCATATTGCCGCCCCTCACCCAGCGCCTCGCGCACGACAGGAAAGTTATAAGCCTCCCGCCGCGCCATCGCGGCAAAACAGGCCTCAATCGCCGTAAAGGCATCGGCAGGCGAAACAAGCTCAGCAATCAAACGCTCTGGCACAATCAGCATAGGGCGGCACTCCGAGGGCGCAATGTCGCGCTATGGTTAATGGCCTGTCCGTCCTGCGCGCGTAAAGACGCAAGCAAGACGGAAAGAAGACGCAAGTAAGACGGGGTTTTTGAAACGATTTCAGCGTATTAACCCACCGTTCAATAGGCCTTGCCGCGCGCCGATACCGGCCATACCACCTCGACCTTGCCGCCGCGCACGCCCACATACCAATCATGCACATTGCAAGTCGGGTCGCAGTGGCCGGGCACTAGCCGCAGCTTGTCATTCACCTTCAACACGCCGCCCAGATCTTCCACCACGCCGTGCTCGTCTGAACATTTCACATATTTCACATCCGTCCGCCCAAACACCACCGGCAGACCAGAATCCACCGATTGTGCCTTTAGCCCGGCGTCAACAATCGCCTTGTCGGCCTTGGCATGGCTCATGACGCTGGTCAGAATGAACAGCGCATTTTCCCATTCGCCTTGGTCAATCCGCTTGCCATGTTCATCCAGGATACGGCCATAATCCGCGTCCATGAACGCGTAAGACCCGCATTGCAGTTCGTTATAAACGCCTGATGTGGACTCGAAATAATAGCTGCCCGTGCCACCGCCACCCACAATGTCACACTCTATCCCGCCCGCGCTCAACGTATCGACAGCGTCCTTCACCATGGCCACGGCAATTTCCAACTTGGCACGCCGATCTTCATACTTATCCATGTGCTGCATCGCACCTTGATAGGCTTGAATCCCTGCGAATTTCAGCCCCGGGGCCGCCTCAAGCGCCTGTGCCAGCGCCACCACGGCAGGTGTCGAATTCACCCCGCAGCGCCCCGCGCCACAGTCAATTTCCACCAGAACTTCAATCTGCGTGCCGTGCTTTACCGCTGCCGCCGACAGGTCCGCCACATTGGCCAGATCATCGACACAGCACAGCACCCGCGCGCCCAGTTTCGGCATCCGCGCCAGCCGGTCAATCTTGGCGGGATCGCGCACCTGGTTGGATACCAGCACATCCTTGATGCCGCCGCGCGCAAACACCTCCGCCTCTGATACCTTCTGGCAGCACACGCCCACAGACCCGCCCAAGCGTTCTTGCAACAGCGCCACATCCACCGATTTGTGCATCTTGCCATGCACCCGGTGGCGCATCCCATTGGCCTTGGCGAAATCGCCCATCTTCTTGATATTACGCTCCAAAGCGTCCAGATCCAGCACAAGGCACGGGGTTTGAATATCGGCCTCGTCCATCCCCGGCAGGGCGGGAATATCATAGCCAACCTCAAGGCCTGCAAAGTTCGTATGGCTGTTCATGGTGTTACCCTTTCATCCAAGGCAAAGTGTCCAGATCGACGTTGCCGCCGGTGATAATCACGCCAACGCGGCGGCCCCGGAACACATCCGGGTTCTTCAGAATGGTCGCCAAAGGCACGGCGCAAGACGGCTCGATCACGATTTTCATGCGCTTCCAGGTCGTCTTCATCGCCTCGATAATCTCGTCTTCCGATGCCGTCAAAATATCGGTCACATGGTTTTTCACAAAATGCCAGGTCAAGTCTTTCAGCGGCACTTTCAACCCATCCGCTACCGTCACCGGCGCATCGTCGGCGATGATATGACCGGCCTTGAAACTGCGATAGGCATCATCGGCCTGCTCGGGTTCAGCCGCGTAAATCTTAACAGTTGGCGCTGTGTTCGATACCGTCAAGCAGGTGCCCGAAATCATGCCGCCACCCCCGATCGGCGCCACCACCGCGTCCAGCCCTTCCACCTGCTCCATCAATTCGCGCGAACATGTCGCCTGCCCGGCAATCACCCGAGGGTCGTTGTAGGGATGCACAAAATCAGCGCCAGATTTCGCCACCATTTCGGCAAACACCGCCTCACGGCTGCTGGTCGACGGCTCGCATTCAACAATCACCCCACCATAGCCTCGAACAGCGTCTTTCTTGGCCAGCGGTGCCGTGCGCGGCATGACCACGTTGCAGGCAATCCCGCGTCGCCCGGCCGCGTAAGACAACGATAGCGCATGGTTCCCCGATGAATGCGTCGCCACTCCGCGCGAAAGCTTGTCATCCGCCAACCCGAACACCGCATTGCAGGCCCCCCGCACCTTGAACGCGCCGGCCTTTTGAAAATTCTCGCACTTGAAGAACAGCTCCGCCCCGGTCAGATCGTTCAGGTAAGACGACGTTAACACTGGCGTGCGATGAATATACGGTCGAATGCGGTCATGTGCCGCGATCACGTCATCAAATGTCGGAATATACATCGCGACCCCGCTTGTTTAGCCCGCCCGCAAGCGGCTTCCTTTTCGCCCAAATACTCATCTTATTCTGCCGCCGCCCGCAGCGCGACTGGCACAGATCCGCGATAATACTCCTGTGCTGCCGCCACCCCAGACCCCAGCTTTACCGGCCAGCCCAGATCGGCCATGCACATTTCCGCCGCCGCCAACCCCGACAGCATCATCACGTCCGTCAGCATCCCCAGATGCCCGATGCGAAACACGCGGCCTGCCACTTCGCCCAAGCCCACGCCAAACGCCACGTCGTATTTCGACGCGGCCAGCGCCACCAGATCGGTGCCATTGCAGCCATCAGGCACCACCACCGCTGTCACGGTATCAGAATACAAATCCGGCGAGACTGCACAGGGTTTCATCCCCCATGCGCCAATCGCCCGGCGCACCCCTTCGGCAAGTCTGTGATGACGGGCGTAGACCGCATCAAGCCCTTCTTCTTCAAGCAATTCAATGGCATGGCTAAGCCCCGCAATCAAACCAACCGCTGGCGTGTAGGGGTAGCCGCCCGCTGCGTAACTCCGAAGCATATCGCGAAAATCAAAGAACGTGCGCGGCAGTTTTGCCGTCTCCATCGCCGCCAGCGCTTTCGGGCTTACCCCCAAAATCGCCAGACCAACCGGCAGCATGAAGCCCTTTTGGCTGCCCGCAATGGCAATATCCACGCGCCACCCCGCCATATCAAACGGCATCGACCCAATCGAGGATACCCCGTCAACAAACAGCATCGCCGGATGTTTTACCGCATCCATTGCGCGCCGGATGCCTGCAATATCACTGCGCACACCGGTCGCCGTTTCATTATGCGTGCCCAAAACCACGCGAATTTTGTGCCCGGTATCCGCCCGCAGCGCCGCCTCGATTGCAGCCAAAGGCGCGCCCTGCCCCCATGGCGTTTCGATGATCTGCACATCCAGCCCGTGCCGCTGGCACATATCAATCCAGCGGTGGCTGAACATGCCAAAACGCGGCGCCAGCACCGTATCGCCCGGCGACAAGGTATTGCTGATCGCCGCTTCCCAACCGCCCGTGCCGGTCGATGGCAGCAAGATCACTTCGCCTTGCGCCATCTTCAGAATGCGCCGCACACCAGCCACCGCGGGCTTGAAAATCTTGGCAAAGGCAGGTGATCGGTGATCCAGCGTCGCCATATCGCAGGCCTTGCGGATGCTGTCAGGAATGTTCGTCGGGCCGGGAATAAAAACGGGGTTCTGAGTCGTCATAAGGAATGCGCCTTTCGATCAAAGTCTGTAACAGTGCCAGCACATTACGTCGCGCCGAGACATCATGCAATTTTTTCGAAATATTTTTTCATATGCTTACTTTTATATTTTTCTCTTGCATTATCATGACTTCCACGTTTTTCATTATTCTTGAAATAATTTTTCATTCAACAATCAAGGCAGGTCCAGATGATAAAAACCACCGAGTCCCGCCCACGTGGCCGCCCAAAGGCGTTTCACGACACGACAGATCAAAACACCGTCCAATCGCTGGACCGCGCGATGATCATGCTTGATATTCTGGCAAAAAGCGCTGGCCTGACCCTGTCTGATCTTGCGCAGCGTACCGGTCAGGCCGTGGCCACAGTCTACCGCGCGCTGATCACGCTGCAGGCGCATGGCATGGTCGAGGTTGAAGAAAAAGGCCAGCTTTGGCATGTCGGCGGCGGCGCGTTTCGGGTAGGGTCCGCCTTTCTGCGCCGCACCAAAGTGGTTGAGCGCGCGCGCGCGCCGATGGATGCGCTGATGCGGGCTACGGGGGAGACCGCAAATCTGGGCGTCGAATCCGGTGATGAGGTGCTGTTTCTAAGCCAGGTCGAAACCGCGCAAGCCATTCGCGCCTTCTTTCCGCCCGGCACCAAGGGGCCGATGCATGTGTCGGGCATCGGCAAGGCGCTGCTGGCCTGGTATCCGCCGGACCGGGTGCAAGGCATCATCGCGCGGCAGGGTCTTGCGAAATTCACATCGCTGTCGATTACACTGGAATCAAGCCTGCTGCGCGATCTGGCTCACACCCGACAGCGCGGCTATTCGATAGATGATCAGGAACGCGCGGAAGGGATGCGTTGCATCGCCGCGCCAATTTTCAATGCCTACGGCGAACCCGTAGCGGGCCTGTCCATCTCTGGCCCCGCTTTCCGCATCAACCTGTCGGACGCCGCAAAAATCGGCCACGCCGTTCGGGATGCGGCCCACAGCGTCACGCAAGCAACCGGGGGCGAGGTGCCGCGATGACTATCCACCAAGTTCATCTTCGATATGTGAACGAATGATCATATCAAAATCTGTCTCTGCCTCAAACCCCAGGTCAATCGCACGCGCTGCGTCAAACCGCTGCGGCCAGCCTTCAACAATGCGCGCAATAACCGGGTCCGGCACCCGGGATATCAACGCCACTGCCCTATCGCCCGCCACGCGGCGCAATGCCTCAATCTGCTCGGCCACCGTGCAACTTAGCCCGGGCAAAGTCAGCGTTCGGCGCGCGCCCAGCACGCTTGGGGCCATCTGCGCCGCGCGAATCAGGAACGCCACCGCCGCGCGAGGTGATACAAACCAGTGCCGCGTGTTTTCCTCCACCGGCAGAACGGCAGATAAACCTACCAAAGGTTCACGTATAATATTAGAGAAAAACCCCGACGCGGCAGCATTGGGCAAACCAGGCCGCACGCAGATGGTCGGCATCCGCAAGGCCACGCCGTCAACAAATCCACGCCGCGAATAATCGCTTAACAACAGCTCCGCCATTGCCTTTTGGGTGCCATAGCTCGTCAGCGGTGTTGTGAAATAGTCATCTGCGATCACCTCTGGAAAAGGGGCGCCAAACACCGCGATAGACGATGTGAAAATGATCTTCGGGCAATGCCCCGCCGCGCGTGCCGCCTCTAGCAAAAGCCGCGTCGCGTCCAGATTGATGCGGTAGCCTTTGTCAAAATCGCGCTCTGCCTCGCCAGACACCACGGCCGCCAGATGAAAGATCAGATCAGGCTTGCCCGCCATCAACCGATCAGCGATACCGGGTGCAGAAATGTCGCAAGCCACTGTTTCAACGTCAAAATCCGCTACCATGCCAACACATGGCACCGCATCCACACGTGTAAGATGCGTCACTTGATGCTTGCCGATACCCCCATCCTGCGCCAGCCGGGCAATCAGTTTTACCCCCAGCATACCCCCCGCACCGATGACCAAAATCCGCATGTTTTACCTCCTGAATACCACATTCAAGCTAAGGGGCCGCCGTCATATCCTCAAGCGCAATCGTACTTCGCGCCTACCGCTGATCATCGCCACGACGACGACCTGCACACCTGCGCCAGTCATTTGAATCTATTGCAGCAGCGCAGCAGCCCGCCCGAAAGCCACCCGCAGGTGCCCATTTTACCGCAGATGGCTGCCCCGCCTATGCACCTTTCAGCTTGGTCGCCAAATACCCAAGGCCAGCACCTTGATCGCTTCACTCAAAGGCCTGGAATAGACGGTTCATCAGGGATTTCGCGTTTTGCAGCACAAATCCAAAGTGCATAAGCTGGAATTTCCAATTCGAAATCCGCCTGACTTTGCCATGACAGCCGGGCTGAACAAGTTGCCGACGCGCGCCCCGCTCAGCGGCTTGCCCTTGTCTAGGAAGAATTTGGCACTCTTGAAGCTGTGCCTTTCACCACAGTAGGGGCAAGCCTTAGGCTCCCCATCAAATACGAAATCACACCACGAAAAGCTCGCTTCATCCATAACAAGGCCGGTAAACAATACATCGTTTGTTTCAGGGCAACGAACCATAAGACGGGGCATGTGCACCTCCGAGATTGATTTGCCACCTGAGAATAAAATGATTCTCTTGATCGTCAAAACAAATTTTGCAGGCTATGCGGTGGTTCGCAATGTGCCGTCGCAGACGCCAGCCCTAAGCTGCCTAAACTTGGTCCGAATGGCGGTCCCTAGAGTGAGGCAGCTCCCCTAACCATCAGAAAACAAACACTAATTCAGGAATGAAAGAAGATTGGTGGCGAGGGGGGGACTCGAACCCCCGACCCCGCGATTATGAGTCGCGTGCTCTAACCAGCTGAGCTACCTAGCCATCCGCCGCGTTGGGTAGTGGACCCACCCCTAGGCGTCAAGCGGAAAACGACGCATCACCGACGCAGTTTATGGGCCACGCGCGGGCGGCCGGATGCGGTGGCGGTCAGCGTGGCCTCGATGAACATTGCGCGGCCTTCGACTGTGGCGTCGCGAATATCGC
>JAYSPY010000077.1:0-17511 GCA_043721855.1 Pseudorhodobacter sp.
GCGTCGCGCCATCAAATCGGCCCAAGGCCCCTCGCCGCGCATGCGTTTGCCGAACTCCGGGTCGTAATCGCGCCCGCCGTGCAATTCGCGCACCCGGCCCATCACTTTGGCTGCCCGGTCGGGGTAATGTTGCACCAGCCAATCGCGAAACAATCCCGACACTTCGCGCGGCAGGCGCAGCATGATGAAACTGGCCGCCACCGCACCTGCGTCTTTTGCGGCCTGCAAAATCGGCTCCACTTCGTGGTCGGTCAATCCCGGCACCACCGGGGCCACCATCACCCGCACCGGCACTCCCGCATCGGTCAACCGCCGGATCATGGCCAGCCTGCGCGCAGGCGCTGCCGCCCTCGGCTCCATCTTGCGCGACAGTCCCGCATCCAGCGTGGTGATCGATACCCCGACCCGCGCCAACCCTAAAGCCGCCATCGGTGCCAGAATATCCAGATCGCGTTCCACCAGCGTGCCTTTGGTCGTAATTGCGACCGGATGATTGAAATCGCGAAGAACACTCACCACTTCGCGCATGACACCGTGCCTGGCTTCAATCGGCTGATAGGGATCGGTATTCGTGCCAATCGCCACCACCTGCACGACATATCCCTTGGCCGACAATTCCCGCGCCAGCACCAAGCCCATCCCTGGCCGCGCAATCAATTTCGTCTCGAAATCCAATCCCGGCGACAGGTTCAAAAACGCATGGCTTGGTCGCGCGAAACAGTAAATGCAGCCATGCTCACAACCGCGGTATGGGTTGATAGACCGATCAAACGGCAAATCTGGCGACCTGTTATAGCTTAGCGCAGAGCGTGGCTTCTCAAGGCGCACTTCGGTTTTCACCAACCGGTCATCTTCGGAAATATCCCAACCGTCGCTGACACCAACGCGCGCCAGACACTCAAACCGCCCGATGGCATTCGACGCAGCCGCCCTTGCCCTCAAGCGCTGTCCCGGCAACAGATTGTTTTCTACGTCTCGCATGCCATCATACTAGAACGTAGCGCGAACAAGCGCCATGATATTCGCGCCAATCACCCCCTTGCTGTCGGCTTTCATCCGGGGCATGTCGTAAAGTGCAAAGTCATTGCGGCCCATTCGGCCCATTGAACATGTAAGCTTGCGCGCAGGAGCACTTCATATGGCCGACGAAAACGACGAGATTATTCTGGCAGACCTGTCCGATGAAGAGCTTGTGCTGCAAATGCATGATGACCTCTACGATGGCCTGAAGGAAGAGATTGAAGACGGCGTTCATATTTTGCTTGGCCGCGATTGGACACCCTACGACGTTCTGACCAAAGCGCTTGTGGCAGGCATGACCATTGTTGGTGCCGATTTCCGTGATGGGATTTTGTTTGTGCCCGAAGTGCTGCTTGCCGCCAACGCGATGAAAGGCGGCATGTTTATCCTCAAGCCGCTGCTGGCCGAAACCGGCGCGCCCCGGATGGGCAAAATGGTGATCGGCACCGTCAAAGGCGACATCCACGATATCGGCAAAAATCTGGTCGGCATGATGATGGAAGGCGCGGGCTTTGAGGTGCGCGATCTTGGTATCAACAACTCGGTGGAAAAATATCTGGCCGCGATTGAAGAGGAGCAACCCGATATCCTTGGCATGTCGGCCCTGCTGACCACCACAATGCCCTATATGAAGGTGGTGATCGACACGCTGAAAGAAAAAGGCATGCGCGATGATTACATTGTCATGGTAGGTGGCGCCCCCCTGAACGAGGAGTTCAGCAAGGCCATTGGCGCCGATGCCTACTGCCGCGACGCCGCTGTTGCTGTTGAAACCGCAAAGTCGTTCATGTTGCGCAAACATAATGCCCTGAACGCCTGACGTTGGTTGCCTGAAAAATCGGCGGATTCCTGATCACGTTTCAGAAACCCGCCAATTATCTGCATTTCAGTATTGGAAAATGCAGCGGCTACGACCACATTGTAACGGATAGGAGACGCGTCATGCCCCTGCCCCATCTGATTGGTCTGATTGCTTTTGTTATCGCCGCTGCTGGCGCAACCATCGCCTTGGCGCTATGGGCAAACGTGCCGCTGGTAGCACTTGGCTTTGCCGCCATGGCCGGCAGCCTTATTCTTGGCGCAAGGCAGTGGCGTTAAGCCCCGACGACACGACGCCGTCCGCTACAGGCGTGCCACCGGCGTTGCAGGGCCGCGTTCTGCTTATTGCCTGCGGGGCACTGGCGCATGAAATTCTTGCATTGAAACGCCTCAATCATTGGGATCATATTGATCTGCAGTGCCTTCCCGCAGACCTGCACTTGCACCCTGATAAAATCACCCCTGCGGTGGAGGCGGCGGTACGGGAATACCGCGCAAGCTATGCCGAGATTTTCGTGGTCTACGCGGATTGTGGCACCGGGGGGCAATTGCAGCAAAAGTGTAAGGATCTGGGCGTAAAAATGGTCGAGGGCCCACATTGTTATTCGTTTTTTGAAGGCAATGCCAATTTCGCATCCCATGCCGAGACGGAGTTCACCGCCTTCTACCTTACGGATTTTCTTGTGCGGCAGTTCGACGCTTTTGTCTGGCGGCCCCTGGGATTGGGCCCGCATCCTGAATTGCGTGACATGTATTTTGGCAATTACACCAAGCTTGTTTATCAGGCGCAAACCAATGATCCCGCCTTGGATGCCAAAGCGGAAGACTGCGCCAAGCGGCTAGGTTTGGCCTATGAGCGCAGATTTACCGGCTATGGCGATCTGGCGACCGCGCTATCGCAAGTCGCGCGCGCGGCTGATCACATCTTGTGAGCGTGGCGAAACAGGCCCTGGTCAACTTGCCGTTGACGGTATTCCAGATTGACCCGGTCATGCGCGCCATTCAGATAATCCCGTTCGGCATCGTCGATCGACGGCAAACGAAAGGCGCGCAGCAGTGGTTCCAACAGTTTCAACATCATAATCTCCTGACTTGTCCCCTCCCTGAGACAAAAATAGGTGACAACACCAAGGACATCCACCGCAGATATGGAAAATCCCCTATGCACCATGCGCATGGCTTAAGACGCATGGCTTACGCCGATAACAGCGCCCGTGCGGCCGCGCGCGCGGCATCTGACACACTGTCCCCCGCAAGCATCCGGGCAATTTCTTCGACCCGCGCCCCAGCGTCCAGCGGTGTGACCGACGATAGCGTCATCTCGCCCACCACCCGCTTTTCCACCCGCCAATGATGCGCGCCAAGGGCTGCGACCTGCGGCGAATGCGTGACCACCAAAACCTGCGCCGAAGTGGCAAGGGCTTGCAAACGCCGCCCGACCGCATCGGCGGTAGCTCCGCCAACACCCCGGTCAATTTCATCAAAAATCAGGGTCAGGCCGGGTGCATCGCCGGTCAGACAGACCTTAAGCGCCAGCAAAAACCGCGATAGTTCCCCACCGGATGCGATCTTGTTCAAAGCCCCCGCTGGCGCGCCGGGGTTGGTTGCCACCGAAAACGTCACCGTGTCGCGACCATCGGGGCCGGCCTCGGAAACGCTTAATTCCGTTGTGAAAACAGCGCGTTCCATCTTTAATGGCGCCAGTTCTGCCGCCATTGCCGCATCAAGCCGCCCCGCAGCCGATGTGCGCTGATCATGCACTGCACCCGCCGCCGCTGCATAACCCGCCTCTGCCGCAATGACCGCTGCCATATGTGCAGCCATGCCCGCCGCACTGCTATCCAACGCCTGCAATCTTGCGCGCAATCTGGCGGCAAAATTGCCCAAATCATCGGCCAGAACCGAATGCTTTCGCGCCAACGCCCGTATTGCAAACAGCCGTTCTTCCAGATGCTCCAGATCGACCGGGTCGAAATCCAACCCCCGGAGCGATGCCGCGACCCCGGCCTGCGCCTCACCCAGTTCGATCATTGCCCGCGCAAGTGACGCCAAGGCCCCGTCAAGCGCGCCTTCTGCCCGCCCGGCAACACCTTCCAACCAACGTTGCGCGTCCATGAACTGGCCCATCGCGCCTTGATCAGACAAGGCAGACTTGGCCCGCAGCACGTCGCCGCGAATTTTCTCTGCCGCCTGCATTACGCGGCGTTTGGCATCCAGATCCGCCTCTTCACCGGGGCTTGGATCCAATGTATCCAATTCGGCCACCGCATGGCGCAGATAATCTTCTTCGCCGCGCGCTGCGGCCAAAGCGGCCTCTGCCGCCGCCAAGCCTGCCCGCGCGGCCGATTGCGCCCGCCAGGCATCGCGAACAGGGGCCAGATCAACCCCGGCAAAGGCATCCAACAACGCCCTGTGGCCGCGCGGGTTCAAAAGCCCACGGTCATCATGTTGGCCGTGCAATTCCACCAAAGTATCGGAAAGATCACGCAAAACGTCGCCCGATACCCGCCGGTCATTGACCCACGCGGTCTTGCGGCCATCGACCGTGTTGATGCGCCGCAAGATCAGTTCATCCTCGGCCTCAAAACCGGCCTCGGCCAACACCGCGCGTGCGGCATGATCGGGGACCAGATCAAACACCGCCGTCACCTCGCCCTGTGTGGCACCGGCGCGCACCAATTCCGCGCGCCCGCGCCAGCCCAGCACGAAACCAAGCGCATCCAGCAAAATGGATTTTCCGGCCCCGGTTTCTCCGGTCAACACGTTCAAACCCGGCTGAAACGCAAGGTCCAGCCGATCAATGATCAACACATCACGAATATCAAGGCTGCGCAGCATACAGCACAAACCTCCGGGTCAGAGCCACTCGCCCTTGACCACCTGACGGTAAATTGACCGCAGCCAGCTATCGCCTTTGGCTTCTGGCGACAGACCACGCCCCTTCAACAAGGCAAAGCTGTCGTCATAAAACGGGCTGGACTGATAGTTGTAGCCCAGAATGGCCGCCGCGGTTTGCGCTTCGTCGGTCAAGCCCAAGGCAAGGTAGCTTTCGGTCAAACGGTGTAACGCTTCGGGCGTGTAAGAGGTGGTTTCAAAATCCTGCACCACAAGGCGGAAGCGATTGATCGCCGCCGTGTAATTGCCCCGCTTAAGGTAATAGCGGCCGATTTCCATTTCCTTGGCGGCCAGATGGTCAAACGCCAGTTCAAATTTCAGCTTTGCCGATCTGGCATATTCGCTGTCAGGGTATTGCTCGATCACCGCGCGCAACGCTTGCAACGCCTGGAAGGTCACCCCCTGATCACGACCGACTTCATCGATCTCGTCATAATACGACAAAGCCATCAGATACTGCGCATAGGCCGCGTCTTCATCGGCAGGATAAAGGTCGAGAAAGCGCTGAGCGGCACCACGGGCCTCTTCGTATTGTTTGGCTTTGTGGTGCGTAAACGCCTGCATGATCAAGGCGCGCTTGGCAAATTCAGTATAGGGATACAGCCGTTCCACTTCTTCGAAGTAGCGGATCGCCTCTTTTGGTTTCGGGTTTGCGTTCAGCTCGAACTCGCCGCGCTTGTAAATCTCTTCGGCGGTGAAGCTGTCTAACGGGCGCTCTTCTGTTTTCTTTGCGCAGGCCCCCAGCAAGGCGACAAGCAGCGCCGTGCCTATCAGTTGCGCGCCAACTTTTACTCCAACCATCGCCCGCCTACCCCATGCCTTACCTTTGAGTGACTGTACCAAAGCACTGTCACCCACGTTTGTCTGGTCCTAGCACAGAAAAATCCGGGGCGCAAAACGCCTTTGCAGATTTGAGACTTGCTTATGCAACTGCGGGAATATCGGCACGGTGCACACCCACGCCGGGCAGTTGCAAACCGGCCAGCGGCCCGCAATCCACCATGGCAAAGGCACCGGGTGTTGCAAACAGCGCACATAGCAACTGGTTGGTCAACGCATGCCCTGCCCGCACGCCGGTATAGCGCGCCAGCAGCGGCCCGCCTGCAAGTGCCAAATCACCCAAAGCATCCAGCATTTTGTGGCGCACCGGTTCATCGGCATGGCGCAAACCGCCGGGGCTAAGAACGCGGTCACCTTCAAACACCACCGCATTGCGCAAATTACCACCCAATGCCAAGCCCTTGGCGCGCATCGCGTCCACATCAATCTGGCGACAGAAGGTCCGGCTATCACACAATTCGCGCACGAAAGCGCCATTGGCCAGGCTCATCACTTTATGCTGTTGGCCAATCGCGGCCTCTTCAAAATCAATCAGGAAATCCATTTCCATGGTCTCAGACGGGTCAAGCCGTGCCAAAGCACCACCGTCGCGCACTTCGACATACCGAAGCACCTTGATAGCGCGGATAGGGCTGGCCTGTTGGCGAAGGCCCCGTGCCAAAAATCCCTGCACAAACGGAACCGATGACCCGTCAAGGATGGGCACTTCGCCTGCGTCTATTTCAATCAGCGCGTTGTGAATACCGCACCCTGCAAGTGCCGCCATCAAATGTTCAATGGTGGATACCTGAACGCCGTTTTGATTGGCGACCAAGGTGCACAGGCGCGACGGCACCACCGAATCCCAGCGCGCCGCAATCATTGCACCGCGCGCAGCCGCATCCGTCCGGCGAAACCATATGCCGTAATCCGCCGAGGCAGGCATAACCACCATCCGGACAGGTACACCGGAATGCAGCCCCAAGCCGGTAAATGTGGCCGCTGATTTAAGCGTGCTCTGCACGAAACGCTCCGTCGATCCAGGTTGATGGCGCAAATGATTATCATTTGACACATCTAACCTATGGGTGTTTAGGCCGCAGTGCGCTCAATCTCAACTCACAGTTTGTAACGCTGTGTGACAGCCTTAAGTTTCCGCTGCAACGCCATGATATCAAACGAAAAAAGGTCCGATTTCCCGGACCTTTTTACCACCACTGTCACAAAATATCAGTTTGCCTGCCGGCGCAAAAAGGCAGGAATCTCAATACGTTCCTGATCTGCGCTCAGTTCAGGTTCATCGTCATAGCTGGTCACGGGCGGCTGCTGGCGCGGAGCGGGTGTGCGGTCTGCTTGCGGCTCCAGATTGCCCGCCATGCGGTTGATCAACGACCCGATCCCGAAGCGCGGCTTGTCGGCGACCGGGCGCGGCGCTGCGGCGGCGATTGGCGCACGCGGAGCCTGCGCTGCCATGCCGGGGCGGTTCATCGGGGATTTGCTGACTGCGGCTTGCAACCGGGCCATGGCTTCTGGCGACGGTGTTCCGGCGCTGCGCGGACGCGGGGCCACAAATCCAGCGGCATCGGCATCTATCTGCGACGCTGTGGCACGCGGTTGCACCGATGGTTGCGGGCGATAAGCCGGGGCCGGCATTTCTGCATAATCGTCACCATCCGCGTCATAATTACCCTGCGCATGCGGCTGAAGGGACTCAAACAGACCCTTGGTCACAGCTTCCGCTTCGGTCATCACCGGGGCCGGAACAGCGGGTTCACGGCGCGGTTCGGCCACCGGCGCATTGGCCATTGGCGCATTGGTCATTGGCGCATAAGTCACTGGCGCATGTGCAACAGGTGGCAAAGGCGCTGCCATCGACCGGCGGGCGACCGGCACTTCGTCGCGCGACTTGGTCGCATCAATTCCCGTCGCCACAACCGACACCCGGATCATGCCGTTCATATTGGTGTCCAGAGTGGAGCCCACAATGATATTTGCGTCAGGATCAACTTTTTCGCGGATGATGTTCGCCGCTTCGTCAAGTTCGAACAGCGTCAGGTCGTAACCGCCGGTGATGTTGATCAACACACCCTTGGCGCCATGCAACGATATTTCGTCCAGCAGCGGGTTGGCAATGGCTTTTTCGGCAGCCTGCACGGCGCGGTCTTCGCCCGATGCCTCGCCGGTGCCCATCATCGCCTTGCCCATCTCGTCCATCACGGCGCGGACATCGGCAAAATCAAGGTTGATCAGGCCGGGCCGCACCATAAGGTCGGTCACGCCCTTGACACCTTGATAAAGCACATCGTCTGCCAAAGCGAACGCCTCGGTGAAGGTGGTCTTTTCATTGGCCAGACGGAACAGGTTCTGGTTCGGGATGATGATCAGCGTATCCACAACCTTTTGCAGCGCCTCGATGCCTTCGTCGGCCTGGCGCATCCGCTTGTTGCCTTCAAACTGGAACGGTTTTGTCACCACGCCGACGGTCAGCACGCCCAGTTCGCGCGCCGCTTGCGCTATGATCGGGGCCGCACCAGTGCCGGTGCCACCCCCCATCCCGGCGGTGATAAAGCACATATGTGCCCCTGCCAGATGCTCGACAATTTCTTCGATCGTCTCAACAGCCGCCGCCGCCCCAACGGTTGGACGCGCCCCCGCACCCAGCCCTTCGGTGACTTTCAGACCCATCTGAATTTTCGACGGGGCACGGCTTTGATGCAAAGCCTGCGCATCGGTGTTGGCCACAACGAATTCTACCCCTTCAAGGTTCTTGTCGATCATGTTGTTGACCGCATTCCCCCCAGCGCCGCCGACGCCAAAAACGGTAATGCGCGGCTTTAATTCGTCGCGCTCTGAGCTCATGATAAGGTTAAGGGTCATTGCCAATCCGCCTAATTTTTTTGGTTTGCTGTCATTTGGAGTCAGAAGCCCCCCGGAATCACCTGTCCCCGGTGCGGAGGCTGAAATTATCCACAATTCTATCCACAAAGTGACGACAGGTCACGAAAAAAACACGCCTTCCCCACAAAATATGGGGAAAGCGGCGCGAATTTCAGCGGTATGTTGCCAAATCCTCTGGATATAGTGGTTTACCAGTTGTCCTTGAACCATTTCATCGCCCGTTTCATCGACCGTGCCGGGTAACGCTCGGTCGGAATGTCGAAATCCCACCATTCATCTTGCGGGTGGGCGGCAAAAAGGCACAGCCCGACCGCACTGGCAAATGCCGCCCCAGTGGCGGCCTGCGGCAGGCCCTGCACGCGCAACGGCCGCCCCAGACGCACGCGCTGGCCCAGAATACGTGAGGCCAGGCCATCAAGGCCGGGGATCTGGCTGCCGCCGCCGGTCAGCACAATCTGCTGACTTGGCAAATGTTCAAACCCGGCCGCGTCCAGCCGCGCGCGGGTTTCTTCCAGAATTTCCTCGACCCGTGGCCGCATGATGCCGATCAATTCGGTCCGGCTGACCTGACGGCGATCTTTTTCCCAATCACCAGAATCGCCGCCGATATCAATCATCTCGCGGTCATCCATGCCGGTGGCATGCACCCCGCCAAACCGCGTCTTGATCCGTTCCGCCGTGGTCAGCGGCACTTGCAGGCCCTTGGAGATGTCCGCCGTCACATGATCGCCGCCCATGCGGACGGCGTCGGCGTAAATCATGTGTTTCTTGATGAAAATCGAAACGCCCGTCGCCCCACCGCCCATGTCAATGCAGGCAGCCCCCAGTTCCTGTTCGTCTTCCACAAGGCTGGATATGCCCGATACATAGGCCGATGATGCGATACCTGCCAATTCCAGATCGCAGCGCTTGATGCAGTAAAGCAGGTTCTGCACCACCGCCGCATCCACGGTCAAAAGGTGCATGTCACAGGCCAAACGGTTGCCGATCTGGCCGCGCGGATCGCCAAGTCCTGTGCGGTGATCCAACGCAAAGTTCACCGGTTGCGCATGCACAACCTCGCGGCCCTCGCCAATATCGGGCACATCACAAGCCGCCAGAACGCGCGCAACATCTTGTTCCGAAACCACGGAATCTTGCAAATCCCACGTTCCGGCAAGGCCGTAACTGCGCGGCTCTGCCCCCGAAAAACAGGCAATCGCGTGGTCAACCCGCACATTCGCCATTTTCTGCGCCGCTTGAACAGCGGTGCGCACCGCGCGTTCCGTCTCGTTCATCACGGCGATTTCGCCAAACCGCACACCGCGCGACCGCGTGGTTGCCGCCCCTATGACCCGGAAGGACGACTGCCCCGCCATGGACCCCACGCCATCGCCGTCACGCAGCTTTTCCGGGCCATCAAAGCGCAAGATCAGGCAGGCGATTTTAGACGACCCGATGTCCAGAACCGCAATCACCCCGCGTTGCATGGCCGCCTTGCGCATATGGCGCATCGCGCGTTGGGTCTGGTAAAAATCGGTCATAATTTCGTCTCCACAGGGGTAATACCCCGACCCTGCCGCAGCATTTCCAGCGCGAACGGTGACAGGCGCAGAACGGGCCTGTGTTCATTGCGCAAATCCACCGTCAAAATATCCCGCGCCATCAAATCTTGCACCTGGTCCAAGGCTATCAATCTTTCCACCGCCTGCACGGGGTTATCTGCGGGCAGCAAAATCCGCTGATCCCGGTCCAGCAAAATATCCCAACGCCGATCCCCCATCCGCACCAATCCCCGCACACGCGATAAAATCGGCGCAGAGGCCGCATAAATCGCCAAAGCCTCATCCGCCGCATCGGCGGCACCATCCCCCGCGATCAACGGCAAATCCGGCCTGTCACTGCGCGCAGCCAACCCTGCCACACGGTGCCCGGTTGCATCCAGAAGGTCGAGGCCATCACCCTTGCGCCACACGATCACCGGAACCCGTTCGGTAATTGTCACATGCAAAATTCCGCCCGCCCGCACCCGCACCACGGCAGAGGCCACTGCATCAAGCTGTTCAACCCGGGCCCGCGCGTCGTCCAGATCAATATCAAACGATGACATCGGCAACGTCAGGTTCAATTTGGCACGAATAGCCTCTGCCAGATCAATCGACGCGCCGTCGACCGATATCAGCCGCACCCGAAATTCGGGCCGGGCCTCGAACTGGGTGCGCAGGCCGATAAGCCCGTTCACCATCGCCACCTGCCGCGCATCATTGCCCAGATACAGCGCCAAAGACCCAACAATAACCAATGTTGGCAAGCCTTTGCGCATTATCAGCCGGAAATACGGCGTCAGCCACATCCGCTGCATCCGGTAGGCCCAGCGGCTGGGTGCCGGATCACGTCGCATGCGTGCCCTTACCGATTGCATGATGCATCCTTTACCATCCAACGACACAGCTCTGGGAACGAAATCCCGCAATACGCCGCCTGTTCCGGCGACAGTGACGTCGGCGTCATGCCGGGTTGGGTATTCGTTTCCAGCAATACCAACCCCGCCAAACCGTGCGCTTCGTCCCAGCGAAAATCTGTGCGGCTAACGCCCCGGCACCCCAGCGCCTTGTGTGCACGCAAGGCATAATCCAGACAGGCATCGGCGATATCCACGGGCACATCGGCTGGCAACACGTGCTTTGACCCACCAACAGAATACTTCGCGTCGTAATCATACCAACCGGAGGTGATAATATCTGTCACACACAGCGCGCGGTCGCCCATCACGGTTACCGTCAATTCCCGCCCCGGCGCGTAGGCTTCGACCATCACCACATCGGGCATCGTGTCGGCCAGACGCGGCGCATTCGCCCCCTCGCGCACGATATAGACACCGACCGATGATCCCTCGTTGTTGGGCTTCACCACATAAGGCGGCGGCAGCACATGGCCCGCCGACACCTCATCGCGCGACGCCAGAACTGACGGCACGACCGGCAATCCTGCACTGATATAAACTTCCTTGGTGCGCGCCTTATCCATCGCCAGCGAGGACGCCAGCACGCCCGAATGGGTATAGGGAATGCGCAACCATTCCAAAATCCCCTGCACGCAGCCATCTTCGCCCCAACGGCCATGCAGGGCATTAAACACAACATCCGGGGAAATTTCGCCCAAGCGCACAGCAAGATCAAGGCCGCAATCGACCTCAACCACATCATACCCCGCCACCCGCAAAGCCTGAGCGCATTCGCGCCCCGAGACCAGGGATACCTCCCGCTCTACGGAAAATCCCCCCATCAACACTGCTATACGGTGGGGCGCCTTGCCTGACACACCCGCCATCACTGCCTCTTCGGGTCTTTGGCGACCCGTTATTTTGTTTTTGTCGGGGAAGCGTCGCCCACCCGTAGTATTTCCCACTCTAACGTAATTCCGGCGTGATCGAAAACCCTTTTTCGCACCAACTCGCCCAATTCTTCCAAATCTGTGGCCGAAGCCCCGCCGGTATTGATCATAAAGTTGGAATGCATCTCGCTCATCTGTGCTGCCCCCACCTTTGCGCCGCGCATTCCAGCCGCGTCAATCACTGCCCAGGCTTTCAGATCGTGGCTGTCATCGGCGCGCCCGGTGCTGGAATAGCCGGCCGGATTGCGAAAGGTTGATCCGGCAGAGCGGTCTTTCGAAGGCTGGCTCGCGTCGCGTTTGGCGATCTGATCCAGCATGCGGGATTCGAGTGCTGCGGGGTCAGCGGGGCCAGCCTGAAATGTGGCAGAGACGATAATCGCACCCTCAGGCAGCGCGCTTTGACGGTAGCGCAGGTGCAGATCAGCGGCGGGCAATGTGACCACATCGCCGCGCCGCGTCACCACGCGAGCTGAGATCAGATGATCGGCCACATAAGACCCGTAGCACCCCGCATTCATCCGCACAGCACCCCCGACAGACCCCGGAATGGTGCGCAGAAATGTAAGGTCCAGCCCCGCTTCTGCCGCCCGCCGCGCAACATGCGCATCCAGCGCGGCAGCCCCGGCGGTGACGGTATCGCCGTGAATTTCGATGGCGTTGAAAGCCCGCCCCAAGCGGATGACGACGGCCCTGATCCCGCCATCGCGAACGATCAGGTTTGATCCGACGCCCATCGGAAAGACGGAAACGGCAGGTTCAAGATGGCGCAGAAAATCACAAAGGTCGGCCTCATCCGCAGGCTGGAAAAGCCAGTCGGCAGGCCCGCCGACCCGCAGCCATGTGAGATCGGACAGCAGCCGGTTTGGGGTCAAGGTGCCGCGAGGGGTGTGAAGCGTCTGTGCCATCAGTCGGTGCGTAGCGCTGCGGGGATGGGTTGGCAAGCATCGCAGTGCGGCGGGTTAAAGTTCTGATTTATATGATTTTTTCTGGTATTGCGTGCGTCTTGCTTGCGTCTTCTTTGCGTAGAGACGCCAGAGCAACGCTTGGCGCGTTAAGGATAATGGGCGAATCATCGGTGTGTTGGCTGACATGTGCAGTGACACGGCGGTCGCCATTGCGCCAAATTCGAGCAAGCTTTCGCCCCACATCATGGGCATCCCTGCGCCTGCGTCAAATCGGGCATGCTAATCAATAAGCACCTTGCTCTTATGAGAGCGAAAGAAATGACCATTGAACACTGTAAGGCTGTTTTGGCGGCCTGGTCTTGTTTGAGGAGGTGGTGGCCGCTGTGGGACTTGAACCCACACGGGCGAAGCCCGAGGCATTTTAAGTGCCTTCCGTCTACCAGTTTCGGCAAGCGGCCATAGACTTCCTCTTAAGTCCCGCCGAAGCGCGCCTCAAGAACCTTTTCGGGCCTATTCCGGGCCTCAGTAGCCCGAAATCGGTCTAAGCGCATGATCCTGTTGATATTTTCGTCAAGCACTTCGGGATTTTAAGTAATCCGGTATGAGTTTTCTTATGCCTTATGCAGCCCTATTTCATGGCCCCAAGTCGTTGAAATCAGGCATATAATCCTTCTCAGACCTTGCTGTGTATTGTCTACCGCTTGGTCCGACACATGGTCTGCGTTTGGGCCTGATAGGAGGATGGAATGACTACCCAGTTATCACAGTCATCTGTGGGTAAGCTGCACGAAGAACACCCACAAGGAGCAATTTTCTACGATGCCACCGTGCCAGGGTTTAGGGTTGTGGTGGGCAAAAAGGCATCGTCGTTTAAGTTGATGGGCCGCATCAACAACCCTGGCGGAACCTACGTCACCGTCTCACTCGGGCGCACAGATCAGGTGTCGCTGAAGACAGCACATGCCGAAGCACAGGCAATCCGCTTGAAACTTGCGAGGGGTGAAGACCCGCGCCGGGTAAAACTGGAAGTGCCCACCATGATCGAAGCGCTGGAAAGGTATCTGGGCAGTAGGCCCGACCTGCAACCATCCACGCAGGCTTGGTATCGTGCCAAAGTTGAAGGCCCGCTCAAGAAGTTGAAAAACACCCGCATGGATGCGATCGACAGGGAGACAGCTCGCGCCTGCACGAAAAGACCACCAAGACCAGCGGGGCCTATGCAGCCAACGGGGCGATGAGAGTGTTGAAGCTGCTGTTGAACGATACTGGCCGCACCTTTGATTTGCCCGCAAATGTTGTCAGCCGTGCCGTGAAATTGAACCGTGAAACCCCGCGTGATTGGGCCGTGGCGCCAGATGATATGCCTGCTTTATGGCTAGCCTTGGATAACATGGAAGACGGGGTTCGGCGTGATGCGTGGCTGGTGATGCTTATGACAGGGCATCGGTGTGGTGACGTGAGGGCTATGAGGTGGGATCACATCGACAAGGATAATGTCCTTACCCTGCCCCGTCCGTGCCAACAAGAGTGAGACATTCGACTGTCTGAAGTTTACACTCGATGGCGCAGGAGAACGATCTGATGGTAATGCCCGAACGTTTGCTTTCTTCTTTGCCTGCTTCACAGTCACGGCGTTGAACAAGCGCCGTTTGGTCTTGTCGCGTATTCGTGCCGCTCCGCGTGCTCGTTTAGGCCACTTGGCGTTCGAAGGCCAAGTGGCTTTTCCCTGCCAATGCTGAATGGCTGCGGCGTGGGTTATAGAAGCCGTTGATGTATTGGAGCAAGCCATTGTGCGCCATTGGTTCAAGAGCAATGGCGAGCGCCGTCTCCACCTGCCGACGCGTTTCCCACGACCTGCGCCAGATCAGCTCGGCCTTGATGGTCTTGAAGAATGCCTCGACGGCGGCGTTGTCATAGCAATTGCCCTTGCCGCTCATCGATACTTGGAAGCCGTGTTCGCGCAGGATCTTCTGGTAGTCGTGGGAGCAGTATTGGCTGCCGCAGTCGCTGTGGAAGATGCAGCCGCGCGGCGGGGATCGCAGGGCGATGGCCATCTTCAGCGCCCGGATCGCCAGGTCGCGCTTCATGCGGTTGCTGACGGCCCAGCCGATGACGCGCCGCGCCGCGCCGCGCCGCGAATGCAGGTCCAGGATCACAGCCAGATACAACCCAATCGACGGGAAAACAGTCCCCCGGACTGTTTTCTTGTCCGTCTCATACCTCTCGGGTCCAGATGTAACTGATATCGCCCGCCCATTTCTGATTGGGCCGATCCGCCGTGAAGTCGCGGTCCAACAGGTTCGGTGCGATGTTGAACGTATGGTCGCTATCCGTCGTCGCCTTGAATTTGCGTGTTCTTTCAACGACGGTCCCGTTTTCGCGCATCAGCCGCCCGACCCGCCGGTGCCCCACATCGACGCCGACTTCCTTCAGTTCTTCGGTCATCCTCGGGCGGCCATAGCTGCCCAGGCTCAGACAAGACTGCTCCTTGATGTGGGCCAGAACGACCATATCCAGGCGCTGCCTGCGGCTGGCAGGGCGGCGGCGTATGGCCCGCAAGCCGCGAGGGCTGACGTTCATCACCTGACACAGCCGATCCGTTGGGAGCGCCCCAATGTGTTCTTCGACGAACCTGAACCTTACGGCTTTTGGCTCGCGAAGAACTGGGTGGTGGGTTCAACCGGTCAGCGCAACGGCTCGTTCGAAGGTATCAGCCGGCGTCTGGAAGCCAAGCGTTTTCGTGGCCTCGTATTGAGCCGGAGGGCGATCTGATCAAGGTCGTTTTGGGTGTAAACGGATAGGTCCGTGCCGTTCGGGACGTATTGGCGTAGCAGACCGTTGGTGTTTTCGTTGCTGCCGCGCTGCCAAGCGTTGCCCGGCAGGCGATTGCAGAGCAATCTGCCGAGAGGGGGCTCTTGGGATCACAGAAGTAGACGCTGACATCTGTCGCGACGGTGAACTTGCGATGACAGGCCAGTTCCGTCCCCCGATCCCAGGTCAGCAAGGCCATCACGCCCTGCGGCAGATGCTGCACCCGGGCAATCAAGGCGCTGACGACGCTGTCGCTGTCCTTGCCGGCGACCTTGACCAACATCACAAAGCGCGACCTGCGTTCGACCAGCGTCGCGATATGGCTGTTTCTGGCACCACTCAGAAGGTCACCCTCCCAGTGGCCAGGAATGGCGCGATCCTCGATCTCTGCCGGGCGGTCACGGATCGATACGGCATCGACGATCTGACCCCGCGTCTGCCCCGCAGTCGTCGCGGTTCGCCCCCGGCGCATGATCCTGCGGCTGCGCAGATGGGCGAGCAGCTCCTTCTTGAGAACGCCCATATCTTCAAGTCGGGGTGCCTGAATGAACAGGCTTTTATAGATCGTCTCGTGTGACACGTTCATGGAAGGGTCTCCGGGATACCGGGCCTTCAGCCACCCAGCGATCTGCTGTGGCGACCATTGGCCCGACAGCTTTCCGGCCACCAGTTTGCACAGGGCCGGGTTGAATGCCAACTGGCAAGGCTTGGGACGGCGGGCGCGATCCAATGCCCGTTCATCAGCCTTGGCGGCGCGACAGGCCCGGGCGACCGGTTCGTGCCATCATGGGTCCTTTCAGAACATCTCATACCAACGGCCCCATCAACTGACCTTTGCCCATGGCCGTTGGGTTATCGAAGCGATTGCTTTGGGGTCGTTGGCGAAGAAGTTCCAGGCTTTGCAGCAGGTGTCAACGATGTCGTCGTAGGTGTCGAAGACGGTGATGGCGAGCTTGTTGGCGCGGAGGTAGGCCCAGACGTTCTCGACCGGGTTCAGTTCGGGGCTGTAGGGCGGCAAGGTCAGCAGAGAGATGTTGTCTGGAACGACGAGGGCGGCTGATCCGTGCCAGCCCGCGCCGTCTAGGATGAGGAGCGCATGGGCTCCGGGGGCCACGGTGCGGGCGATCTCGGCCAGGTGGGCGTTCATCGCCGCGGTGTTGACGAAGGGCAGGACCAGCCCTGCCGCAGTGCCTCGCGCCGGACAGACGGCACCGAAGATGTAGGCCCATTGATAGCGGGTGTCGCGTGGTGCACGGGGCCTTGTGCCGCGCCGGGCCCAGATGCGGGTCAGCGTGCCCTGCTGGCCGACACGCGCTTCATCCTGGAACCAGACTTCGAGGGGCTTGTCCCGCGCCCGCGCAGGGATCGCTGCGGCTACCGCTTCGGGGAAGTTTTTTTGAACGCCGTCTGCGCCTGCGGGTCCGACTTCGGGTGCTGCGGGCGCACCGAGAGACGCCGGAACCCCAGTGCCGCCAACTGCTTGCCGACGCTGCGCTCGTGCAGGACGACGCCGAACGCAGCCGCGATGCGGGCCTGCAAATCGCGTCGCCGCCAGCGCACCACACCGTCCCGCGCCGGATCGGGACCGGCCTCGACCCAGCCTGCAAGCTCGGCCAGTTGCTCGGGCGCAAGCCGACGCGGGCGGTGCGGCACCGTCCGGTTCACCAGCCCGGCGAGCCCCTCGGCGTTGTAGCGATGCACCCAGTCGCGCAGCGTCTGGCGGTCCATCCCGCAGGTCGCAGCCGCCGTCGCGCGGTCAGCGCCCTCCAGCACCAGCGCGATCGCCAGCATCCGCCGCGCCGCCCGCGCATCCCTCGTCCGGCCCGCTGCCGCGCGCAAATCTGACGCCGTCAGGTCCACCCGCGTGATCGAAATCCCTGCCATGCCCAACTCCTGCCAATCCGGCAGCATTGAGTCAGACTTCGCGACCCTTGGGAATCCCCCGCGAGTCACATAAAGGGGCCGTTGGTAT
>JAYSPY010000078.1:0-3228 GCA_043721855.1 Pseudorhodobacter sp.
GGGGGGGGGGAAGGTGAGTATTTGGGCGAAAAGGAAGTTGGGTTTTGTTTGGATCGGAGTTTTGACTAAATTATTTTACGATCACTTGATAAATCGATAGTCGGAAACAAATTACAATATTTTGTGATGTTTTTTTTGCTTCCCTTCCATTTCTGTTCAGTTGCCTTCGTATAAATAATTCGTTGGCAACTGAGCCTTCGAAACGAAAGGTTTAACTATATGCACTCACTAATATATGTTGTATTTGCAATATTGTACATAATTTTAGCGATTATCCACTAAACTGAACAAAATCATTAAACAATCTTAATCCAATATTTCGATACGTATCTAATGGATACGTATCGAAATAAATTAGACTTCATCTGGCTAGCGTTGTTGCATTCCCGCCCTTACGTAAACCGATTGTCCCTTGGGAACCCCCTCGGGGCCATCCTGCCCGCTGTAGCCCGCGCCGCTTGCCATTCAGCAAGGTCGCTTTCCGTGCGGGTGCGGCCTGCGGGGTCTTTCCAGCTTAGGCCATTTGCCAACGTGAAAGTGGTGGCATCGCTTAGCCCGCCGTCTTTGTATTTTTGCAGGCGCACGCCTTTGCCGCGGGCCATTTCGGGCAGGTCGGTGAGCGGGAACACCAGCAGTTTGCGGTTGTCGCCGACTACGGCGACATGATCACCGGTGATCTTGCGGCACAGCGCGGTTTTTATGCCGGCGCCAAGGGTCATCACCTGTTTGCCAGCGCGGGTCTGGGCGACGATTTCGTCTGAGGGCACGACGAAGCCGTCGCCTGCACTGGAGGCGATGAGGAGTTTTTCGCCCGGCCGGAAGATCATCAGATCCACAATCTCTGCGTCATTCGGCAGATCGACCATAAGGCGCAAAGGCTCCCCCATGCCGCGACCGCCGGGCAGGTTGGCACCGATGACGGTGTAGAAGCGGCCGTTGGAACCGAGGGCGAGGATCTTATCGGTGGTTTCCGCGTGGAAGGCAAAGCGCGCCTCGTCGCCGTCTTTGAATTTGACCTCGGCGTCCAGCGCTGCGTGGCCTTTCAGCGCGCGTATCCAGCCCATGCGTGAACAGATCACGGTGATCGGTTCGCGGTCTATCATCGCCTCAAACGGAACCTCTTCGGTATTGCCAGCCTCGGCGAACTGGGTGCGGCGGGCACCTAACGCGGTGTGTTTGCCGAATTGTTTGGCAATGGCGTCGAGTTCTTTTGTGATGGCTTTCCATTGCAGGCGGTCGCTGTCCAGCAGGTCGACCAGATCGGCGCGTTCCTTCATCAGCGCGCCCTGTTCGCGCAGCAGTTCCATTTCCTCCAACCGCCGCAAGGACCGCAGGCGCATGTTGAGGATGGCCTCAGCCTGAAGATCGGTCAGCTCGCCATCGCCCGGCGCGGGGGGGGCATAGTCTTTTTCGGTCATCGCGCGGGCGTGGGGTTTGCCCCAGTCTTCGGCCATCAGCGCGCGTTTGGGGTCATCGTCATAGCGGATGATGTCGATCACCCGGTCGAGGTTCAGGAAGGTGATGATGAAACCTTCGAGAATCTCCAAGCGGTGGTCGATCTTTTCCAGACGGTGCTGGGAGCGGCGTTTAAGAACATCGCGGCGGTGATCCAGGAAAGCGCGCAGAACCTCGGCCAAGGAACAGACCTTGGGCACCCGGCCATCAATCAGCACGTTCATGTTCAGCGAAAACCGCGTTTCCAGATCGGATGTGCGATACAGCATGGTCATCAGCATATCGGGGTCGACGGTGCGCGAGCGCGGTTCCAGCACGATGCGGATATCATCGGCGGATTCGTCGCGCACATCGGCCAGCAGCGGCACCTTTTTCAGCTGGATCACTTCGGCCAGCTTTTCGATCAGCCGGGATTTGGGCACCTGAAACGGAATTTCGTCGATGATGATCTGCCAGAGGCCGCGACCAAGATCTTCGACATGCCATTTGGCGCGAACGCGAAAGGAACCGCGCCCGGTGCGGTAGGCCTCTAAGATATTCTCGCGCGGTTCCACCATCACGCCGCCCGTTGGGAAATCCGGGCCGGGGATCAGGGCCACCAGCGCGTCATTGCTGATGGCCGGATCGTGGATCATCGCCAAGCAACCCTGGATCAACTCATCCAGATTATGCGGCGGGATGTTGGTGGCCATGCCGACGGCGATACCGCTTGATCCATTGGCCAGCAGGTTCGGGAACGCGGCGGGCATCACCACGGGTTCGGTCAGCGTGCCATCGTAATTGGCGCGGTAATCGACGGCGTCCTCGGTGAGCCCTTCCATCAGAATTTCGGAAATGGCGGTCAGGCGCGCCTCGGTATAGCGGGAGGCGGCCGGATTATCACCGTCGATATTGCCGAAATTGCCCTGCCCATCGACCAGCGGGTAGCGCACGTTGAAATCCTGCGCCAGACGCGCCATCGCATCGTAAATCGCCACATCGCCGTGCGGGTGATAGTTGCCCATCACATCGCCGGAGATTTTGGCGGATTTGCGAAAGGCTGACGTCGCGGTCAGCCGCAACTCGCGCATGGCGTACAAAATGCGGCGGTGCACGGGTTTCAGGCCATCACGCGCATCGGGCAGCGCGCGGTGCATGATGGTGGACAGGGCATAGGTCAAATACCGCTCGCCAATGGCGCGGGCCAGCGGTTCGTTGATCAAGATAGGCTCTATCTTGGGGGTATCTGCGGGCTTGGTCATGGATGTTGTGTAGAAGAACCGCCACTTGCGGTCTAGGCGCATTCGGGGTCAGGCCGGCTGGTTTCAACATCACATGGCACAGAATCTGACTTTTTTTCCCCTGTGGTGGAACCGAATCGTGTTAAAATTCGTTTGGAGATTAACGATTTATTTGGGGATCAACGATTTAGGTGGTGATATGCTGCGACTGACTTTTCTTCTATGCTCAGGATTATTTTTGGCCATGCTGCTCGGCGGACGTGATTATGGGCAGCTTCGTCCAGGGTTGCAGCGCGCCGAGGCAGAGGCGAAGGCAACGATGGTTCCGGCTGTCGTGCCAGCGGTTGAAACGGTTGCCTTGGCGTCCGACGTATTTGTCGAAACGCCGTTCGTGCGCGCGCCAGTCGTACAAGCGCCGGTAATTGTCGCGCAAGGCGTGGTACCGAAAGCACCTGTCGTGGTGGCGCAACCTGTGGCTCTTGATCCTGCCCCGGTTGAACTACCGGCTGAAAACACTGTTTTTACCCTTGCGACCTTTGCAGATGTAGCCCGC
>JAYSPY010000079.1:0-13230 GCA_043721855.1 Pseudorhodobacter sp.
AACACTTCGCGCCCAGCACCCCGACCATTGGAACAAGGCCTGTGCCATTCGCACGCTGACACTGGATGCGGTGGCGGCGGCCAATTCCGGGCATTCCGGCATGCCAATGGGCATGGCTGATGTGGCGACGGTATTGTTCGGGAAGCACCTTAGTTTTGATGCCTCCAGCCCGCGTTGGGCAAACCGTGACCGGTTTATTCTGTCGGCGGGGCATGGGTCTATGTTGATCTATGCTTTGCTGCATCTGACAGGTTACGCCGATATGACGCTGGAACAGGTCAAGAATTTTCGCCAATGGGGCGCTATCACGGCGGGGCACCCGGAATATGGCCATGTCAGCGGGGTGGAAACCACCACCGGGCCGCTTGGCCAAGGCCTTGCCAATTCCGTAGGTTTTGCGATTGCCGAGGAATCTTTGCGCGCCCGTTGGGGCGCTAAAGTGATGGATCATTACACCTATGTCATCGCGGGCGATGGCTGTTTGATGGAAGGCGTCAGTCAGGAAGCCATTGGTCTGGCAGGCAAACAGAACCTAAGCCGCCTGATCGTGATGTGGGATAACAACGGCATTACGATTGATGGCAAAGTATCCATCGCCGATGTGACCGATCAAAGGGCGCGGTTTGCGGCAAGCGGCTGGGATGTGTTTGAATGTGACGGCCATGATCCGGCGGCGATTGACCGGGCCATAGTCGCTGCAAAAGCATCCAGCGGGCCTGCGATGATTGCTTGCGCCACGCATATCGCGCTCGGGTCGTCGGCGCAGGACACATCAAAGGGCCACGGCGCTTTGACGGATGCCAAGCTGATCGCGGATACCAAGGCAGCGTATGGCTGGGATCACGCGCCATTCGTCATTCCAAAGGATATCAAATTCGCCTGGGAAGCGATTGGTCGCAAGGGTGTGGCTGCGCGCAAAGCATGGGAGGCGCAGATGGCCGCGTTGCCAGCCGCAAAACAAGCGGAGTTTGCACGGATTTTCGCCGGTGACGCCCCGGCCAAACTGGCGGTGGCAATAAGGGCCGTGAAAAAGGCGGCAGTGGAAAATCTGCCGAAAGTGGCCACACGACGCGCATCGGAAATGGTGCTGGAGGCGGTGAACCCGGTAATGGGGGAAACTGTCGGCGGGTCGGCGGATCTGACCGGATCAAACAACACAAAGACGCCAGATCTGGGCACGTTTGCGCCAGACAATCGCAAGGGGCGCTACATTTATTACGGCATTCGCGAACATGGCATGGCGAGCGCCATGAACGGCATGGCGCTGCATGGCGGGGTTCGCCCTTACGGTGGCACCTTCATGTGCTTCACCGATTATGCCCGGCCTGCGATGCGATTGTCGGCCTTGATGGGTGTGCCGGTGGTTTATGTGATGACACATGATTCAATCGGTCTGGGCGAGGATGGCCCGACACACCAGCCAGTCGAACATCTGGCGATTTCGCGCGCCACGCCGAACACATGGGTGTTTCGCCCCGCCGATCTGGTGGAAACTGCAGAGGCGTGGGAATTGGCGTTGTCATCCAAATCCACGCCGTCGGTGATGGCGCTAAGCCGCCAGAACCTGCCTGCCCTGCGCAAAACCCATACCAACCAGAACATGGTTGCCAAGGGCGGTTATGTGCTGGCCGAGGCGACGGGCAAGCGGCAAGCGATTTTGATGGCGACGGGGTCTGAAGTTGAAATCGCGATGAAAGCCCGCGATTTGCTTGAAGCAGACGGGATTGGCACAAGGGTTGTCTCGATGCCATGCTGGGAGCTGTTCGAGGAACAAGACGCCGCGTGGCGCAGGAAAGTTCTGCCGCCGGGGCCCGTGCGGGTGGCCATTGAGGCTGGCATTCGGTTTGGCTGGGATCGCTGGCTGTTTGGCGAAGGCGGCAAACGCGAGAAATCGGGCTTTGTCGGCATGCACGGCTTTGGCGCATCGGCCCCCGCGGAACGGCTTTACAAGGAATTCGGCATTACCGCTGAGGATACGGCAGCAAAGGTTAAGTCGCTGCTTTAATGACTGGCTGGCCCCCGATCTGGGGGCCGACTTTGCTTAGGGACGCCACGCGAACCGTCCTGCCCCATGGGCAGCAAGCACAAGGCAACCGCCTGCAATCGCCCAGTTTTTGACGAAAATCGTCATCTGCCACGGATCACTGGGTAGGTAATGGAAAATGCTGGTTACCCCGCAGTAAAGTGCCAGAGCAAAAGCCACCGGCCGCACAGCTAGACCCAGGATCAAGGCCGCACCCGCCCCCAGATTGAACACCATCGCGGGCCAGATCAACCATTGCGGCAAAGCCATTCCCGTCAACAAAGCTTGCACAGCCGTTGGATCGTTCACTTTTTGGACCGCACCGCCCAGAAACAACGCAGCAATCAGAATGCGCCCCAACAAGGTGGCCGCGTCTGCCCAAAAACCATCTGACACATGTCTAGCCGTCAATGCGCGGCCTTTTTACTGCCAAACAGACGACCCATCAGTGGCACGATAATCCGCGTCGCAACGGGGATCAGCGCCAGTCCAAAGAACAGTCCCAAAATCCCATCGATTGCGGCCGTCACCAGCCATTCAACGGCGGCAGTCGCAGTCGGCACGACGTGGCCAGCAAGCACTGCCCAGTGATGGATCACGTCATAAAGCCACGGCCAACCCAAGACATCCATCCCGTGGATGATGATCGATCCGCCCACCCACAGCATGGCAGCCGTGCCAAGCGTGGACAGAATGGCCATCAATATCGGCATCCCCAAAACCAATCCGCGCCCCAATGCCCGTGTGGGGCGAAGACGCCCCCGTGCGGCCATCAGCAAACCCAGATCATCCATCTTCACGATCAGGGCAACGGTTCCATAGACGGCTACCGTTATCGCGGTTCCAACAATGGCCAGGGTGATCGCCTCGAACCAAAAGCTGCTTTCAGGAATAGCGGCAAGGGCGATAGTCATGATCTCTGCCGACAAGATGAAATCTGTCTTTATCGCGCCGGCGATTTTTTCTTCTTCCAGACGGGTGGGGTCTTTTGTGTCGAAATCCTCTTCCACATAAGAATCGGCATGCGGAAACAGGTTGTGAAACACTTTTTCTGCGCCTTCAAAGCACAGATATGCCCCGCCAATCATCAACAGAGGGGTGATCCATGACGGCGCAAAGTTGGACAACAACAGCGCTGCTGGCAGCAAGACGATCAGTTTGTTTTTCAGCGATCCCAGTGCGATGCGCCAGATAATAGGCAATTCGCGCTTTGCCTCGAACCCATGCACGTATTTTGGCGTGACAGCGGCGTCGTCGATAACGACACCCGCCGCTTTCGCCCCGGCTTTTGCCGCCGCCGCCGCAATGTCATCAATCGATGCCGCCGCCACTTTCGCAATGGCCGCCACATCATCCAAAAGCGCCAACAGTCCGCTCATTCAAGTCTCCGCCAGCAGGTGATTGCAAACCCAGCAACCTGCTTCATGCCAAAGACGGTGGCATTAGGCAACGCAGCACGCTAACAAGCCTGACAAAAAGCGGGCCTGACAAAAAGCGGGCCTGACAAAAGGCGGGTTTGTCTGCCGGACCGTCAGGCCAATAGTTTAATGCGGCAAGGATAACTGGATGAGCAACCGAACCGCGTTTACTCTGGCTGTTATCATCGTTGTTTTAATTGTGCTCGACGTGACGGTGAACGCATCGGCAGCGCTGACGTTTTTGCTGCGCAAACTGGTTGATCTGATCGATTATGTGGCGTTTTGGCGCTGAGAAGGACAAGTTACTGTTGAAATTTGTCTGGGTCTGATGACTTTGACATATGACGTCATCGCCGGGCTGTCCGGTGTCCATCGCGCCTGGAAACGGGCTCAAAAAGGAAATGTAGTATGACCGTAAAAGTGGCCATCAATGGCTTTGGCCGAATTGGACGCAACGTGTTGCGCGCCATCATCGAATCGGGGCGCACCGATATCGAGGTGGTGGCGATCAATGATCTGGGTCCGGTGGAAACCAACGCGCATTTGCTGCGCTTTGATTCGGTGCATGGCCGGTTTCCGGGCGTGGTGAAAACCACTGCCACCACGATTGATGCCGGACGCGGGCTGATCGAGGTTTCGGCCATTCGCAACCCGGCTGATCTGCCATGGGCGCATGTGGATATCGTGATGGAATGCACGGGTATCTTCACCGACAAGGACAAGGCTCAGATCCACCTTGAAAACGGGGCCAGCCGGGTTCTGGTGTCTGCGCCTTCTGCGGGCGCCGACAAAACCATCGTTTACGGTGTGAACCATGACACGTTGACCGCCGCCGATCTGATCGTGTCGAACGCGTCCTGCACGACGAACTGCCTGTCACCCGTGGCGCAGGTTTTGCACCAAGCCGTCGGCATTTCGCGCGGGTTCATGACCACCATCCACAGCTATACCGGTGATCAGCCAACGCTGGATACCATGCACAAGGATCTTTATCGCGCGCGCGCTGCCGCCTTGTCGATGATCCCGACATCCACCGGGGCCGCCAAGGCCGTGGGTCTGGTATTGCCCGAACTGAAGGGCAAGCTGGACGGCGTGGCCATCCGGGTTCCGACGCCGAATGTGTCGGTGGTTGATCTGGTGTTCGAGGCCAGCCGCACAACGACGATTGAAGAAATCAATGACGCCATCCGCACCGCAGCGAATGGACGGTTGAAAGGCATCCTGGGCTACACCGATCAGCCAAATGTCAGTGTTGATTTCAACCACGATCCGCATTCATCCATCTTCCACATGGACCAGACCAAGGTTCTGGAAGGCACCATGGTGCGGATTTTGACGTGGTATGACAATGAATGGGGCTTCTCAAACCGCATGGCTGATACCGCTGTTGCCATGGGCAAGTTGATCTGATTGTCGTGAATATTCAGTAAAAATGGCGCTTTCCGGTGCCATTTTTACTGTCCTAGCTATGCATTTTGCGAATAGCCGCACCGCAGCATTGTGCATTGTAGGGGTTATCTGGTTTCCCTAAATTTACCGCAAGCGAGAAGACCAAGCCAACGCTCGCGATGCAAAGGAAAACGAAGATGACGAATGTATTTGTAATGTTAAAAGATGCCGCCCGGAATTATGCGATGTACCGCACCACACGGGATGAAATTGCCAACATGCCGCTGGATGTGGCTTTGGATCTTGGGATTTACCGTGGGGATGCGGGACGCATCGCCTATGAAGCCGTCTACGGCAAAGCCGCGTAAGGCTGCTTTGGTATAATTCCATACCATGATTTGGGGGCCTTCAGGCCCCCTTTGCATGCCCGCAATAGCGCGCTTTCAGCGCCACGGCGACGGGGGGTGTCACGAACTTTGACACATCCCCACCCAGCCGGGCAATTTCCTTGACCAGTTTTGACGCAATTGCCTGCCGCCGCGCATCGGCCATCATGAACACGGTCTCAATCGACGCATCAAGTGCGCGGTTCATGCCAACCATCTGAAATTCATATTCAAAATCGGCCACCGCCCGCAGTCCACGCACGATAATGGTCGCCCCCACATCACGGGCGCAATTTATCAGCAGATTTTCAAACGGATGCACCACAATCTCACCGCCAGTTTTGGCTATGATGGCGGCACACTCCGCCTCTACCATCGCGACGCGCTCCTCCAGACTGAACAATGGCGCTTTGTCGCGATTGATGGCCACGCCAATCACCAGACGGTCCACCAACGCCATGGCGCGCTGGATGATATCAACATGCCCCAAAGTCACCGGATCAAAGGTGCCGGGATAAAGTCCGATGCGCATAAAGCCCCCCAAAGCAATTCCAGCGGTCACGCAACATTATTGCGCTGGCCAATGCAAGGATGAAAACAGCGGCTTAGAAGCCTTTGATCATGCCTTCCAGCGCATCTTTATCGGCTGAAAGTTCCATCAGTCGCGCTTTGACAACATCTCCGATGGAAATCAGCCCGACCATCAGGTCGCCTTCCATCACTGGCATGTGGCGAAAACGGCCATCGGTCATCTTTTGCAGCACATCATCTGTGCGGTCATTGCGACTGCAAGACACTATCTTGGCCGTCATGATACTATCAACGGTGTCGGTCAGGCACGAAGACCCGCGCCGCCCCAGTTCGCGCACCACATCACGTTCGGACAGAATGCCCGCCACGCGCCGACCGTCGGGCGACACGACCAACGCCCCGATCCTGCGGGCTGACAGCGTCTCGACGGCTTTGCCGACGGTTGTGCCCGGCGGCACGGTGATCACGCCGTCATCGGATTTGGATTTCAGGATCTGGCTGACAAGCATAATCGCCTCCATTATATTTCCCAACGGTCTGCCCGGTTGGGTTTTCTGTCAAGACAAAGCTTCAAGCCGTTGAACTTCCCGACGGATACCGTCACCAAGCCTGCTGGCAAAACGGTTCAAACGGTTCGCCCGTGCATCATCTGCGTGGCGGATCAGCCAAAAAGACCGGGTTAGCTGCACGGCGTCTGGCAAAACCTTGACCAACTCGGGTGCGGATGGCAGCGCAAAGTCATGCACCACGCCAACCCCTGCCCCGTTGCGCAGCCAATTCAGTTGCACCGACACGGAATTAGACGCAAGCGGCGGCACCCCGGCCCCAATATGGGACAGATAATCAAGTTCCTTGTCGAAAATCATGTCGGGGATATACCCGATCAGGCGGTGAACATTAAGCTGCGCAAGGTCGGTGATTTCGGCATATTTGGCCAGATAGTCGCGACTTGCGGCAAGGTGCAGCTGGTAATCTGTCAGCTTTTGCACGGTCAGACGGCCCGCCTCGGGGCGCGATACCGCGATGGCCAAATCCGCCTCGCGTTTAGACAGGTTAAAGACGCGCGGCAGGGCCACGATCTGCACCTCCAGCCCCGGATTTTCATCACAGATGGCGGCAAGCACTTGCGGCAACAGGTAATTGGCACAGCCATCCGGCGCGCCGATGCGAATTTGCCCGGTCAGGCCTTCGGGGCCGGACAGCGCCTCGCGCGCGCCCAGCATTGCCGTCTCAGCTTGCTCGGCATGGGGGATCAGCCCCGTCCCCTGATCTGTCAGCGTATATCCCTGCGGGGATTTGACGAACAGCCGCGCCTCAATTGCCTGTTCCAGCCTGGCAATGCGGCGTCCCACCGTCGCCGGATCAAGCTTCAGCGTTTTACCGGCAACAGACAGGCTTTCGCCGCGCGCAACCGCCAGAAACACCCGAAGATCATCCCACTCCATCCCGCACCTTGCATTTTTGCAAAACAATTTTGAAATATTGCCGCTGTTTCCAGCGTTTTTGCAAGAGTAGGATGCAGCCAACATATGGGAGAGTCGCGATGAAAGAGATCGGTCACTGGATCAACGGCGAATTGGTTGCAGGCACGTCGGGCAAGTTTGCCGATGTGTTCAATCCGGCCACGGGTGAAGTGCAGGCGCGGGTGGCTTTGGCCTCTGCCCAAGAACTGGATGCGGCTGTTGCCGATGCAGCCGTAGCACAGCTCAAATGGGGTGCCACCAACCCACAGCGCCGCGCGCGGGTGATGATGGAAATGGTGCGCTTGCTAAACCGCGATATGGAAGCGCTGGCCGAAGCGCTGTCATCGGAACACGGCAAGACCATTCCCGATGCCAAGGGCGATATTCAGCGCGGGCTGGAGGTGATTGAATACTGCATCGGTGCACCGCAGATGTTGAAGGGCGAATTTACCGACAGCGCCGGGCCGGGGATCGACATGTATTCGATGCGTCAACCTTTGGGCGTGGCCGCAGGCATCACGCCGTTCAACTTTCCGGCGATGATTCCGATGTGGAAAATGGGGCCGGCGCTGGCCTGTGGCAATGCGTTTATCCTGAAGCCGTCAGAACGCGCGCCTTCAGTGCCGCTTATGCTGGCCGCTTTGATGAAAGAGGCAGGGCTGCCCGACGGCGTGATGCAGGTGATCAACGGCGATAAGGTGTCGGTCGATGCGATCCTGGACAATCCGACGATTGCTGCGATCGGGTTTGTCGGATCAACCCCGATTGCGGAATATATCTACGGTCGTGGCTGTTCCAACGGCAAGCGCGTGCAGTGCTTTGGCGGTGCCAAGAACCACATGATCATCATGCCCGACGCCGATCTTGATCTGGCGGCAGATGCGCTTGTGGGCGCGGGCTACGGCGCTGCGGGCGAGCGGTGCATGGCGATTTCGGTAGCGGTGCCGGTGGGCGATGCCACCGCAGATGCGCTGATTGCAAAACTGATCCCCCGGATCGAGAAGTTGAAAGTTGGGCCCTATACCAGCGGCAATGATGTGGACTACGGCCCGGTTGTCACCGCATCGGCCAAGGCGAATATCCTGCGGTTGGTGGAATCCGGCGTGGCGGACGGCGCGAAGCTTGTCGTCGATGGGCGTGGCTTCAAGTTGCAGGGCTATGAAGATGGATTCTTTGTCGGGCCGCATCTGTTTGATCATGTAACCACGGATATGGAGATTTATCGCAAGGAAATTTTCGGGCCTGTTCTCAGCACAGTCCGCGCCCAATCCTACGAAGAAGCACTGAAAATCGCCATGGACAACGAATATGGCAATGGCACCGCGATCTATACCCGCGATGGCGACACCGCACGCGACTTTGCCAATCGCATCAATGTGGGCATGATCGGCATCAACGTGCCCATTCCTGTGCCGCTGGCGTATCACACCTTTGGCGGCTGGAAGAAATCATCCTTCGGCGATTTGAACCAACACGGGCCGGATGCATTCCGGTTCTATACCCGCACCAAAACCATCACCGCGCGCTGGCCATCCGGCATCAAGGAAGGTGCCAGCCTGAACTTCAAGCCGATGGAATGATTTCCCCGCCGGCCTGATCTGCAAACGAAAAGAGAGGGGGATCATGCCCCTCTTTTTTTTCACGCGGGTTATTTGGTGAAAATCAAATATCCAGACCAGCAATAAAAAAAGAGAGGGGCGAACCCCTCTCTTTTATATTTCATACTGGTCTGTCGGAGTTAAGCTGCTTTGCGCTTACGACGCAGGGCAGCAAGACCAACCAAGCCGCCAAGCAACATCAGGCCAGCAGCTGGAACTGGAACCGGTGCTGGCATCGCGTAATACACAGACGCGTGCGACAACGGCTTTGCATACGACTTGCAGGTGCCGCGGGCATTGCAGCGATCATAACTGATGCTCCATGTTCCGGACAGGCTGTCGGTTGCAGCAGGCATCAAGAACGCCGCATACTGATGGAAAGCTTGCAGCACAATCATCAAGGATCCGCGCTTTGTATAGCTTGCGAGCGACCAGTTTCCCGACGCTGCACTAACCGCAGGTGCCGTCAAAAAGCTTGCAACACCATCACCAAGACCATCAACGGTTGAATCGCCAATCGCCCAACCGGCAAGGCTGAAAAATTCCAGATTCTTTGCAACAATACCGCGTCCGCCAAGATCGTTTCCTGCCATGCACTGCGCGCCGGATGCACCATCAAGATTGAAGCGCACCACACCCACAGAACAAGTCGCCGCTGATGCTGATGTCGCAAGGAACAGAGCACCAACAATCGTAGCCACACGTAGTTTTATACTCATCATATTCACCTCATCCAAATATCGCCATATTGTGACCACATATAGCCTTTTAGTGATTGGACGCGAGTGTATTTTGGGAATTGGACATAAATACAATCGTGGCGTGTATAACCTACAGAAAGCTCGCGCAAACTGTCACTTTATCGATGATAAATCGGCCATTTATGCGTCTAACGTCATATAATGTAACAAATTTAATTCACGTTGCGTTGCAAAATCGAAAGCTTTCCGTTGCCGATCTGGCAAAACGCAGCATGGCTTTGCAGATAAGTCTGATGCTTGTTTCCAGAATAGAACTAATCATCCAGAACGGGGCCTGTTAGGCCATCATTGACGCGTTGCCCGAATCACTGAAAACCGCGATTTGACAAGTGTTTCCCGGACGTTTCGGCAAATTCAACCGTGTCGCAGATCGCATCATCACTTGTGCGGGCCATTGAAGCGGAACCGACGTGAAGCTAGACGCAAATGGCAAGGCAGACCGCAAGGATCAACGATGTACCGTGTCTCACCCTTTATTTCGGCTTTTGCATGGGCGCTTTTGGCTGGCATCGCGATCGCAACTTTTTGGGTCAACCTGGCACCCGCCAGCTATTATGACCTGTTGGAATGGCGGCTGATAGACGTGTCGCAGCCCGGTTGGCTGGCTGACAGCGCTGTGATCGTCACCCCGCTTCGGATTGTCGGCGACGGCTTGATGGCGCTGTATTTGTTTTTTGTTGGCAAAGAGCTGTGGGAATCGTTGGTCCTGAAACGCGGCGCGCTAAGCGGACGGCGCGCTTTGGTGCCATTGGGGCTGTCAGTCGGCGCCATGCTGGGGGCAATTGCCGTGTGGATCATCGCGACGGCGGTGCTGAAGGCACCACAAGACCTGGATCACGCAACGGGCTGGATTGTGCCATTGGGATCGGATGTTGTGATCTGCTATTTGATGGGCCGTTGGGTTTTTGGCCCAAAGCATATGGCGCTGCATGTGCTTTTGCTGTTGACGGTGTCGGCTGATATCATCGGTCTGCTTGTGCTTGGGGTGGCTGGCCCGACCACGACCTTGCGCTGGATATGGCTCAGCTTGCCGTTGGCGGCAAGTTTGGCGGTCTGGGCCGCGGTTGGCCGACGACCCGGTAGCACCGCATCAGAGCGACGCAAGCGACAGACGTTGCAGCTATGGCCCTATGTCTTGGCAGGTGCCATCAGCTGGGTCGGCGTGGCTGCATCAGGTATGCCGGCCGCTTTAGGGTTGCTTCCGGTCATTCCGGCAATAGCCCATGCAGACCGTGCCTTTGGTGTGTTTGCCGAAGCAGAAGAACTGCTGCACGATCCCTTGAACAGGTTAGCGCATGGTCTGGTCGTTCCAGTCGGGGTTATCCTGTTTTTGTTTGGTTTCACGTTTGGTGGTATTGATTTTGCCGCCTATGCACCGGTGACACTGGTCGTGCTCGCCGCGATGTGGATCGGAAAACCGATTGGTTTGGTGGCGTCCTGGATCTTGTTTGAACGGCTGACGGGCCTGCATTTGCCGCACGGGTTTGTGCGGCGTGATCTTTATCTGATAGCCTTGATTATGGGCATCGGATTTACTGTGCCCGTCTTGACGCTGGAGCGTGCCCTGCCGGGGGGGGCGGCGCAAGAAGCGGCGCGGCTTGGCTGTGCTCTGAGCCTGCTTGCCGCACCGATGGCGTTGATTTTGTCCCGTCGCCGCTTCAAGCGGGCATCAGGGACACTGGTTTAGCACAGGCGTTGTAATGTCTTGGCTTTTTCGCCATAATCTTTCCAGAGAAGACTTTGAGATCAGGGCACGGGCCTTGATTTCAGATACGGCAAAAAGCTGCTGTTAAGAAATGGCAGGTATCCGGGGACAAACCCCGGGATTTGGGGCGCAGCCTGTGAGGCGTGCATGATCGAGTTTGAAAATGTCAGCAAGTCCTTTTGGACTGGCAAAAAACGCAAAGTCATTCTGGACCGCGCGTCGTTTCGCGTGGAATTGGGGAATTCCCTTGGCATCCTTGCGGCAAACGGCACAGGAAAGACCACGATTATCAACATGATGGCAGGGCTGGAAAAACCTGACGAAGGCCGTGTGACGCGCACATCCCGGATCTCGTTTCCGCTTGGCTTCATGGGCGGGGTTGTCGCGAAGCACACAGCGACTGAAAATGCGCGCTATATTGCACGCTTGTACGGATTGGACCCGGATTATGTAGAAAGTTTTTGCCGTTGGCTGTGCGGTCTGGAAGAATACTTTGATATGCCTCTGGCTATCTACAGTGCAGGCATGAAGGCACGATTTTCGTTTTCGCTGATGCTTGCGCTGGAATTCGACATTTACCTGATCGACGAAGGCATGCCAGCCACGACGGATGTTGAATTTAATCGCAAAGCAGGATCGTTGCTTCGGGATCGCATGAAAGATGCAACCGTCGTGATCGTGTCACACCAACCAAAAACGCTTGAAAAATTCTGCCGCACGGCAGCAGTTCTGAAAGATGGGCACCTTTACATGTTTGAAACCCTGGAAGAGGCAAAGCGACTTTATGACTATCAAAGTTAAAGCCAGTCGGTTTCGTATCCGAAGATCTGATCCGGCAAAGGCAGCGCCTGCGCCCGCGTCATCCATGGGCGATATCCTGTCGCCTATGGATGACGGCTTTGGCCCTGAACCTTTTGAAACGGCGCGCACAGCCCCTGCCCCTGCCCCTGCGCCCGTTCCGGAAACAGAAGTTGCCCTTGAAAGCATTCGCCGCGAAGGATTAACCGGCAGACAGCTGCGTCTGGCACGCCGCGTTGCCATGAAAAACGGCTTGCCTGCGACATCTGATTTTGATGCCGTGCGCCTGCTTCGTGTGCAGGGAATTGACCCGTTCCAACGCAATTCGATGCTGGAACTGGTCACGTCCGAAGAAAAATCCGAGGCGTCTGCTTCACGCGAGCTATCGCCCGTTCGGAACGATGCCAATCGTCTGCCGCAAACCTTGAAGCCGATCAATGTCCCGTCGCCGGGTCAAAGGGCGGAACAAAATCTTGCCGCCGATGTGATGAAAATCCAGCGTGACATGGCCAAACGCCGCCGGCGCAAGCTGGTGATCATGAATATCCGGCTGTTTTTCTTTGTTTTACTGCCGACACTGTTGGCAGGCATTTACTACTATGTCATCGCCACGCCCATGTATTCGACGCGGTCTGAATTTGTCATCCAGCAGGCTGAAGCAAAAGGCATGGGTCTGGGCGGGCTTTTCAGCGGAACCCAATTTGCCACATCGCAGGATTCGATCGCCGTGCAAGGCTATCTGCAATCGCGCGAAGCCATGCAGCGGCTGGACGCCGACATTGGATTTCGGTCGCATTTCAACAAGCCGGCTATTGATGTTCTGCAGCGGCTTGCCCCTGACGCAACGGCGGAAGCCGCCTATAAGTTGTATCGGCGCAATGTGAAAATTTCCTATGACCCGACCGAGGGTCTGATCAGAATGGATGTCATAGCGTCTGATCCACAAACCGCTGCGGCGTTTTCAAAGGCATTGATCGGCTACGCCGAAGATCAGGTAGACCACCTGACCCAGCGCTTGCGCGAAGACCAGATGCAGGGATCACGCGAAAGTTACGTCGAAGCAGAAACCAACATGCTTGCCGCACAGCGCAATGTTGTGGAACTTCAGGAAAAGTTCAAGATCCTGTCATCCGAGACGGAGGCATCCCTGATCACGCA
>JAYSPY010000080.1:0-2126 GCA_043721855.1 Pseudorhodobacter sp.
TGATGATATCGGGGCCGATGCGGTAGCGGCTATCGGTATAATGCCGCTCAAGGATGCATGCCCCCAGCGCCACCGATGCCAGCGCCATTTCCGGACCTATCGAATGGTCGGAAAAGCCCACAACCGCGCCAGGAAAGGCGTTTCGCAGATCGGTCACGCCCTGCAGTGATACGATTTCGGGTGGCGACGGGTACAGATTGGTGCATTCCAGCAGCGCGTATTCCACGCCAGACGCCTCCAGTATTGCCACGCTTGCGCGAATACTATCAATCGTTTGCATTCCGGTCGACAGGATCACCGGCTTGCCTTTGCGGGCGATATGCCGGATCAGCGGCAGATTATCCGCCTCACCCGAGCCGATTTTATAGGCGGGCACATCGAGGCTTTCCAGAAAATCCGCCGCAGCGCGCGAAAACGGCGTGGATATCCAGATCATCCCCAAGGATTCGGTATAGCGTTTCAGCTCTGCCTCATCCGGCAGGGTCAGCGCGCAGCGTTCCATCACATGCCAGATCGACACATCGGCATTGGGCGGAAAGATCGACTTTGCTTCCTCGGTCATCTCATCTTCGATGATATGGGTCTGGTGCTTGATCATTTCGCAGCCCGCACCTGCCGCGAGGCGCACCATGTCCTTGGCCACCGCAAGGCTGCCGCCGTGGTTGATACCAATCTCGGCAATCACCAGGGGGGGATGCCCCGGCCCAATTTCGCGGTTTGCAATTTTCACGCGCTAAATCCTTAAGTGTATTCTGATCCTGTTGCTGGCTTTGCGCGTGCCGGTTGTCAAGGGCGGTGCGTGGTCACGCCGCCCAACTGCGCGACAGCACGCCAAACCAGTTGTCATAGGCCAGCTTGCGCATCAGCGCGTCGTCATAACCATGCCGCCGCATCGCCTGCACCAGAACGGGCAGACCCGCCACATCCTTGATCGGGCCGGGCACCGTCGCGCCATCGAAGTCCGACCCAAGGCCGACGTGGTCTTCACCAAGATGAGAAATCAAATGGTCTAGGTGCCGCAGCATGATATCCAGCCCCATATCCGGCGACTTCCGACCATCAGGGCGCAGGAAGACAGTCGCGAAATTCAACCCGACCATACCGCCCGAATCCTTGATCAGCCCAAGCTGGCGGTCGGTCAGGTTGCGGGTGGACGGCGTGATCGCATGGGCGTTGGAATGGGTGGCAACCAAGGGTGCTGTGGACAGTTTCGCCACATCGTTGAACCCGGCCTCGTTCAGATGCGACAGATCCAACATGATGCCCAGTTCATTGCAGGCACGCACCAGATGGATGCCCGCATCGGTCAACCCCGGCCCGGTATCGGGATTTCCGGGATAGCGGAACGGCACGCCATGGCCAAAGACGGTCGGGCGGCTCCACACCGGGCCAAGTGACCGCAGGCCCATGTCGTGATAGAGGTATAACGCATCCAGATCGGGGCCAATCGCTTCGGCGCCTTCCATATGCAGGATGCCGGAAATCACGCCGCGCGCCAGACAATCGCGCAATTCGGCCACGGTGGTGCAAAGCTTGAACGCGCCATTGCTGGCCCGTTCCATCCAACGTAAATGCCCGGCCATCGCCAGTGCAACCGGCATGGCCGCTGTGTGTTCAATCAGCGCTGGAAGGGCCAGATCATAGGGCGGATTGTCCATCACCAGATCGTAATCAGCTGCATCCGGGACCGGCAGTGACGGGATATAAATCGCAAAGAACCCGCCCGCAAAGCCGCCCGCCTTCATACGTGGCAGGTCCAGATGGCCCTTGCCTTCGCCGGTCAGCCAGATCGCTTCGCGGTTTTCGGGATTGTTCAAAAGTCGCAGAAGAATGTCGTTATGGCCATCGAATATGGGCAGCAAAGCGGTCATTTTATCAGTCCTGTCAGAGGTTTGGCATTGGGGTTAGCGGCGATAGCCTTCGGATGCGGTCAGCAGATCGCGGGTATAGGTTTGCGCGGCTTGGCGTGACTGCAGGTCGGCACGGGTCAACTCCTCCACCGCGAGGCCATGCTGCATCACCAGCAGGCGTTCACACATATGCGCCACAACGGCCAGATCATGACTGACGAGGATATAAGTCAAGCCATGCTCGGCGCGGATACGGTCCAGCAGATTCAACACCTC
>JAYSPY010000081.1:0-2440 GCA_043721855.1 Pseudorhodobacter sp.
CCGACCGCCGATGCGCCCATTCCAGCGCCTCGCCGTCGATGTTTTCCTTCAGCAGCCCCTCTTTCATCATCAGCCCCAGATTGGGCCGCGCCCGCCGCCAGGGCGCATCGGCGGATTTATAAATGATATGGCGCAAATCGTTCAACCGCCCCGGCTGCTGCGCACGCCCCTGTGCCAGCCAGCGTTCCCGCGCCTGACCACCCTTCCACGCCCTTGTGGTAAAGCCCAGAATTTCGACCTTCACCGAACACCGCTCCAACGTGCGGGCCAGAACATCGGCGCAGATCGCGGCAATGGAAATCGGCCGCCCGCGCATAGAGCCGGAATTATCCAAAAGCAACGTCACGCAAGTATCGCGAAATTCGGTGTCCTTTTCGCGCTTGAACGACAGCGGCGTTGTCGGGTTCGCCACCACCCGCGCAAGGCGCCCGGCATCCAGCGTGCCTTCCTCCAGATCAAATTCCCAAGACCGGTTCTGTTGCGCCTGCAAACGGCGTTGCAATTTGTTCGCCAGCCTGGAGACTGCCCCCTTTAGCGGTTCCAACTGCTGATCCAGATACGCCCGCAGCCGGTCCAGTTCAGCCGGTTCCGCCAAATCCTCAGCCTTGATTTCTTCATCAAAATCAGTGGTAAACACGGCATAGTTCGGGTCAGCATCCGAATGTGGGGCAGGGGTTGGCGGCTGCAGCGGGGCCTCGCCTTCCGGCAGTTCCGCCTCGTCGCCCTGTTCCATATCGGCGCTGTCTTCCATGGTGACCTGGGCTTGCGCCGCGTCTTGCTGGTCATCCTGGGTCTGGTCGGGCGAGGCTTCTGAATCCTCCCCCTCGTCTTGCTCGTCGCCGGCGGAATCGGGTTGATCCTGATCCTGCTCTGCGTCATCGGACCCGTCTTCAGGGTCGTCCATATCAGGGTCATCGCCCAACTGGTCGCCATAACCCAGATCGGCTATCACCTTGCGGGCAAGCCGCGCAAAGGCCGCCTGATCAGCCAGCACATGGTCCAGATTGCCAAGCGTTTCGCCGGCTTGGCCTTCAATAAACTCGCGCCACAGCCCCATCACATTGGCCGCGCCCTTGGGCAAATCCCGCCCCGTCGCCAAGTGCCGCACCAGATATCCAGCCGCCACAGGCAGCGGAGCATCCGCCTGCGCCGTGATCTGCGCATAGCCCTTGCGGTCCGCCTCATGGCCGATTTTGGCGTCGATATTGCCCGCCGTTCCCGGCATGGTGCGTGCCCCTACCGCCTCACAGCGCGCGGTTTCCATCGCATCGTAAATCTCGCGCGCCAGCGCACCCGTGGGCGTATAGCGCGCGGCCACACCTTCATCATGGAACTTGCGCTTCAGCGCAAACGCATCCGCCGTGCCGCGCGCCAGCAACACCTCATCCCGCGTCATGCGGCGCGATACCTGCGGCAGGCGCATGCTGTCTTTGGTCATGCCTGATGGGTCGACCGAGAATGTCACCGTCAGATCAGGATCATTCGCCATGGTTTTGGTGGCCTCGGCGAGGGCCTTTTTGAACGGATCGGCGGGGTTGTCACTGGCTTTGGTCATGCGCCAGATTAATCATCCGAAGCGAGTGGGGGCAAGGGTCACCGTCACCGTCACCGGCATAACCGCATTCAGCGTCGCCAAACGGCATTAATGTGCGTCAACGCACCGAAGGGCTACATCTGTGCGCAGTTACCGCAGCAGGTTTTCAGGACAATTTACGCTTCATGTTTTCACCCTGTCACGATTGGACATACAAATGACCACGAAACCGAAAATCGCCCTGATCATCGGCTCCACCCGGGCCACCCGCTTTGCCGACAAGCCCGCACAGTGGATGCTAAAGCAAGCCGCGGCCCGCACCGACATGACGGTCTAGCTGCGTGATTAGAATTTGCCGATGTTCAACGAAATGGCCAGCAACGCGTGGGTGCCATCACAAGACCCGGCGGCAATTGCGTGACAGAACAAATTGGCTGAATTCGATGGCTTCATCTTTTTCGTTGCTGAATCCAACCGCTCCGTCACGGGTGCGCTGAAGAACGCTATGGACCAGGCCGCCAAAGAATGGGCGCGCAAACCAATGGGTGCCATTGCCTACGGGTCCATGGGTGCATCCTCCGCGCTGCAACACCTGCGCATCATGGCGGTAGAATTGCAGATGGTGCCGGTGCGCAGCGCTGTGCACATCGGCGGCGCTGACCTGTTCAAAATCCACCCAATGGGCGGCAACATGAACAGCACCGTCGAAGAAATCGAAGCAAGCCTGCTCCCTGCCGCCAAAACCTTGCTGGACGATATTGTCTGGTGGGCGAATGCCACAATGGCGGCTAAGGCGGTCTGAGCTACCTTTAGAATTTACGGCAGAAGGCCCGGCGGTTTGCCGGGCCTTCTGTTTTAGAGTTGATTGACAGGATCAAATTTTTCACTATTTATATACACAAAAAC
>JAYSPY010000082.1:0-26620 GCA_043721855.1 Pseudorhodobacter sp.
CGATTGGTCTGACAGCAACGTCACATCGGGCCGCACCACCTTCATCAGCGTGACAAAGTAATCCGCCATCGCATGCGTGATACGCCCGCCCATGGCAAACACCCGGCGTGCGGGGTCCGCCAGCAATGCGGCCGTCGCATCAAATTCAGCATGGTCAATCTGGCCCAGCGTGGCCTGCAAATTGGCCACCACAGCATCGGCAAACCGGTTCAGGATATGGGTATCCGGCACCCCGCCCGCCCATCTGTCATGCTTGGCCAGCGGTGACATCAACATTGCCCCGACCTCACCGCGCAGGGCATGCTGATAATCCGGATAGCCCTTGAACCCCAGCTTTTGCACCAGTCGCACAACCGTTGGCGTAGACACCTCGGCAGCTTTCGCAAGCGCTGTGATCGACCCCAGAGCCGCCACTGGAAAATGCCGCAAAATATGCGTGGCCAACTGCCGCTCTGCCCGCGTCAAATCAGACAGGGCCGCGCGCATCCGGTCTTCAATCATCAACACCAAATCCATCACACCACCCCAAAACCGTGCCTGATATGCCTTTTGTCAAAAGCCATACACCACATGGCCGAAAATCAATTCAGAAATAATCGTAACAGCGCGGGCGTCGCAGAAATAATCTTGACAGAACGCCCCACATTGGTGAACGCTTCACCCAAACCCAGGGGGACGATTGCGCCATGACTGCGCCAAACACAGCCAGCGCCACTGCTGCCTTTCCAGCGCTGGTTGAAAATCCCACTGCGCGGAGCCGCATTGTGTTGGTCTGCGAACACGCCTCCAATCACTTTCCAGCGCGCTGGGGTGATCTTGGCCTTACGCCCGACCAGAAAAACGCACATATCGCGTGGGATCCGGGGGCTTTAGGGGTTGCCCGAGGGTTATCGCAACAGCTTGATGCGGTTCTGGTCCATGCTCCGGTCAGCCGCCTGATCTATGATTGCAACCGCGCGCCCGATAGGCCGGGTGCCATGCCCGCGCGGTCAGAGATACACGATATTCCCGGCAACAAACTGGTTTCGGCTGCCGATCGTGCCGACCGCACGGCGGCGATTTACATGCCGTTTCACACCGCATTGCACAGTCTGATTGCCAACCGTATCGCCCTTGGTCAAGCCCCGGTCATCGTGACCGTGCATTCCTTCACCAAACTCTTCCATGGCCAGGTTCGCGCCGTTGAATTTGGCGTGATCCATGATGCAGATGCCAGCTTTGCACACGCGATTTTGACGGCTGCACAGGCCATAACCCAACTGCGCGCGCAACTGAACGCGCCCTATTGCGCGGCTGATGATGTGACCCATACCCTGCGCCTGCAGGCCACCCCCTACGGCCTGCCCAACGCCATGCTGGAAATTCGCAATGATCTGATCGCGTCACCTGACGCCGAACAGCGCATGGCCGATATGCTGGCTCCGGTGCTGAATATGGGTCTGGTGGAAATTCAAAAACAGGCCAAAGCGGGCTGACCCGCGCCGATGCTCTGACGCCGTTCACGCGAGGGGACAATACCCCTGCAACCCGATAAACGCCCTGCAATGCGACGGGCCAAACCAGATGGAGCACCCGGATATGCCCGGAAACATGAGCTTTGACGCGCTGAAAGCCGCTGTTGCGGATGGCAGCATTGATACCGTAATCGTCGCCGCCGTTGATATGCAGGGCCGCCTGATGGGCAAGCGCTTTCACGCGGCTTTTTTCATCAACGGCGGGCATGAGGAAACCCATTGCTGCAATTACCTGCTGGCGGTGGATATGGATATGACCACCGTGCCGGGCTACAAATCGGCGAACTGGCAAACCGGCTATGGCGACTACGTGATGAAACCCGATCTTGCCACCCTGCGCCCGCTGCCATGGCTGCCTGGCACCGCGATGTGTCTGGCTGACCTGTTGGACCACCACCACAACGCTGTGCCGCATTCGCCGCGCGCCATTCTGAAACGTCAGGTAGACCGTGCACGGCACCTGGGGTTTGAGGCGATGATGGCAACAGAGCTGGAGTTTTACCTGTTCGAGAACAGCTATGAGGCGCTTCGCGACAGCAATTTCACAGACTTAATGCCAATTTCTGCGTATAACGAGGATTACCACATCTTCCAGACCACCAAGGAAGAAGACGTGATGCGGGCCGTGCGCAACGGCCTTTACGCCGCTGGCATCCCCATCGAAAATTCCAAGGGCGAGGCTGACGCAGGTCAAGAAGAGGTCAATTATCGCTATTCTGACGCGCTTGATACCGCCGACAATCACACCATCACCAAAAACGGCATCAAGGAAATCGCGTGGACCAAGGGACGGTCTGTCACATTCATGGCAAAATACGATCACCGCAAGGCAGGGTCGTCGTCGCATGTGCACCAATCGCTGTGGACTCTGGATGGCAAACCCGCCTTCGCCGATAAATCCGACGAACACGGCATGTCAGATCTGATGAAACACTACATCGCGGGCCAGTTGGCCTACGCCCGTGAAATGACCGTGTTCTTGGCACCTTACGTCAACAGCTACAAACGCTTCACCATCGGCATGTTTGCCCCTACCAAGGCGGTTTGGTCCGCAGACAATCGCACCGCTGGCTTCCGCGTCTGCGGTGCACATACCAAAGCCGTGCGGGTGGAATGCCGCATTCCGGGTTCTGACGTAAATCCATACCTCGTCTGCGCTGCACTTTTGGCGGCGGGTTTGGAAGGCATCGACCAGAAAATGCCGCTGGAGCCGGAAATGAAGGGCGATATGTATTCTGCCGGAAACGTCCGGGAAATTCCTAAAAACATGCGCGAGGCCGCCGATCTGCTGAAAGGCTCTGCCATGCTGCGCGCGGCCTTTGGCGATGATGTGGTCGATCATTACCACCACGCCGCCCAGTGGGAAATTGCGGAAACCGATCGCGTCGTCACAGACTTTGAAATCCGGCGCCTGCTAGAGCGCGTGTAACGTAGGGTGCGCATTCATTGCGCACCTTGCCCAAATCATGGTGTGCAATAAATGCACACCCTACGAGGACGCTATGAAACCTATATACCTTATCTCCCCCGTCGACGGCTCCGTCTACGCCGAACGCACGCCACTTTCCCATGATGCCGCCCTTGCCGCCGTCGCCGCCGCCCGCGCCGCGCAAAAAGCCTGGGGGCAGCGCCCGTTGGCGGAACGCATTGCACTGGTCAAGGCAGGTGTCGCCAAGCTGATGGAAAAAAAGGATATTCTGGTCGAAGAACTGGCGTATCAGATGGGCCGCCCAACCCGCTATGGCGGTGAATTTGGCGGCGTGAATGACCGCACCAACTATATGTCCGACATCGCAGCAGCCACGCTGGCCCCCGACATGGTGGAAGACAGCGATAAATTCACCCGCTACCTCGCCCGCGAACCTGTTGGCGTGGTGTTCATCGTGGCCCCCTGGAACTACCCCTACCTCACCACCATCAATACCCTTGCCCCGGCGCTGATCGCCGGCAATTCGGTGGTGCTGAAACACGCAAGCCAAACCATGTTGGTCGGCGAGCGGCTGGCCGAAGCCTTCCACGCCGCTGGCATCCCCGCCGATGTATTCCAAAACGTGGTGCTGGATCACGCCACAACCGAGGCACTGATCGCCGCACGGTCGTTTGGCTTTGTCAACTTCACAGGCTCCGTTGGTGGCGGTGTCGCCATGGAAAGAGCCGCCGCTGGCACCTTCACCGGGCTGGGGTTGGAACTTGGCGGCAAAGACCCCGGCTATGTGCGCGCCGATGCCGATCTGGATGCCGCCGTCGATAGCCTGATGGACGGTGCTATGTATAACGCTGGCCAATGCTGCTGCGGGATTGAGCGGATTTATGTGCATGAAAGCCTGTATGACGCCTTCGTCGAAAAATCAGTGGCCTGGGTGAAAGCCTTGACGCTTGGCAACCCGTTTGACCCCGCAACCACCCTTGGCCCGATGGCCAACAAACGCTTCGCCGCAGTGGTGCGCGCCCAAACCGCCGAGGCGATTGCCGCAGGGGCCACGGCCTTGATCGACCCTGCCCTGTTTCCCGCCGATGATGGCGGCGCGTATCTTGCCCCGCAAATCCTAGTGAACGTTACACATTCCATGCGGGTGATGATGGAAGAAAGTTTCGGGCCTGTAGTGGGCATTATGAAAGTCTCTGGCGACGGCGAGGCGATTGCCCTGATGAACGATAGCCCTTACGGTCTGACATGTTCGATCTGGACCAAAGACGCGGCAGCCGCCGCAGACATCGGCGCGCAAATTGATACCGGCACCGTGTTCATGAACCGCTGCGATTACCTTGATCCCGCCCTGTGCTGGACCGGGTGCAAAGACACCGGGCGCGGCGGATCGCTGTCCTACCTTGGGTTCCATTCGGTGACCCGCGTGAAATCATATCACCTGAAGAAAGCCACAAAATGACCCACTCTGTTCCCAACCGGAACTGGTCCTACCCGACCGCCATCAAATTCGGCGTGGGCCGGGTGTCCGAACTGGCAGACCATTGCAAAGCCGTTGGCATGACCAAGCCTTTGCTGGTCACCGACAAGGCGCTGGCCAGTCTGCCAATCACTGCCGCAGCGCTGGACGGGCTGGACGCGGCGGGCCTTGGCCGCGCCGTATTCTCGCAAGTGGACGCCAACCCGACCGAGGCGAACATGGCGATGGGCATCGCCGCCTACCTTTCAGGTGGCCATGATGGCATCATCGGGTTCGGCGGCGGATCGGCGCTTGATCTGGGCAAAATGATTGCTCTGATGGCACATCAACAACCCGGCCTAACTGTCTGGGAAATGGAAGATATCGGCGATTGGTGGACCCGCGCCGATGCCACCAAAATCATCCGCACCATCGCGGTGCCAACCACCGCTGGCACGGGTTCCGAAGTTGGCGCAGCAGGCGTCCTGACCAATTCCGCAACCCACAAGAAAAAGATCATCTGGCACCCCAAACTGATGCCCGCCGTGGTGATCTGCGATCCGGCGCTGACCGTGGGTATGCCAAAATTCATCACCGCTGGCACCGGGATGGATGCGCTGGCCCATTGCCTGGAAGCGTATTGCAGCCCGCATTACCACCCCATGGCGCAGGGGATTGCCCTTGAAGGCATGCGGCTGGTGTTTGAAAACTTGCCTAAAGTCTACTCCGACCCGAACGATTTAGATGCCCGCGCGCATATGATGTCTGCCGCCGCAATGGGGGCCGCCGCTTTCCAAAAGGGCCTCGGTGCGATCCATTCCCTCAGCCACCCGATTGGCGCGGTTTACGGCACGCATCATGGCACCACCAACGGCGTTGTCATGCCGATGGTGTTGGATTTCAACCGTCCCGTGATTGAAGCGCTGATCGACCGCGCTGCTGCCTATATCGGTATCTCCGGCGGCTTTGACGGCTTTCGTGCGCGTATCATGGCGCTGCGGGCAGAACTGAACATCCCCGCAAACCTGACCGCGATGGGCGTCGATCCTGCCCGTTTGGACGAGTTGACGGATATGGCGATGGAAGACCCGAGCTGTGGCGGCAACCCCGTGCTGATGACAACAGAAAACACCCGCGCGTTGTTTGAAACCTGCATGTAGAGGGTGAATATGACCGCGCCGATGCAGACCGAAATTGCTGTGATCGGCGCGGGCGTGATCGGGCTTGCGATTGCGCGCCGCCTGCAAGCGCAAGGGCGCGAGGTGGTGGTGATAGACCCCGCCGATCCCGGCTCCGGCGCATCTTATGGCAATGCGGGCACCATTGCCGATTACGCGGTGATGCCCGTCGGCACGCCGGAAGTGCTACGCAATCTGCCATCGCTTTTGTTTGATCGAAACTCGCCGCTCTCCATTCGGCGGGCGGCCCTGCCAAGCCTTGCGCCGTGGCTTTTGCGCTTCGCACGGCAATCGTTGCCAGCTGCGGCAAGGCGAAATTCCGCAAGCTTGGCAGCGCTTTTGGCGGATGCCGGCGCAAGCTGGCTGACACTTGCCGATGAAATTGGTGGCAGCACTATTTTGCAGAAACGCGGCTGCCTTTATCTGTATGAGACGAAGGCCGCATTTCAGGCGGCGTCGGCGGATATGGATTTCAGGCGCGGCTTCGGGATCAAGGTTGATCTGATTTCCCCAGACGATCTGGCGGCACTGGAATCCGGCTTGCCTCCCGTTGAAGGCGGCGCTGCGTTCTTTCCCGGTGCTGTGTTTCTGAACGATCCGGGGCGGATGATGGGGCTTTTGTCGAAAGGTATCACGCATATTCGGGCGCGGGTGGATTGGCTCGGGCGACGCGATGGCGGAGTGTTTTTGGCGGGCGACGGTTTGCAAATGCAGGCGCGCCGCGTGGTGATTGCGGCGGGGGCGCGGTCCAAAGCCTTGGCACGCATGGCTGGCGATAGGGTGCCGTTGGATACGGAACGGGGGTATCATCTGGAATGGGATATGAAGGTGCCGCGCCTGACGCGCCCCGCCTGCCCGACCAGCCGCGGCTTTTATCTGTGCCCGATGGCGGGGCGCCTTCGGGCTGCAGGGACGGTGGAATTGGGCGGGCTGGCAGCGCCGCCATCGCGGCATCGGTTGGACAGGTTGCTGGAGGGCGCGCGGGCGGTGTTTCCGGATCTGGGGATACCTGATCGGGAATGGATGGGGTTTCGCCCGTCGATGCCGGACAGCTTGCCGGTGATCGGGTTTTCAGGCGGTGGGAATGAGATCATCCATGCCTTCGGGCACGGGCATATCGGGCTTACTCTGGCCCCGATTACGGCGCGGATCGTGGCGGATTTGCTGGCAGGGCGGGAGCCGGAGGTTGATATCCGGGCCTATTCGGCGGGGCGGTTTTGAGGAGCTATCGCACCCATGCCCACCTGGTTGCGGTAAATCGCGGCGCCGTCAACCAAGGCGCTAACCCATTTGCAGCGCGTCTGCCGTGACGCGGGTGGTATCGGTTATTTGCCACAGGCCGAAGCCGAGTTGCGGGATGGTGTGGGAGTTGTGCAGGGGGGAGGGTTTGCATTTGGGGGGGCCTTGGGGGGGATGGGTTTAAGGAGCTACCAATTCGTCAGCTGCCCGTGGGTTTTGGCTTTTCTAGGGTCACTTGACAGGAGAAAGAAAAGTTTGAAATCACGAATAGAAGAGCCACAGCAAGAGTGCAAGAAACACTAAAGAACTTAGCAAGCAGTCCGAATACATCATTAGGCAACATCGTGATTGTTAAATAAGGAAGAGCAGTTATGAGTCCAAAGAACGGGACTATGGCGATGAGCACCAGTAACACAAAGCTGAGTGTACTAATTGTTTTTCCAAGAGTGTCAAACTCAATATGCACCGAAGAATAGAATGAAAAATCCCTCCGTAAAGCCTTAAAGATAAGCCATTCGCTCTCCCGGCTAGCCTTTATCATGTCGACATCTAACAACCCGTTATTAGCATCATCTAAAATAACCTGATCTATGAGGGCTGCATAAGTCTGAGAGTTGAAGAAAGCCACTCCTGCCATCGCAGTCGCATAATTTGCAAAAAGCGTCAGGAAAATAAGGATTCCTGGCACATTAGTCAGTTTAAGCCCCCAAATTGGTACGGAAGGGTCCATACCTTTCCCAACCAAATACACTAGTAGCGTTGCGCCTGTTGCAGACGCAATTAATTTTTGCATCTGCAAATCAATCAACTTTTTAATTTCGATAACTCGTGCTAAATATGGTTCATCGAATTTACTTGTGGCACCGCCGCGATCAATTTCGATTTCGCGTTTAAAGAGAAGTCGCGCACGAACAAGCGCTGAAAGATACTGCGTTATCGTATTGTCTTTTTTTTCTTTTTTATTGCTTTGCATATTTAAGGTATTTCCTTAAGAAAGGCCAGCCTGTAGTACAATGCTGAAATACGTGCATTTAATGCGCACCATGGTGGGGGTAGACGGTGCGCAATGAATGCGCACCCCTACAACATCCCCGGCACCACCTGATCAGGCGGTCTGTGCCCATCCGCAAATGTCTTGATGTTGATTATCACCTTTTCGCCCATCTCCACCCGGCCTTCCAGCGTCGCCGATCCCATATGGGGCAGCAGCACGACGTTGGGCAGATCGCGCAGGCGGGGGTTGATCTCGGCTCCGCGTTCGTACACGTCCAGCCCCGCACCGGCGATTTCACCGGCGCGCAGGCCGCGGGTCAGGGCGTTTTCGTCGATCACTTCGCCGCGCGATGTGTTGACGATCACGGCGGTGGGTTTTAGCAGTTTCAGGCGGCGGGCGTTCATCAGGTGGAAAGTTGACGGCGTGTGGGGGCAGTTGACCGACAGGATATCCATGCGGGCGACCATCTGATCCAGGCTTTCCCAATAGGTGGCCTCAAGGTCCGCCTCCAGTTCCGGGCGCAGGCGTTTGCGGTTGTGGTAGTGGATCTGCATGCCAAAGGCGCGGGCGCGGCGTGCCACCGCTTGGCCGATGCGGCCCATGCCCAGGATGCCAAGCCGTCTGCCCCCGATGCGGCCACCGAGGTGGGCCATGGGGGACCAGCCCTGCCATTCACCTGCCTGCATCTCTGCCAGCCCTTCGGGAATGCGGCGGGTGACGGCCAGAATCAGCGCAAGGGTCATATCGGCGGTGTCTTCGGTCACCACGCCGGGGGTGTTGGAGACAATGATGCCGCGCTGGCGGGCCGAGGCCACATCAATATGATCCACCCCCGCGCCGTAATTGGCGATGAGTTTCAGGCGGGGGGCCGCTTGCGCCAGCATGGCGGTATCAATCTGATCGGTGAGGGTGGGCACCAGCACATCGCAGCGCGTCATGGCGGCGGCGATCTCATCGCGCGTCATGCGGGTATCGGGATCGCGCAGTTCCACATCGAACAGCTCTTTCATCCGGGTTTCAACCGCGGGGGGAAGGCGTCGTGTGACAACCACGGTCAGGCGGGATGTTGGCATGTTGTGTCTCCGTGCACTTCCAAAACGTGGCGTCTGATGGCAAGGTTACGGCAAGCGGGGCGCGATACAAGGCCTTGGTTATGGGGACAGCGTGGGCAATGATGAAAAGCGTGTGGATGGCAGCGGTTTTGGCTGTTTTGGCGGGTGGCGTGGCGGCGGAAACGGCGGCGGCGCCGGGGCGTGGCGCCGTCACCAACCTGCCGCTGCCACGGTTTGTCTCGCTGAAGAAAGGCGATGTGAATGTGCGGCGCGGGCCGGGGCTGACGCACAGGATTGACTGGGTGTTCACCCGGCCCGGCATGCCGTTGCGGATCACCGCGGAATATGAGCATTGGCGGCGGGTCGAGGACGAGACTGGCGAGGGCGGCTGGGTGCAATATGCGATGCTGTCGGGTGCGCGGTCTGTGCTGGTGGAAACCGATATGGCAGAGTTTCATGACGCGGCTGACTCCGCGTCGGAGGTGTCGTTTCAAGCCGAACGCGGCGTGATCGGGCGCTTGTTGGAATGCGCGGTGGATGTGTGCCGGGTGGCGGTAGATGGCAACAAGGGCTGGGTCGCCAAAGCTGATTTGTGGGGGGTGGATGCCGATGAACTGCTGCAATAGGGGTCAGGCCTGATGGGATCGGAAGTGCGCCTGAACCTGTCGGCGGCGTTCGCATCGGTTTGCGTGGCAGGCGTGTTGGTGGCGCTAAAGCTGTGGGCGCTGGGGGAAACCGGGGCGCTGTCTGTGGCGGCATCATTGGCAGATTCGGCGATGGATCTGATGGTGTCGCTGGGGGCAATGGCGGCGATTTGGTATGCAGCAAAACCTGCGGATGAAGATCATGCCTTTGGCCATAGCTCGGCCGAGGATTTGGCGGCTTTGGGTCAGGCATTGTTCATTCTGATTTCGGCGGCGGTGATTGCCTATGCGTCCGTCGCGCGGTTGATTTCACCGGTTGCAGGCACCCTTCAGGCAGAGGGGCGCGGTATGGTGGTGATGGCTGCGTCGGTATTGCTGACGCTGGGGTTGGTTCTGTGGCAGGGCCGGGTGGCGCGGCGCACGGGCAACCGCGTGGTGCAGGCGGACCGGCTGCATTATCTGGGTGATCTGCTGCCGAATATTGGGGCGATAGCGTCGCTTTGGGCATCGCGGCAGTTTGGGCTGGCGCAGATTGATAGCGTGGTGGCGCTGGCTGCGGCGGGCCTGCTTGCGTTGGGGGCTGTGCGGATCGGCAGGTCCGCGTTTGACGCACTGATGGACCGGCGGGCGGACCCGGTGATTTTGGCCGGGATAGTGGCCATTGCGGCGGGTTGGCCGGGGGTACGGGGGTACCATGATCTGAAAACCAGAATGGCGGGCAGCCGGGTGTTTGTGAACCTGCATATCGAGCTGGACGGGGATCAGACCTTGCGCGAGGCGCATGATATCGGCGCAGCCCTGCGGCGGGCGATATTGGCGGCATATCCGCAGACGGATGTGATCATTCACAAGGATGTGGCGCGGTAAGGGGGTAGTCGGTCCATCCTGACGATGTAGCAAACCCATGCCCCCCCGACATCGAAGACTATTTCACCAAAGGCTGCGGTCGGTGCGCGCGGTTTGCGACGGCGGATTGTTCGACCAGGATTTGGGCTCCGGGTCTTGCCGATTTGCGGGGGCTTTGTCTGGTGGCGGGGTTGGAGGAGGCGGTGAAATGGGGGCATCCCTGTTACATGGCGGCGGGGCGGGATGTTGTGATGCTGGGCGCTTTTCGGGGTGATTTCCGGCTGACGTTTTCAATGCGGGGCTGATGCCGGACAGGGACGGGGTTATGAAGCGGCAGGGCCTGAATACGAAGGTGCCGGATATGAGCCGGTTGATGGAAAACCGCAGGTGAAGGCGCGGGAGCGGGCTGTCTGGCCTGTCGGGCCGAGGCTGTGGGCTATGCGCGGGCGGGGATGCGGGCTGTGCGCGAAGCGGGTGCCGTTGGGTTGCGAAAGGAGTTGGTGGATGCTCTGGACGGTGATCCTGAAATGTCAGAAGCGTTCGCAGCACTGACGCCGGGGCGGCGACGCAGCTGTGTGATTGCGTTGGCATCGGCCAAAGCATCCGCCACAGGGGTGGCGCGGAGTGCGAAGTATCGGGGGAAGATTTTGCAGGGTATGGGCGCGCATGAATATTGGTCAGGTATGACACGCATGACGACCCGCACCCTCCCCTAACCCCTCCCACGGGGGGAGGGGGAGTGCCCTGACCTGCACAGGATCGGCATGCTTTTCGAGCGGCCAAATACCCCTCTCGCCCTGCCCCGTGCGGTTTGCTATATCGGGGCTATGTCAAACATAAATTCACTGTTCGTGACCCGCCTTTACCGTGCAACGCTATCCGATGTCGGCAAAGCGCCTGATTTGGGAGAGATGGAAGGCGCTTGCCTTTCCATCGCCGAAGATGATGAAGCGGGGCAGAAATGGTGCGTGAAGCACGGCTATCCGGGGTACACCAGCTATGCGTCGCTGTCCGATTTGCCGTGGCGGTTCCCGGTGTTCAAGGCGCTGGTCAAATGTCTGGACAAGCACGTTGCCGCCTTTGCCAAGGATCTGGAATTTGATCTGGGCGGCAAGGCGATCAAGCTGGACAGCCTATGGCTGAACATCCTGCCCTACGGCGGCGTGCATACATCGCACATCCACCCGCATTCGGTGATTTCCGGCACCACCTATGTGACGATGCCGAAAGGGGCGAGTGCGATCAAGTTTGAAGACCCAAGGTTGCCGATGATGATGGCCGCACCGCCCCGCCGCGGCAAAGCGCGCGAGGAGTTGCGCAGTTTTGTCTATGTGGAGCCTTTGGCGGGTGAGGTGCTGTTGTGGGAAAGCTGGCTCAGGCACGAGGTGCCGCTGCATATGGCGGAGGAGGACCGGATTTCGGTGAGTTTCAATTATGGCTGGGGGTGAGGGATCGTAGGGTGCGCATTCATTGCGCCCCATTTGGATGCCAGGGATTTGACCGGTGCTGGTTTTGGCTCGTGCTGAGGTGCGCAATGAATGCGCACCCTACCTCGCACAGTAGCCCACCGCGTAAAAAGAGAAGAATTTTTGGCGAAAATTTCTCGGGCCCAAAATTTTTCGCCGAAAAGTTTTCTTACGCCGTCCGCGACGGCACCCGGCTTTCCAGCCATTTGAACAGCAGCACGATCATTCCTGCCATGATCATGTAGACGACGGCAAGCAGCAGCAGCGGCTCGTAGACGATGAAGGTATCCTGGGTCACGCGTTTGGACAGGGAATAGATATCGACCACGGTGATGGTGGCGACCAGCGGAGTGGATTTCATTTGCAGGACCGTCTCGACGCCAATCGTGGGCAAGGCGCGGTGCAGGGCCTGGGGCAACCAGATGCGGAAGAAGGCTTTGTGACGGGGCATGCCCATGGCGCGGGCGGCTTCCAACTGTCCGCCCGGCACGCCTTTGAAGGCGCCGCGCATCACCTCGCCCTCGTATCCCGCGACGCTGAGGGTCAGCGCCAGCAGGGCATAGGGCCAGGCTTGGCGCAGGATCGGCCAGAGCCAGCTTTCGCGGATCCACGGGAATTGCGGAAACAGCGAGCCTAAGCCGTAATACAGCAGCCACAGTTGCAGCAGCAGCGGCGTGCCCCGGATGATGCTGCAATAGACGCGGGCGGGGGTAGACAGATACCAAGGGCCAGCGGCTTGGGCCAATCCAAGCGGAATGGCCAGCATCATGCCCAGCGCCATCGAAAGGACAGTCAGCCAGATGGTGCGCCAGATCGCCAGCGGGATTTTATCGGTATAATCGGGCAGCCATGTCCAGTTCATGTTGAACGCGCACCAGCCGATAATCGCTGCGGCGAGGGCCAGCATGACAATACGGTGCGGTTGCAGATACGCTTTCACATGCCACCGCCTGCCATGCTGCGTTGGCCTTTGCGTGCCCAACGCTCGATCCGGCCAAAGACCACGCCGGAGAGCAGCGAGAGGATCAGATAAAGCACCCCGGCGGCGAGGTAGAAGGTAAGGAACGCCTTGGTGGTGCCTGCGGCAAGCGAGGTGGCTTTGGTCAGTTCGATAAAGCCCACAACGGCCAGCAAAGCGGTATCTTTGGTGCAGGTAAGCCACAGGTTGGCCAAGCCCGGGACGGCGGCGGCGGTCATCAAGGGCAGGGTCACGCGGCGGGCCAGCAACAGGGGCGGCATGCCCATGGCGCGGGCGGCCTCGATCTGGCCAGCCGGCACCGATTGGATCGCACCGCGCAGCACTTCGGTGGAATAAGCGCCCTGCACGATACCAAGCACGGCAATGCCTGCGGCCACGCCGGAGAGTTGGATGCGCGCGTAGCCGTTGAAGACAAGGAACTGGTTTACCGCGTCGGTGACGGCGAAATACAGGATCAGGATCAGCACCAGTTCGGGCACCGCCCGCACGAGGGTTGTGTAGACGCCAAGCAGGTCACGGGTGATCGGGCCGCCATAAAGTTTGCCAAATGCACCCAGCACGCCGATGAACAGGCCAAGGCCGTAAGCACCAAAGGCAATCAGGATGGTATTCCACAGGCCCGCCAGTAGCGTCGCCCCCCAACCGGGGGGCGACCATGCCAGCAGATCAAACGCTGACGCTGCGGCGGTTGGGATCAGCGCGCCAAGCACCTAAGTTTAGCCGCCGTAGATCGACGAGGCGAAATAGGGCTTCGAGATGGCATCGTAGGTGCCATCCGCGATCACCTTGGCAATGGCCGCGTTGAACTGGGCCTTCAGCGCGTCTTCGCCCTTGCGCAGGCCGACGCCGATGCCGAGGCCGAGGATGGCCTTATCATCGGCCACGGCCCCGGCAGATTCGCAGCAAGCCACACCGGTTTCGGATGCCAGAAAGGCATCAATCGCAATTCCGTCGGCCATTGCCGCATCAATCCTACCTGCAGACAGATCTTGAAAGATCTCATCGGCAGTCTGGTAGGTTTTGATTTCCCCCGCATCGGCGAAATGCGCTTGGGCATAGGCTTCATGGTTTGTAGAGACTTGCAACCCGAGGATCTTGCCCGAAATTCCCGCAACATCCGGCGTAATGGCCGAGTCTTTGGCCGTCATGATCACGGTTGGCGTATTGTAGTATTTATCCGAAAAATCAATGGTTTGCAGGCGCTCTTCGGTGATCGACATAGATGCCATGATCGCATCAATCTGGCCACCGGTCAGCGACGGGATAAGGCCGTCCCATGACACCGGTGTAATCACGCATTCCAGTTGCCCGGCGGCACAAACAGTGTTGATCAGGTCAATTTCCCACCCGACCCAGTTGCCGGAGGCATCGGGAGAATAGAATGGCGGATAGGGTTCAGCGGCGATGCCGATTTTCAAAGGCTCGGCGATAGCTGCGGTGCCAAAGGCGAAAGTGGCCGCAAGTGTCAGGATGGTCTTTTTCATTAACTTACCTCTTGTTGGACGATTACGGGAGTGTCCCCCGCATTTGGGATGCCCGTGGTTATGCCACGGATTTAAGGAACTGCTTGAGCCGTTCCGATTTGGGCGCGCCAAACAACGCGTCTGGCGGGCCTTCTTCCTCGACCACGCCGTTGTGCAGATAGATCACATGGCTGGCAACTTCGCGGGCGAATTTCATCTCATGCGTGACCAAAATCATGGTGCGCCCTTCCGCCGCCAAGCCACGGATCACGCCCAACACCTCGCCCACCAATTCAGGGTCCAGTGCCGATGTCGGCTCGTCAAACAGCATGGCGCGGGGTTCGATCGCAAGCGCGCGGGCAATGGCCGCGCGTTGCTGTTGGCCACCCGACAGGTAGGCCGGATAGCTGTGCGCCTTGGCCTCCAGCCCGACACGGGCCAGCAGTTTTTGCGCGCGGGCTATCGCTTCGGCCTTTGGCACGCCAAGAACATGTACAGGCACCTCGATCAGGTTTTCCAGAATGGTTTTATGCGTCCACAGGTTGAATTGCTGGAAAACCATGCCAAGATGTTGACGTAGACTTTCAATTTGTTTGCGGTTGGAAGGTCTGCCATCGGGGCGAAGCGCCACTTCTTCACCGCCGATGATGATACGGCCAGAGGTGGGGATTTCAAGAAAGTTGATGCAACGCAGCATGGTCGATTTGCCAGATCCAGAGCCGCCGATGATCGCCACCACATCGCCCACCCGCGCTGCCATCGACACGCCCTTCAGAACCTCAAGCGTGCCGAAGGATTTTCGCAGGTCAACAATCCGAATGGCCTCGGGCCGCGTATCTGACTGTGCAACAGGTTCGGTGGCTACGTTCTGTGCTGTCATAGGCGCCCCGCCAAAAAGCTGCTTGCAAGTAAGACCGGGGAGTAGCAATTATGCAAGCGTATAATTGGGTGGTGCGATGACGTCGGGTGAACGTAAAACCTACAAGCGCGAAGGCGAGGAAATGCGACGTGATGCGATGATCGCGGCGGCGTTGGACCTGATTGCCGAAGGCGGAATTGCTGCGGCCACAATCCGCGCCATTGCCGAAAAAGCGGGCGTAACACCGGGGTTGATCCGGCATTATTTCAAAGCCAAGGAAGATCTGACGCGTGCGGCATATCAGACCTTGATGGATCGGATGACGCAAGCATCGACGCTGGTGGTGGATACCGCACCGGCTGGTGCTGCGGCCCGGCTTGCGGCGTTTGTTGTGGCATCGTTGCGCCCGCCTGTGGTGGACCCGGCGGCCATGGGGCTGTGGGCGGGGTTCATTCATCTTGTGCAGCGTGATCCGATGATGCGCGAGGTGCATCACACCACGTATCTTGGCTACCGCGATGTGTTGCAGCGCTTGATTGCCGCCCTGCCCCGCGATGTGGATGCTGCGCGCCTCAGAGCCGAGGCGATTGCCTGCAACGGGCTGATCGACGGGCTATGGCTGGAGGCTTGCGCCTTGCCCGAAGCATTTGTCAAAGATGAGTTGGCGGAAATTGGCCTGCGGTCAATCGGGGCTATCCTGGGCGTCAACTTGTTGGCTAAGGCCGGGGATATAGAATGAGATATGCGGCGATAACCGATCGGTTAAACGGGCTTGGCGGTGCCAAATGGGCGGTACATGCGTTGGCGCGCGCGATGGCTGCCGGGGGGCAAGACATCATCGAGCTGACCATTGGCGAGCCGGATGTGCCTACCCCGACTGCGCTGATCGAGGTGGCGGCGACTGCGATGGCAGCCGGCCGTACAGGGTATTCGAACGGGCGTGGCGAGCCTGCGCTGACGCAGGCATTGGCGGCGCGGTATTCGGCGCGGCGCGGCAGGGTGATAGGCGCCGATCAGGTGATGTGCCTGCCCGGCACACAGACCACGCTGTTTGCTGTGCTGACGGCGCTATCAGGCCTTGGCGACGAAGTGCTGGTGGGCGATCCGATGTATGCCACCTATGCCGGTTTGATCGCGGCCACCGGGGCCAAGATGGTGCCGGTGCCGCTGCGGGCAGAGCACGGCTTTCGGATGCAGGCGGCGGATGTGGCGGCACGGGTGACGCCGCGCAGTCGGGTATTGTTTTTGAACTCGCCGCATAATCCAACCGGGGCGGTGTTGGCGCGATCGGATATTACCGCGCTGGCACAAATTGCCGTGGCGCATGATTTATGGATTTTATGCGACGAGGTTTACGAAGAAATGGTGTTTGAGGGGACGCGTTTTGCCTCGCCCTTGGACGACCCGGCACTGGCCGACCGGGTGATTGTGGCCTCGTCTATTTCCAAATCACATGCCGCGCCGGGGTTTCGGTCTGGCTGGTGCATAGGCCCGGCAGAGTTTTGTGACCGTTTGTTATCGCTGTCAGAAACCATGCTGTTTGGCAGCCAGCCGTTCATCGCAGATATGACGGCGGCGGCGGTATCTGCACCGTCACCTGTTGCCAAGGGCATGGCGCAACGGTTCAAACGGCGGGCGGGGTTGATCCGCAATTTGCTGGATGGCCGGGCCGGGTTGCGGGTCAATGCGCCTGAGGCGGGGATGTTCGCTTTGGTGGATATCTCTGCGACCGGACTGTCGGGCGAGGCGTTTGCGTTTGCCTTGCTGAAAGACAAGCTGGTGGCGGTGATGCCGGGTGAAAGCTTTGGTACGGCTTTGGCGGGGTGGGTCCGCCTGAGCCTGACGCAAGATGACGACCGCATTGCCGAGGCCTGCGGGCGGATTTTGTGCCACGCCACCGCATTGCAGGAACGCGCGGCATGACATCAGTTGGTGTGGCGCTGATTGCCGGTCTGCGCGCGCGCGGGGTTGATGTGGTGTTTGGCATTCCGGGCGTGCACACGGTGGAGTTGTACCGCGGGCTGGCCGGTTCTGGCATCCGGCACGTGACGGCGCGGCACGAACAGGGTGCGGCCTTCATGGCGGACGGCTATGCGCGGGTATCGGGCAAGCCCGGCGTGGCGCTGGTGATTACCGGGCCGGGTTTGACCAATGCGTTGACCGCTATGGCGCAGGCGCGGGCGGATTCGATTCCGATGCTGGTGATATCGGGGGTGAACAGGCGCGACAGTTTGGGCAAGGGCTTTGGCCTGTTGCACGAATTGCCGGATCAGGCGGGGCTGGTGGCGTCGCTGTGCCCGACGCGGCAGGTGTCATCGGCGGCGGATTTGGGCCCGGCGCTGGATTGGGCGTTTGCGACCATGGCAGCCGGGCGGCCGGGGCCGGTGCATGTGCAGATACCGACGGATGTGATGCCCCTGCCCTGCGCGGATTTGGGCGCACCTGCGGTGGCGGCGGTGCGGGCTTTGCCGGATTGGGCGTTGCTGGCCGAGGCGGCGGCGTTGCTGAATGCGGCGGGCAGGGTTGTGATTCTGGCAGGTGGTGGGGCCCTGCGCGCTGGCAGCGCGATACGGGCCTTGGCGCGGCTGTTGGATGCGCCTGTGGTGCAGACTGTCAACGGGCGCGGGGTTATGATGGGGGAAGCTGCGCTGTCGGTGCCAGCCTCGCCCTCGCTAGAGGCTGTGCGGGCGTTGATTCTAGGGGCCGACCGAGTGTTGGCGATTGGCACGGAATTGGGTCAGACCGATTACGATATGAATTTGGCGGGCGGGATGGTTGATCTGTCGGACATGATCCGGGTGGATGTCTGTCGGGATCAACTGGCACGGCATAGCTCAGCGGTGGCGATTTGTGCTGATGCAAGCGGTGCGATTGCGGCGCTGATGCCGATGCTGGCGCAGAAGGCGGGCGATGGCGCGTTGCGGGCCGAGGCGGCGCGCGTTGCGGCGCGGGATGAGTTGGCTTGCGTCAACGTGGTCATGCCGCAGCAACTGACCATGGTCGAGGCGATCAGGGATGCTGTGCCGGGCGTGATTATCGTCGGTGACAGCACGCAGCCGGTTTATGCCGGGAATTTGTATTACGAGCCCGGCCGCGAAGTTGGCTGGTTTAACGCGGCCACGGGATTTGGCGCATTGGGCTATGGCCCCGGTGCGGCGGTTGGGGCGGCAGTGGCGGCACCGGGCGCAGCGGTGGTATGTCTGATCGGCGATGGCGGTTTGCAGTTTTCACCGGGCGAATTGCGCACGGCGGTGGATGAGGCTTTGCCGATCTGTTTTGTGATTTGGAACAATGCAGGTTTTCGCGAAATAGCTGAAGGCATGGCGGCGGTCGGGGCACAAGTGATTGGCTGCGATCCGTCACCATTGAAGATGGCATCGTTTGCTGCGGCTTGTGATTTGCCGTTTGTGTCGATTGCCAATGATCCGGGCGCATTGCGGGCGGCGCTGTTGGACGGCACCACGGGGCCGAGGATGATTGAAGTGCGGGTTGGCTGAGATTTCCTTTTCGTACCAATACTCCCGCCGGAGGCATCCAGTGGTTAGGCCGGGTGCCGCCGGCGGGGATATTTAGAAACAGAAAAAGCCGTCAGAGGGGTGCTTTCTTTTGATCAAATTATCGGGCATAAGCACCGGGGATTTGAAGGAAGCGGTATGGCGCAGGATCTTATAGCAGGGGTGGCAGCAGAGCGGCTGGTGGCACTTCGGGCGCGGGAAGAGGCGCGGTATGTGCAGGGGCGTCCCAAGTCTGCGGCGGCTGTTGCGGGCGCTGCGGCCTATCTTGACGGGGTGCCAATGCATTGGATGACGGATTGGCCGATGCCGTTCCCGATGCTGGTGGCGCAGGCAATCGGCGCGCGGCTGACCGATATTGACGGCTACGGCGTGGATGATTTTTGCCTTGGGGATACCGGCAGCATGTTTGGCCACTCGCCCAAAGCTGTGGCGCGCGCAATTGCCCGGCAATCTTCGCGCGGATTGACCTATATGTTGCCGACACGCGAAGCGCTGGAGGTGGGCGCGCTGCTATGTGCGCAGTTTGGCGCCTATCAGTGGCAGATTGCGACGACGGCAACGGATGCCAACCGCTTTGCCATTCGGGTGGCGCGGGCAGTAACGTCGCGCCCGAAGATACTGGTGTTCAACGGCTGTTATCACGGCACGGTGGATGAGGCGATGGTGACGCTGGAGGCTGGGCGAACTGTCAACAGGCCTGGGCTGTTGGGGCAGTTTGCCGATTTGTCATTGTCTGCGGTGTGTTGCGAATTCAATGACCTGGCGGGCGTCGAAGCGGCGCTGGTGAGTGGCGATGTGGCAGCGATACTGACCGAGCCTGTGATGACCAATTCCTGCATGGTTTTGCCAGATGCGGGGTTTCATGCGGGCTTGCGGGATTTGGCCACGCGCTATGGTGCGTTGTTGATCCTGGATGAAACGCACACGATTTCCACCGGGCTTGGCGGCTATTCGCGCATGCACGGCTTGCAGCCCGATATGTTTGTTGTGGGCAAATGCGTGGCGGGGGGCATGCCGACCGCCGTTTGGGGCATGACGGATGCCACAGCCGCCGGGTACAGCAAGGTCAATGCAACGCGCGCGGCAGGCCATTCCGGGATGGGCACAACCCTATCCGCCAATCCGATGCAGTTTGCCTGTCTGAAGGCGACGCTGGCCGAGGTGATGACGCACAAAGCCTATGCCCACATGGAAAAGCTGGCCGCGCGGCTGGCCGGGGCTTTGGATGCGGTGATAAAGGCGCACAAAGCGCCATGGCATGTTGTGCGGGTTGGTGCGCGCGTGGAGTTTATTTGCGCGCCCGGCCCCTTGCGCAACGGGGCAGAGGCGGCACTTGCACATATGCCAGCGGTGGAAAGTGCTGTGCAGCTAGCGCTGTTGAACCGGGGCTGTTTGATTGCACCGTTTCACAACATGATGCTGATCAGCCCTGCCACCAAGAAGGGTCAGGTGGACCGACTGGTTGCGGCATTTGACGAAGTGCTTTCCGAACTTTTTGCTTGAGAAGATAAAATGACCGATACGATAAGCCCGTCTGGTTCTACCGTCACCGAAGCGCAAACCTTTCTGGATGCGCATCCCCAGATTGAAGCGTTCGACATCGTTTTGCACGATTGCAACGGCATTGGACGGGGTAAGATCATCCGGCGCCATGAATTATTGTCTTTTTACAAGGGCGGTCGGCATTTGCCGATTTCGATCCTGGGTCTGGATATCTGCGGCGAGGATGTGCATGAAACCGGGTTGATCTGGGACCACGGCGATGGCGATTTGCGGGCTTGGCCCATTCCCGGCAGCATCGTGGCACTGCATGGCACCAAGCCTGCGCGCGGCGAAGTGTTCATGTCGATGTATGATTTGGACGGCGCAAAAATGTCCTCGGACCCGCGTCATGCGTTGCAGGCACAGGTGGATGCTTTGGCTGCCGAGGGGCTGTATCCATCCGGCGCGTTTGAGTTGGAGTTTTTTCTGCTGGCGAATGATCGCGGGCCGGATGGAAAAGTGCAGCCCGCGCGCGATGTGCTCGACGGGCGGGAAAGTCGGAAAACCGAAGTGTATTCGGTGGATCATCTGCATGGCATGTTGCCGTTGTTTTCGGACATCTATGCCGGGGCGGCGCTTGCGGGGATCAAGGCGGAAACCATGATTTCCGAATATGCCCCGGGGCAGTACGAACTGACGCTGCATTACCGCGCCGATGTGATGGCGGCCGCGGATGATCTGATGCGGCTGAAGCGAATTGTGCGGGCACAAGCGCGGGCTCATGGCGTGACGGCGTGCTTCATGGCCAAACCAGTAGAGGCTTATGCCGGGTCGGGGATGCATTTTCATGTGTCGATGATGGATAGGACGGGTCGCAACGTGTTTGTCGAGGCAGTTGAGGGGCAGTGGTCAGAGACGATCTTGCACGCCTTGGGTGGCTTACGGGCTACGATGGGGGAAAGCATGCTGGTCTTTGCACCGCATGGCAATTCCTGGCGGCGGTTTGCGGCCCAGTCTTATGCGCCGGTGTCGCCGACTTGGGGGGTCAACAATCGGTCAGTGGCGTTGCGCATTCCGGCGGGGGATAGGGCGGCGCGGCGGATTGAACACAGGCCAGCGGGGGTGGATGCGAACCCGTATCTGGTGGCTGCGACGGTTCTGGCGGGTATTCGGCACGGCATGGCCAACAAAATAGATCCCGGACCAGAAACCACGGGCAACGGATACACCGACGGGCAGGATGCGCCAGCGATCCCGGTGGACTGGCGGTCGGCAATTGAGGCCGCGACGCAGTCTGCGTTTTTGAAAGATGCGTTGGGCGAGGATATGCATCGCACGTTTACCGCCATCAAGGCCGCCGAATATGCGCGGGTGGCACGAACCGTGTCAGAGGTGGATTTCGATCTTTATTTGCATACGGTGTGACAGCCAGTGTCAGCAGTAACCGAAATCGCGGGCGATCATGGCGGCGTGTGTGCGGTTTTTAGCGCCCAGTTTGCGGCCTAGGGTTTTGACGTGCAGCTTGACCGTGACTTCTTGCAAATCAAGTTCGCGCGCGATTTCTTTATTTGCCAGACCCTTACAGATACCGCGCAACACATCCGCCTCGCGTTTGGTCAAGCTGACCGATCCTATCGTGGTGCCAAGGTCGAATTGCAAAATGCTGACCGGATTGAAGACATCGCCCGCAGCCATAACACGGATTGCCGCCACCATGGCGTGCGAACTAAGCGTTTTGGGGACAAACCCGATGGCCCCCGCAGCAATCGCAGCTTCTGCCAGATCACGCGAAGATGTGCCCGACACGATGGCCACCGGACAGGTTTTTGCCAAAGAGCGGGCCTGCTTCAGCCCATCAAAACCGTTCATTCCGGGCATGTTGTAATCCAGAAGCACAAGATCGAATTTGGCATGGCGCAGCAATTCCAACGCACCCGGAAGTGAAGCTGCGGTTTTCACCATTGCAAAGCCTTCTGCCAATAGAAATGCTGCTATCGTTTCCCGCACCAGATCATGATCATCGGCGAGAAGTATAGATAATCCGTCCAAAGCAAGTCTCACAAATAGCAGGGCGTGAGGGCGCCCATGACCCTGATGTGCCCAATGTAGCAGCTTGTGCGAAATATGTAACCTGTCGGTTTTGGCATGTCCCGGCGGCGACTGCCTGTTTTTTCTGGCTCAACTCCGCTTGGTCCTTTATCGTGAAGGGCTAAGGATTGAAGTGAATTGACCATGCGGCACATAAAGGACATCGGGCGCACTGCCAAACTATTAAACTGGCTGCGCTCTTTCAGCGTGGCGGGCGTGCTGCTGTTGTGCTTGCTTGCAATACTTTTGCTGGCGCTGAATGTCTGGCGCGAATTGGCAGCGTTGGAGCGGCTGTCCGCATACAATACCCAATGGGCATTGGTGCAGACCGAGGTGGAAACCTTGCGTTTGCAATTGGCTGTCGAACAGGCAATTGCGAAAGGCGAGGATGCGACCTTTGTTGAGGTGCGCCGTTGGTTCGACGTGGTCTATTCCCGTATTGGCATGCTGCCCGATAGCCAAAACAATGTGGAAAACGTAAAGCTGCCGGAATTTGCCGCGAACATAGGCCTTATGCAGGCTTTTCTGAATAGGACGGTGCCCCTTATTGATGGGCCGGATGGCGAATTGCTTGCCGGTTTGCCTATATTGGCCGAAGCGTTGCCAACGGTGCGTCACGCCGCCCGGCAAATGACCTTGCAAGCGCGCGCGCGCGCTGCCGTGTCGTCTGACAGTCGGCGGGCGGAGGTGATAGCGACACTTCTTGCCCTTGCAGGGCTGACTGCATTTCTTTTGGTGGCCCTAAGTGCGCTTTCCCTGTTTTTATTGCGATTAATGCGGCGCGGCGACGCGCAAATGCGGCAAAGTCATCTGACATCGGCGCGCCTGCAAACCATATTCTCTACATCGGCCGACGCCATTATCGTGACAAATCGTGGCGGTTGGATTGTTGATATCAACCCGGCAGCCGAAGCCATGTTCGGCCATGCCCGCAGAGATGCTTTGGGCAGACATGCGATGGATCTGTTGTTGCCACCAGAAGTCGCCATGATCCAAAGCAAAGAGATCACAACAATTTTGGAAACTGCAGCCTCCCGGCCAAAAGGCAACGAAGACGGTCCTTTGAGGATTGAATTGCTGGGGCTGCGGGCGGATGGCGGGCGCATTCCGGTGGAACTGTCACTCGGGGCGATGCAGCTTGAAACGGGCGGGGTTGTCGTGGCGCTGGTGCGCGATATTTCCGATCGGCGCATGGCGCAAACTGCGCTGACCAGTGCATTGGAATTGGCGCAAGCAGGCGAGCGGACGAAGGCCGATTTTATTGCCGTGATGAGCCACGAGATGCGCACACCGTTGAACGGTTTGCTTGGGTCGTTGGAGCTGTTGGCAGCATCTGACTTGCGCACTGGGCAAAGAGACCTGGTTGACGTGATGGCATCATCGGGCCAGATCTTGCTGCATCACGTCAATTCCGTGTTGGAGATAACCAAGGCCGAAGCGGACGGCGCAGCAGAAGCAGGTACCGATTTCGACCTTGACAAGTTGATTGACAATTGTGTGGCAAACCAAGCCGGACTTGCCGCAACCAAGGGGCTGACAATCGCTATAGTTCCCATGGCGTCCCCGTTGGGATGGGTGCATGGCGACCCGACGCGGCTGCGCCAGATCCTTCTCAACCTGATCGGCAATGCGGTGAAATTCACCAGCCATGGCCGCATTACCATCGAGGCAGAACGGCCGGAATACGGGCATCCTGTTGAAATCAGGGTGATTGATACCGGTAAGGGCATACCGGAGGCCGATCTGGTTCGGGTGTTTGATGATTTTGTGACGCTGAACGCCCGATACGACCGGCCAGCTGAAGGCACCGGTCTTGGGCTTGGGATTGCCCGCCGGGTGGCACGCGCCATGGGCGGTGAAATCGGGGTGGAAAGTGTGCTGGGGGATGGCAGCCTGTTTTGGTTGCGCTTGCCGCTGCCCGAAGTTAACGCTGCAGCACCGCAGTCAACAGCCGAGCCAATTCCGGGGGAAAAACCTGCGCTTCAAGTTCTGGTGATCGAAGACAATCCGGTAAACCGGTTTGTTCTGCGCCGGTTATTGGAGGAAAGCGGTCATGCAGTTGAAGAAGCGGACAATGGCACCGACGGCGTGCTTGCGGCGAATAGTCGGGCGTTCGATGTCATCATGACCGATATCAGTATGCCCGGTTTGGACGGTGTCGAGGTCACGCGCCGGGTCCGCCAACACCCCGGGCCGTCGCAACATGCACGGGTGGTTGCGGTCACGGCACATGCCCTGCCCGTTGATCTTATCCGGTTTCGTGAGGCGGGCATTGACGACTGCATGACCAAACCGATCACGCGGGTCACGTTGATGGCAGCACTTACTGAACCCGCCAAATGGGCTGTGCCGATGTTCGATGACGTGATCCTTGATCATGCGCAAATCGCTGATTTGACGGCCCGTCTTGGCGGCGCTGCTACCGCGGCGCTGATTGCGCGGGTGATTTCGGAAGGTGATACTGCAGATGCAGATCATCTGTGGTCTTCCGGGTTGGACGGTGCCAAGCGCTTGCATGCACTTGTGGGCACCGCCGGAACCTTTGGTGCAAGGCGGTTGCAGTCCGGGCTTGTATCACTTCAGGCGGCCCAAGGATCGGATGACCGTGCAGCGATTGCTTGTTTGATGGATGCGATGCCGCACCTGTGGCAAAGCACGCGGGCGGCGCTTGATGCGGAAATGCTGAATTTGCTAAGTGATCAGCCGATTGCGACAGCGGCATCTGTAACGGCGTCGCGCGCAGTCACCTGACCGGCGGCCGTTCGCAATGCCGCCGCGATCAAGGCAGGCACGCGGGGATCAAGGCCAAGCGGGGCAAGCAGCCGCCCAGCAAAGCCAGCCTCGGCCAGCGCTTGCGGCAGATCGGTGATCACATGGCCGCCATTTGCGGCGAAGAATGGCAGGCAGACGGCGTCCGCGCCAAAACCCCGCGCAACTTCGACAATGCGTGGGGATTGGTCAATAAAGCCTGCTTTCGCATGGTCAATGCCAGCCTGCTGCAACTGTTGGACCATGGCATAGGCCACCTCTGCCGGCGCTGGACTGCGAAAAGAGCCGTGAGCGGCCAACAAAACCTCGGGTGTGGACTGGCCTAGAGTGGCCTCTTTGGCGATGGTCACTGCGAGGGCCTGAACCATGGAATCAAGGCCAAACGGTGCCAGAATATGCCATGCGGCCCCACCAACTGCGGCAAGCCGGTCTGGCAAATGCGTGGCCGTGAACCAGCCGCCAGTCATGAACATCGGGTAGACAAGTCCCTGCGCGCCTGTCACCGCGCCGGCAAGGGATGCAGGATCCGCCAATGTGGCCGACGTGACCTGCCAGTTTGGCAAATGCGCGGCGATGGCTGCGGCAAGCCGGGCAAGATCGGCTTCGGCGGGTGCGGGATCTGTCGGCTGGCCATGCGCCACAATCAGCGCGCGCTGTGGGGGAGAAGTGATCACGATGCTGCCTGCCTGTTCAACCTTGGATTAGAGATAGCCTGCATCTTGCACGAATCAAGCACAATACCCGCGCCACAGCCCGCCACGTTATGGCATTCGGCTGGCGAGATATTGCGCAAATTCGAAATTCGGACGCTCCAGATGGCTAAGTGCTCCCGGGCTGGACATGCGGGCGCAAAGGCCTTGGTAGACGCGTTCAACGCAGCCTTTGTCTTCCACATTCACATCATCCAGCAAGGCTTTGATTTTAGTCAGGTGATCAGCTGCGCCCGGGTCGGCGCACCAATCGGCGCTCATGCCCCCACCGAAAAGCACGTTGACGTGGCCGGGGCCGTCGGGGGTGAGGCAGAGATACCAGAAATAGCCGGGGGTCAGGGTGATCAACAACGCGGGGTAAATCGACAGCAGCCACGTGATGCGGCGTTGGTCACCTTGCAGCGTGATGTTGGACGGGTGGGCAAGGGACAAGGGGATCGTGTCATTTTTCATGATGTAGTGGTAGTTGAATGACGGGAAGCCTTCGGGACAGGTCATCTTCATCAGATCGACGCAACCGCCGATGGTGGCCGAATGGCAAACCGGCAGATGGTAGCTTTCCATAAAATTTTCAGCCAACACTTTCCAGTTGGTGGCCCAGCGGAATTCCTCGCGGAAGGTTTCGCGGTAGGAGGCCATGTCGAGGTAGCCGACGAGATTTTCGACCTCCTTGAGGCGTTCCGAAGGGTCGGGGGCGTCGGGGTTCATGGTGACCATGATCCAGCCCAGCCACTCGACACAGCGCACCTGCGGCAGGGCGATCTGATCTTTGCAGAAGCCTTCGTTCAGCGTCATGGCAGGCGCGCCGCGCAGGGTGCCGTCGAGGTTATAGGTCCAGGCGTGGTAGGGGCAGGTGATGGAGCGGGCATTGCCGCGCCCCTGCAGCAGGATGGACATGCGGTGGCGGCAGACGTTGGACATCGCCCGCAGGGTGCCG
>JAYSPY010000083.1:0-43024 GCA_043721855.1 Pseudorhodobacter sp.
GCCCTGTCACCCGAACAACTGGTCAAGGCGCGGGCGGGCAATGGTCTGGCGGAACAAGCTTGGCGCGTTTGGTGTGATTTGCTGGCTGATCTTATGATCACGCTGGTGTTCACGGTGGATCCGGCGGCGATTGTCATTGGTGGTGGGATGTCAAAAATCCCAAATCTTTTGGATGATCTGACAGTTTCCCTGCGCCGGGCGCAGCTTCCGGGGTTTGCTATTCCAGACCTTTTTCTGGCGCAGGGCGGCGATGCAAGTGGCGCGCGCGGTGCGGCCTACGCGGCGCTTCAGGGGCTGACGAATGTCTGAACCCCAGGAAATATGGTTATGTCCGGACGCGCTGTTCAATGGTGCAGAACTTTTGCCCGGCATGGCGGTTTGTCTTGTGAACAAACACGTTACGGACCTGCAGACGGTAAAAGACATCCCATATGGGGCTGCAAGGCGTGCGGTGCGGGGTTTGGTGACGCCGGGGTTTCTGGATTTGCAGGTGAACGGCGGCGGCGGAGTATTTTTGAACCAGACTCCCACCGCAGGTGCGATGCAGGCGATTGCGTTGGCACATCGCCAGTTTGGCACCGTGGGTATTTTGCCGACGCTGATCACGGATCGGGCCGAAGTCCTGGCGCAGGTGGCGACAGCGGCATTGGCCTGCAAGGGCAGTGCCGGGATATTGGGCTTGCATATCGAAGGCCCGCATATCGCATTGGCGCGGCGTGGAACCCATGCGGCAAACTTTATTCGCCCGCTGGACGATGCGACGATTGCCATCGTAGCACACCTGCGGCAAGCCGGGATTGTGGTGATGATCACGCTGGCCCCCGAGGCAGCAACACTGGCGCAGATTTCGGAACTTGCAGCAACGGGTGCCGTCGTTTCACTGGGCCATAGCGATGCCACGGCCGAGCATACCCGCGCAGCATTGGCTGCAGGGGCCACGTGTTTCACCCATTTGTTCAACGCCATGTCCCCAATGCTAAGCCGAACGCCGGGGGTTGTGGGGGCGGCGATCAATTCGGCTGCTTTTGCAGGGATCATTTGCGATGGCGTTCACGTGGCGGATGAAATGGTTGGTCTGGCAATTCGGTCGCGACCCGTGTCGGACAGGATGTTTTTGGTGTCTGATGCGATGCCTACTGTTGGTGGGCCTGATCATTTCAAACTTTATGGACAGGACGTGCGGCTGGTGGACGGGCGTCTGTTGAACGCCGAAGGGTCGCTTGCCGGGGCGCATGTCACGATGGCGGAAGGCTTGGCGCGGTTGGTCAATTCGGTGGGTGTGGATACTGCAGTGGCGTTGCGCATGGCGGTGACAGTTCCGGCCCGGGTGATTGGCAGGCCAGATTTGGCGCAGATAATTGGCAGGGACACCATTGATCTGCTGGTATTGGATTCGACTTTGGCAGTGGTTGGCAGCGTCGCTGATCTAGGGCAGCAACCATAGCGCCTTTGGCGGCAGATTGATGGCTATCACGGCACCGATGGTTAGGGTCGGTGCGTCGAAAGGATTTATGACCGCCTCTAACACCGTGTCGCCGATCAGCAGTCTTAGGCACGATTGCGTGCCAAGATAGGCACGGCTGACGACAGTTGCTTGCAGAGTATTGATCGCCGCCTCCCCCAAGCGGATGTTTTCGGGTCTGATCGTCAGGGTCGCAGGGCCATCGCCAAAAGTCTGCGAAAGCGTGACTGTGCCGATGGCTGACGTAAAATTGCCGCCTTTGTTTGAACCGTTGATGAAATTGACGCCCCCGAAAAAGCGTGCGACGGTTTGGGATACCGGGCGTTCGAAAAAGGCGTCCGGGGGGCCGAATTGATGCAGGTTTCCGTTCAGGATCAGCGCAATCTGATCTGCCATGACAACCGCCTCTTGCTGGTCGTGTGTTACGAAAATCGTCGTGATCCCCGTGGCGCGTTGCAGATTGCGGATCAGAACGCGCATTTCGGCCCGCAAAGTTGTGTCCAGATTTGAAAGCGGCTCATCCAGCAGCAACAGGCGGGGCTTCAGAATAAGCGCGCGGGCAAGGGCCACGCGTTGGGCCTGACCGCCGGACAATTGCGATGGCCGGCGTGGGCCAAATTCTGAAAGTTGAACAAGGGTCAGCATTTCAGCCACCCGCACTGCGATTTCGGCTTTGGGAAGGCGGCGCATGGTCAGGCCAAAGGCAATGTTTTCGGCAACCGTCATATGCGGGAACAACAACGGGTTTTGAAACACCATCACCGCTCCGCGCAAATCCGGCGCTTGGGTCAATACAGACACGCCGTTGATGCATATGTCGCCCGATGATGGGCCCAGCAATCCTGCAATGATTTTAAGCGCCGTCGTTTTGCCGCAGCCAGACGGGCCAAGCAGTGCGGTCAAGCTGCCCGATTCAATGGTCAGCGACAGGTTATTCAGCGCAGGTTGGCCCGCATTCGGGTAAGTTTTGCCAAGGTTGCTGAGGGTGATGCTGTTCATCGGCCAAACCCGGCAAGGGCGGCGCTGCGCCCGGTCAGCTTTCGGGCGGTGAAAATCAGGATCAACGCGCCGGGCAGGATGTAGATCACGCCTATGGCACCTGCGATGTCGTTCCGCCCCGATGTGGCAAATTGGAACAACAAAAGTGGCAGAGTTTGCACCCGCCCGCCGCCGATCGTCAGGGTCAGGATATATTGGCTCCATGATACCAAAAAGCTGAACATCGCACCTACGATGATGCCCGGAAAAACGGCGGGTAAGGTGACATGGCGGAACACCTGCACAGACGATGCGCCAAGGCTGCGGGCCTGATCTTCGGCCTGCGGGTCGTAGGCGGCGAAAACGCCTGCCATGACCAGCACCATATAGGGCAGCGTCGGGATCAGATGCACCAGCACCACGCCGATCACGCTGCCAGTCAGGCCAAGGCCGATGAACACCGATTGCAAACCCATGGCGGCGGCAAGGCCGGGTAAAACGATGGGGGCCAAGATGATCAGCTCAATCGCAGCTTTGCCGCGAAAGTGATACTGGCCAAGCGCGCGGCCAGCGGGCACGCCAAGAACGACTGACAGGGCAGTCGCTGCCAGCGCAATTCCTGTCGTCAAGGCAAGGCTCTGCAACACCCCCGATTGCCCAGACAGGGCGAATTCCCATGATTGCAGTGTCCAGACCTGCGGCAAGAGGTTCGGGTAGGTCCAGCCGCGTGCAAACGACCACATCGCAAGCGGGATCAGTGGTAAAATCAGCCATGAGATCAGCAAAACGATGCTTAAAATCCGAATTCGGGCCATGGGTCAGGCGCGCCGTTTCGCGCGAAGGACGCGTGTGTATGCGGCTATCATAACGACGGATACCACGGCAATCAGCATGGCAATCGCCATCGCCTGCGGCCGGCTGGCAAGGTCGGTGTCGGTAAAACTGCGGTAGGCCATGACGGGCAGGGTTTGCGGGCTGCTGGCCCCCAAAAGGGCCGGAACTTCATAGGCCCCGAAAATAAAGGCGAAAACGATGGCCGAGGCGGATACCAGCCCCGGCATAATCTGCGGCAGCAGAACATGCCGGAAGGCTTGCAAGCGGCTGGCCCCGAGGGTGCGGGCAACGGTTTCGGGATCGTCTCCAATCGTTTGCATATTGGCCAGCAAAATCAACGTGATGAACGGCAGTTCCTTCCAGACATACGTTAGAATGATGCCAATGGCGTAAGGATCAAAGATCAGGGCCGGAAAATTCGCAGGAATATCGATCAGGCCCAAACCATATGCGGCGCGCGCAAAGCTGCCCGATTGCGAAAACAGATACAGAATGCCTATGGCCCCCACCAGATGCGGAATTGTCAGGTTAAGGTGCACAAGGAAATTGGCTACCGCACGACCACGAAATTGACAGCGCAGCAGCAGGGCGGTGGCGACAGCCAAAACAGTGGCAATCAGGGTAGAGGTGGCCGCGATATAGAAAGTAAGGCCAAAAGATCGGTAAACCTCGGGCGCGGTCAGAATGGCGCGATACGCATCGAGGTTCGGTTCGGTCAGGCCAATGATTGGCATGTAATTGACTGACCTGAGCAGGCCGATGCCAAGACCGCCAAAGAACAGCATACCGATTGCAATTACCGCGGGGGCCAGAAGCAGGGTAATTTTCAATCGGTCCTGCATGTTGGCACGTCCTTATCCGCAGCCTACTGGCCCACGTTTTTGATCCAACCCTGTTCAATCGCGGAAATCCAGTCTGCTTGCAGTTCGGGCAGGGCGGATTTGCCCAATTCCTCCATCGAGACAACAGATGGCAACCGGGTGATGGTGGCAAATTTTGCTTGGTCTGCAGACGCAGTGCGCAGAATTTCTATCGCAGGGGCGGCACCCCAAGCGGCAGGCATCGCCTTTTCGACCTGCGCCGCACCGGAGAGCAGCAGGTTTTGCAAGACCATCGCGGCGGCTTTGTTTGGGGAATTGAACGGTATAGCGGTGTAGTTGGTGTTGCCGATAGTGCCATCGGTCAAGCCATACGACCGCACGGTTTCGGGGAAGCTGCCGTTCTGGACCGCCAGCCCGAATTGGGATGCATCATAGTTGAAGGTCAGCGCCACTTCGGAATTGGCAAACAGTTGATCAAGGGCGGTGATCGAGCTGGGGTAGGTTTTTCCTTCGCGCCACAGATAGGGTTCCAGATCGTTCAGGATTGCCCATGTTTTGACTGCGGTGGCGTCAAACTTGGCTTGGTCAAACGGCCCAAGCAGGTTTTCAGCCCCCCCTGCCGCATAGTAGAACACATGCCGCACAAAGACCCCTCCGTTAAAATCGGGGGCAGCGGGGTAGGTGAACTGGCCGGGGTTCGCCTTGATCCATGTGATAAGTTCAGGGATGGAATTTGGCGGGTTCGGCAAGGTGGCGCTGTCATGCGCGAAGGCGAATTGCGCCTTGGACCACGGCACTTCGCAGCCATCGACCGGCACGCCGAAATCATTGGAAATCGCAGGATTATCCCAGTTGATCAGCGCGTTGTTGGGCAGCGCAGCAGTATACCCGCACCAGACCAGATCGCCCTGCCGCAGGGTGCGAAAGTTTTCGCCGTTGATCCAGATCATATCAACCGCGCCTTTATCGACCACGCCAGCCTCTTTCTCGCCCAGCACTATATTCACCGCCTCGACCGTATCCGTCAGGCCGACGCGGTTCAGGGTGATGTCGTAGTCGGATTTCAGGATGTCGCCGATATACCCGGAGACATACTGATTTATGCTGTCAGATCCGCCCCACATGAAAAAATTCACCGTGCCGCCGCGTGCCTGTTCGACGATTTTCTCCCACGGCAAGGTGATCAGCGCTGCACCGTCGGCGGTGTCGGCCTGTGCCATTGGGGAAAGGCACGTTGCAAGCAAGGCGGCGATAAGCAGCGATTTCATGGGATCCTCAGAGTTAGCTCAGGCGCGCACCGTGTTGATGCGCACCTTCGCCGTCAAGCTTGAAGGCGGCCCTGTGCCAATCCATCGCAGAAACGTGTTAGAAATGAAATGGAACCGTATACACCCGCGTTCCCAGCGTCATCGCGTCGGCGACATGCACCATAGGGGCAAGGTCGACATCGCTGGTGCCGGTGGCAACAAGTTCCGCCATGCGCGCGTAAAGGGCCGGATATTCACCCATGATGGTGTTTTCGCCTGCCGCAGTTTTGCCGTCCACCTCCAGCACATTGCCGCCCATGCGCAGGGTCAGGTTGCCGCCAGTGGTTTCAACCTTAATATCCCAAGTTTGTGGCCCGGTTTGACGCCAGTCGAAATCGGCAGTGACATTGCCGCTAAAGGTAAGTGCCGCCGCTATCGGCGTTTGGCGGTTTTCGGGGAACGTCAGCGTGGCTGCGGTCAGATGCACGGGGCCTGGCAAGATTTCCGTCAGGATCGACAGGGCGTTGATGCCGGGGTCGAACACGCCCATGCCGCCGGGTGCAAACACCCAGTCCTGGCCGGGGTGCCATTTGCGAACATCTTCACGCCATGTGATCTGCGCGCGGGTGACGATGCGCCCGGCAAGCCAGGCCTTGGCCCCCGCCACACCATGCGCCATGCGGCTGTGCCATGTGGCGTAAAGGGATACGCCATTGGCGTGGGCCAGGGCTTGCAAAGCATGCACTTCGGCCAATGTCTGGCCGGGTGGTTTTTCCAGCATCACATGACGGCCAGCTTTCAGCGCCGCCTCGGCATACGAAAAGCGTGGTTGTGGCGGCAGGCATAGCGAGACGACCGGGATGTCAGGCCGCGCCTCCAGCATGGTTGCGAAATCGGTGAAGGCCTGCACGCCGTCAACCGTGCCATTGCGCGAAACGGTAGCCGCCAGTTCCCAATCAGGGGAATTGGCAATGGCGGGCACATGTTGATCAACGGCGATCTTGCCGATGCCGACGAGAGCCACCTTCATGTTGCCCGGCATCAGTGCGAGTCCTTGCCGACTGCGGACCCCCGGCTGCCTTTCAGAAAATCAAGATCTGCCCCGGTATCGGCACCCTGCACATGCTTTTGATGCAGCCAGCCATAGCCAGATGGAAACAGATCATGCGTCGGTTTCCACGCGGCCAGACGTGCTGCAAGGTCTGCATCAGAAATATCCAGATGCAGGCGGCGGTTAGGCACGTCCAGTTCGATGAAATCGCCGTTTTGCACAACGGCGAGTGGGCCACCAGCGGCGGCCTCGGGTGAGGTGTGCAGAACCACAGTGCCGTAAGCGGTGCCGGACATGCGGGCATCTGAAATGCGCACCATATCGGTAATGCCTTTGCGCAGAATTTTCGGTGGCAGACCCATATTGCCGACCTCTGCCATGCCGGGATAACCTTTTGGGCCACAGTTTTTCAGCACCATGATGCAGGTTTCGTCGATGTCGAGGGCTTCGTCGTTTATCTTGGCTTTGTAATCGTCGATATCCTCAAACACCACGGCGCGACCTCGGTGGACCAGCAAAGCTGGGGTCGCGGCAGAGGGTTTCAACACCGCACCCTTGGGGGCAAGATTGCCATGCAGAACCACGACGCCGCCAGATTTCGCCAAGGCCTTTTCGGTAGGCAGGATCACATCTTCGTTGTGGTTGACCACATCCTTGACCTGATCCCACATCGTCTCACCAGACACGGTCAGCGCGTCTTTGTGCAACAGGCCCGCCTCGCCAAGGCGTTTCAGAACGACAGGTAGACCGCCTGCATAAAAGAACTCTTCCATCAGATATTTTCCCGATGGCATCAGGTTGACGATTGTCGGCACATCGCGACCGCAGCGATCCCAATCGTCCAGTGTCAGATCAATGCCAACCCTGCCTGCGATGGCCAAAATGTGGATCACGGCATTGGTGGAGCCACCGATAGCGCCGTTGGTGCGGATGGCGTTTTCGAACGCCTCTTTCTTCAGGATATCGGATGGCTTCAGATCATCCTTCACCATCTGCACGATGCGCCGCCCGGTCATCTGCGCCATCACACGGCGGCGGCTATCGACCGCCGGGATCGCCGCGTTGCCTGATAGCGCCATGCCCAACGCCTCGGCCATGCTTGCCATGGTGCTGGCGGTGCCCATGGTGTTGCATGATCCGGGGGAGCGCGACATCGACGCCTCCGCCTCCATGAACTCGGCCTGGGTCATCTCGCCTGCTTTGACCGCTTCGGAAAACTTCCACAGATGCGTGCCGGACCCGACACGTTCGTTCTTGAAATAGCCGTTCAGCATCGGCCCGCCAGTGACGACAATCGACGGAAGGTCCGTCGATGCCGCCGCCATCAGCAAGCTGGGCGTGGTCTTGTCGCAGCCGACCATCAGCACACAGCCATCCATCGGCTGGCCGCGCATCGCTTCTTCCACCGCCATCGCGGCGAGGTTTCGAAACATCATCGCAGTGGGGCGAAACGCGGATTCGGAGGCGCTGAACACCGGCACTTCCACCGGGAAACCGCCCGCCTCGTAAATCCCGTGCTTCACGCGCTGGGCCAGATCATTCAGATGCGCGTTGCACGGCGTCAGTTCCGACCACGTGTTCAGAATACCGATCACCGGGCGGCCATCGAACAGATCATGCGGCAGGCCTTGGTTTTTCATCCAGCCACGGTGGTAGATCGCATCGCGCGACGTGCCGCCGAACCAGTGTTGAGAGCGTAATGCGCGGGGCCAAATGGCGGGTTTGAAGGTCATGTTATCCTCACAGGGCGGTGACAGCCACTGCATCCGGGTCAGCGGGGGCAAAGGCAAGCGGGTTTTTCAGCGGCAGACCAAAGGTGGCGGCTTCAATTTCAAACATATCGTCAGCGTCAGGCTTTATGCCATCGGCAAAGCTGAGGGTGGCCGTGCCAAACATATGCACATGCAGATCGCCGGGCTGGCGGAACAGCGCGTATTTGAAGTGGTGATGTTCCAGATTGGCAAATGTATGCGACATGTTCGCTTCGCCCGACAGGAATGGCTTTTCCCAGATCACAGCGCCATTGCGGCGGATGCGCGACGTGCCGCGAATATCGGCGGGCAGAGGGCCGACAAGGATTTCGGGGCCAAAAGACGCCTCGCGCAGTTTGGAATGGGCAAGGAACAGGTAGTTGATCCGTTCGGTGACGTGATCGGAAAATTCGTTGGCCAAGGCCCAACCGATGCGAAAGGGCTGGCCATCCGGACCGATGATGTAAATGCCCGCAATCTCTGGTTCCTCGCCGCCATCCAGCGCAAAGCCGGGGGCGGTCAACGCACTGCCCGGGGCCACTGCCGTGTGGCCATTGCCCTTGTAGAACCATTCCGGCTGCGCGCCGATTTTACCGGGCGCGGGGCGGCCACCGTCCAGCCCCATGCGGAACATTTTCATCGAATCGGACAGGGTTTCCGATTGCAATGTCGCATGCATCGCGTCCCGCGCGGATGCCGAACCAAGATGTGTCAGGCCCGTGCCTGTCAGGTGCAGGTGTGCCGGGTCAGGGTGCGTGATGGGCAGGGCCAAGCGACCTTCATCTGCCATTCGGGGCAAGTCGACGGCGTCGCCAAGTCCATGTTCGGCGATAACAGCGGCCAGGCTGCGCCCGCTGGAAGCGGCCTTCAGCGCCAGTGCATAGGTGCTGTCGGCACCTTTGATGAGAGCCGCCTCTGACCCTTCGCGCAGAACCACGCCGATACTGCCGTCAGGTTGGATGATTTGGGAAAGAAGCATGTCAGACCTATTTCGATTTGTTGTAAACATCAAAGATCACAGCGGCGAGCAGCACCAAGCCTTTGATGACCTGTTGGTAATCAATGCCGATGCCCAGAATGGACATGCCGTTGTTCATCACCCCCATGATCAGCGCGCCGACCACGACGCCCAGAATTTTGCCCACCCCGCCCGACATCGACGCGCCACCGATGAACACGGCTGCGATCACGTCCAGCTCGAACCCGTTGCCGGCTTTGGGGGTGGATGAATTCAGTCGCGCGGCCACGATCATGCCCGCCAGTGCAGCAAGAACGCCCATGTTGCAGAAGGTCAGGAACACCAGCCGGTCGGTCTTGATGCCAGATAGTTTCGCCGCCTTTTCATTGCCGCCAAGCGCATAGATGCGCCGTCCGGTGGTGGTGGATTCGGTGAAAAAGCCATAAAGCACGGTCAGCACGGTCAGGATCACCACCACATTCGGCAGGCCCCGGAAAGACGCCAGTTTGTAGCCCACGAAGATCAACGCAGCAGACACAATCAGGTTGCGGATGGTGAAGATCAGCATCGGTTCCTGGGCAATGCCAAACTCGCCATCCCGGTTGCGCGCACGCCAGCCCATCCAGATGATGGCAAGCGCGCACAGAACGACCAGCGCAATCGCCGTCATGTTGGGTTTGCCAACACCGAATGCGTCCGGGATGAACCCGGTGGATAGCGACTGAAATGTTTTCGGGAACGGGCCGATGTTCTGCCCGGCCAGCAACCAAAGCGTCAGCCCGCGAAACACCAGCATCCCCGCAAGCGTGACGATGAACGACGGAATGCGCCAATAGGCGATCCAATAGCCTTGTGCGGCCCCGATCAGGAAACCCACGAACAGGCATGCGGGCACGACCGCGATGACCGGCCATTCCAGCGTGACGGTCAGATAGGCCGCGACGGCCCCGGTGAAGCCTACAACCGACCCCACAGAAAGGTCGATATGGCCGGCCACGATGACCAGCAACATCCCCAGCGCCATGATGATGACATAGCTGTTTTGCAGGAAAAGATTGGTGATATTTTGCGCCGACAGGAAATCCACATCCAGCGTTATGCGCACCACGATGGTGAAGAAAGCAACAATCGCCACCAGCGCCATCAACATGCCGTTTTCGCGCAGATGCCCACCCAAATGTGCGCCCATATTCTTTTGAACTTGGCCCTTTTGATCCAGGCCTTCAGGTTCATCCATTTATGCCGCCCTCTCTTTGTTATTGATCCCGCTGCCAGGGCCTTCGGTCTTGAGTATCAACGCCATGATGCGTTCCTGACTGGCCTCAGCCCGTGTCAATTCGCCCATGATGCGACCCTCACTCATCACATAGATGCGGTCGCACATGCCCAGAAGCTCCGGCATTTCCGAACTGATCATCACCACGCCCCGGCCTTGGGCGGCGAGGTCGTTCATGATGGTGTAAATTTCGAATTTCGCACCAACGTCGATGCCGCGCGTTGGTTCATCCAAAATCAGCACCTGCGGGTCGGTGAACAGCCATTTTGACAGGACCACCTTTTGCTGATTGCCACCCGACAGGTTGACCACCTTTTGAAACACCCCCGGCGTGCGGATCGCCATAGCGTCGCGGTAGCCCTCAGCGACCTGCGTCTCACGCCGCTTGTTCAGCACACCGCGTTTTGACACGCCAAAAAGATTGGCCAGCGTGATGTTGCGCACGATGGGTTCTTCCAGCACCAGACCCAGTGCCTTGCGGTCTTCGGTGACATAAGACAGGCCTGCCGCGATGGCTTTTGACACGGTGGACGTATCGGCCACCTTGCCGCCGATTTTCACCTGCCCGGAGATATTACGCCCATAACTGTGCCCGAACAGGCTCATCGCCAGTTCGGTGCGGCCGGTGCCCATCAGACCTGCGATGCCGACAATCTCGCCTTTGCGCACGTTAAAAGATACATCGCGGATCATCTGGCGGTCTTTCTGGTCGGGGTGCCAGACATTCCAACCCTGCACATCCAGTAGCACATCGCCGATATCAGGTGTGCGATCAGGGAAGCGGTGCGCCATATCGCGGCCGACCATATCGCGGATAATGCGATCTTCGGAAATCTCTGCCGCGGTCAGGGTAGAGACGGTCGCCCCATCGCGCAGAATGGTGATGCGGTCAGCGACGCGCGAGATTTCGTTCAACTTGTGCGAAATCAGGATTGAAGTGATGCCCTGCGACTTCAGCTCCAGCAGCAGATCCAATAGTTTCTGGCTGTCGTTTTCCTGCAAGGCGGCGGTTGGTTCATCAAGGATCAACAAGCGCACATCTTTGGCCAGCGCCTTGGCAATTTCGATCAGTTGCTGCTTGCCGACACCCAGTTTTTCCACTGGCGTATCCGGGGCCTCGTTCAGGCCAACCTTGCGCAGCAGGCTTTCGGTTTTCTGGTAGGCGTGCGGCCAGTTGATGATGCCGCGCTTGGCCACCTCATTCCCCAGAAACAGATTTTCCGCGATAGACAGCAGCGGCACCAAGGCCAATTCCTGATGGATGATGATAATGCCCTTGTTTTCGCTGTCACGGATGTTGCGGCAGATTAGCGGCGCGCCGTCATAAATGATCTCACCTTCATAGGTGCCATGCGGATAGACGCCTGACAGCACCTTCATCAGGGTCGATTTGCCAGCACCGTTTTCACCGCAGATCGCGTGAATCTCGCCGGTCTTAACCACCAGATTGACGTGATCAAGCGCACGCACACCGGGGAACACTTTGCTGATCCCGCGCATTTCCAAAAGTGTTGTCATATCATCCCCCGGCAATAAGCAGGGCCGCCGCCGATAGGGACGGCGGCGACCCTTCACCCCTAAGGCAGATTACTTGATCTGATCTGCGGTGTAGTAGCCAGAGCCTACAAGAACCTCTTCGTAGTTGCCGAGGTTAACCGACACAGGTTCCAGCAGATAAGACGGCACCACTTTGACGCCATTGTCGTAGGTGGTGGTGTCGTTGATTTCAGGCTCGGACCCGGTCAGCAGGGCATCGACCATTTTCACGGTCACACCTGCAAGGGTGCGGGTGTCTTTGAACACGGTCGAATACTGTTCGCCCGCGATCATCGATTTGACCGACGGGATTTCAGCATCCTGACCGGTGACAATTGGCATCTTCAGATCGCCAGAACCATAGCCCACGCCCTTGAGCGAGGACAGAATACCAATCGACAACCCGTCATAGGGCGACAGAACGCCGTGAACGACCTTGTCGGAATAGTTGGCCGACAGAAGGTTATCCATCCGCGCCTGTGCGACATCACCCTGCCAACGCAAGGTGCCGACCTTATCCATACCCATCTGGCCCGAGCCGATGACGATATCGCCGGAATCGATCAGGGGTTGCAGAACCGACATGCCGCCATCGTAAAAGAAGAAGGCATTGTTATCATCGGGCGACCCGCCGAACAGTTCGACATTCCAAGGCTTGGTATCGGGGAAGCGTTCTTTCAACCCATCAACAAGACTGGTTGCTTGCTGCACGCCGACCTTGAAGTTGTCAAACGTGGCATAGTAATCGACCGACCCGCTATCCCGGATCAGGCGATCATAGGCGATAACCTTGATGCCAGCGGCGGCGGCATTGTCCAGCGCGTTGGAAAGCGTGGTGCCGTCAATCGCCGCGATGACCAGAACCTTGACACCCTTGGTGATCATATTCTCGATCTGGGCCAACTGGTTTGGAATGTCATCTTCGGCATATTGCAGATCGGTACCGTAGCCTGCTTCGGTGAACTGCTTCACCATTGCATCGCCATCGCCAATCCAGCGCGCCGATGATTTTGTAGGCATTGCAATCCCGATGGTGCCTTTGTCTTGGGCAAAGCTTGGTGCGCCAATCATGCTTGCAGCAGTCGCCAGCGCCAAAAGCGCCCTTCTTGAAAGTATCATTGTATCCTCCCTCGGCCGCAGTGAGGGCGCGGCGCTTGCCCAATGGATGATGGGCCGCCGTTCTTCTGGCAGACCCAATCCCTGGCGGCACAATTGCAAAGCGCAGGCATATCCGTCAACTGATGATTATGGATGAATAGATGGCGAAAATGATATGTCAAATCGAGGTGGGGCCGATGCCCTGTCCCAACGCGGATTGAAACTTAGCCATCTGCGGCTGCTTGCAGCCTTGGGCGAAACTGGCCAGATCGGGCAAGCGGCAGATAGCATCGGGGTGGCTCAACCCGCTGCATCGCGTTTGCTTGCGGAGGTAGAAGGCATCATTGGCAGTCCGGTTCATATCCGCATTGGGCGCGGCATTACCCTGACGGCGGTCGGTCAGGCTTTGGCAATCCGGGCGCAGCGCGTGCAAATGGAACTGCGCGATGCCGCGCGCGAGATGGCGGAAATTGCCACAGGGGGTGCCGGGCATGTGCGCATTGGCGCCGTGACTGGCCCGGCACTTGACCGAGTTTTGCCATCGTTGCGCACCGTTCGGCTGGCACAGCCGCAAGTGACGGTCGAAGTGATCGTGGCCACATCGGATATTCTGTGCCAGCAGCTTTTGTCTGGCCGCATAGATTTTGCGGTTGGCCGCCTTCCCGATGGGCCAGAGCGGCATGTCTTGCAAATCATCCCGATTGCAGCCGAGCCGGTGGCGTTGGTGGCACGGCGTGGGCATCCGGTTGACCGGGGGCGGCCGATCGAAAAGATGGACCTGCTGACCTATGATTGGATCATGCCGGGTCCGGAATCCATTCTGTGCCGTGCGGTGCTGGCGCGATTGTCAGAGCATGGCATGCCCCATCCGCCGCAGCGACTTGCCACCGCGTCATTCCTGTTGACGCTGGCTTTGTTGCAGCAATCCAACGCCATTGCCCCCTTGGCCCGCGCGGTTGCTGACACATTCGCCAGCGCGCCGGACGCCGCATATATACAGCTTCCGATTGATCTGGGGATCGAGGTGCCGCCATTTGGCCTGATGACACGCCGAAATATGGTGCTGACGCCGGTGGCCCAACGGCTGGCAGAGCTTATTCTGGCCAAAGACACATCTGCGCGCGCTTAGGATTTGGCCCAGCGAGCCGCCATTTGCAGACCAAACGCATCTGGGCGCATCGCTGGTGCGCGGTCATGGATGGCAATTCCAGCGCGCAGGCCAAACACACGCTTGCCATAACAGGCCAGCGTTTCAAGGGACTGCATGCCAAATATCGCTGCAGGCAAGAAGGCGGCATAGGCGGCTTCTGCCCCGGCTTCGTCGCCCGACTGCCACGCCGCCCAACAGCGCAGAACGCCCGGCAGAACGTCGGGGGCTACGATAAACCCTTTGCAACCGGCGCGCAGGCAATCGGTCATCTCCAGCCCGCCACGCCCGTTCAACACAGTCAGAATATCGCCCTGGCGCGTCACAAGCGCCGCAAGATCCATCGGCCCGGTTTCAGATTTGATCATGGTGAAGCTGGGACAGAGTGCCTTTAGCGCGGCGATATCATCACCCGACAATGACCGCCCCAGATATTGCGGAGCGTTTTGAATGGCGAAGGGCAGTTTGGTGGATTGACCAACCTCGGCAAAGAAATTCACATATTCCGCCGCAGCGTAACTGCCTGCGAGTGGCGGCTGAAGGATCAGCCAATCTGCACCAGCGCGCTCGGCCACCATGATCAGCGATTGTTGTTCTGCAACCGAATTGCCGGTGATTGTGACACCCAGAGGCACATTGGGTGCATCTGCCCGTGCCCAATGGATGGTGTCGCAGCGTTCGTCAAACGTCAGTTTGCCTACTTCAGTTGCCAGGCCAAGCACCACGATTCCATTGGCATCTGTCTGGTTAATATAGCTAATTTGTGCGGCCATTGCCTTGCGGTCAAGGTTGCCCAACGCATCAAACAGCGCGAAAAGAACGCAGTGCACTCCGGTAACAGCGGGGATCATGACTGTGAAATCCTGAATGATGATGGATGTTTGACTAAGTCTTGCACCATGTTGCAGCGACCGCCCGCATCGCACTGGCATAAAGGATCACATCAACACCCACGGCCACAAAATTTGCGCCCGCCGCCTTGCAGTCGTTAAGGTAATCCGTGTCAGTCGATAGAACGCCCGCCGTCAGCCCGGCCTTGCGGATGCGGCTCAGGGCATCAAGAACGGCGGCCTTCACATCCGGGTGGTCAGGTTGGCCTAAATGCCCCATATCTGCTGCCAGATCCGATGGCCCGATAAACACGCCGTCGATGCCTTTAACCGCCAGAATCTCATCAAGTGCCGCCAGTCCAGCACGGCTTTCCACCTGCAAGATCAAACAAATTTCTGCGTTTGCCGTGGTCAGGTAATCGGGAATGGCGGAAAATCCGGAGGCTCGTGCCAGTGATGATCCAACGCCTCGCATCCCTTCGGGCGCATAGCGCGTGGCGCGGTAAATCCTGTCTGCTTGTGCGGCGGTTTCGACCATCGGAATAATCAGGCTTTGAGCGCCGATATCCAGCACTTGCTTGATTTTCGCCGGGTCATCGTCGGGAAGTCGAATGATCGGCATCGTGGGGCTGCCCAGTATCACAGCCAGTTGATCTGACAGTGATCTGATGTCATTCGGCGCATGTTCGCCGTCGATCAACAGCCAATCAAACCCACAGGTGCCAGCAATTTCGGCAACATAGGTCTCGGCCATGCCAAGCCAGCAGCCATGCAAAACCTCGCCCTCGGCAAGACGGTGTTTAAGCGCGTTATGGGGTGCTGGCATGGAAACCTCGGGCGAACTGACATCTGCGCAAAGGCTACCCTTCAACGCGACGCTGTGTCCACCCCATGCCGCCAACTGTCCCGGATGGGCTGAACCTGCGCCTAATTCCAGATCAGGCCTTGCTTGCCGCCCAGTTTGGAATTGCTAAGCACATCAAAGTTCAGTGCAAATGCCTTGATCGCCGGGTCTTCGATCTGTGATAGAAACGCCGTGATCCAGGCAAACTCAAAAGCTTTCAGCTTTGCTGGATCAGGGTCGAATTTTTGTTTTTGCCCGGTAATTTGCTCTACAATCTTTGGATCCGTCGCACCTGCTACGGCAAATTGTGCAGCACGAACAATGGCACCTTCACAGGTCTGAAGCAGGCCCGACACCCTGTCTTTCAACAGCACAGCTGCAAAGACAAGCGGCCCAACCGCATGGATTTGGTAGTGCAATGCCAGCTTGCCGCGCCACATTTCATTTGGCAGGCTACCATCCGTCTTGGCAGTGCAGGCGACGCGTTTCACCGAATCGCTTGCCCAAGCGATCATCACCTCATCATCAAGGATCAGACCAACCTGCGCCGCACCAAGTCCTGCCCAGGCCCGCAAATTATTGCTGCTGGCGCGGGGTGGGGCCTTGGTATCAAAATACAACATGCTGGCCTGAACCCGACCCCGTAGCCACGCATCAATCACCGACTGCCGATCATCCAGGGTCGCTTTTGGCAAGACCTGCGCATAGGCGATGGCAATGCCCGCGATGCGGCTTGGCACCGACATCTGCGCACCATCAGATAAAAGCGCGCTCAGCGCATCCGCCCTGGCCCATGTGTGAATGCGGTCCACCACGCAATCTGCGGCAAGTGTTCCATCGGCGCCGGAACTGGTCAACGACCCGTTTGCGGCAGTTGCGAGCGCCACGATGAAATCATCAACCGGCTTTAAGGCGGCATCAACTGCTGCATCAGCCTTTTCATCAAATTCAGACCGTGACTTGCTATCTTTGGCATAGCGGCTTGGGTAGGCGAGTGTCAAAGTTGGTGGGGCGGCAACGAAACAGGTGAAAGGGGCGGGCACGGCAGTTTCGGCCTGTGCAACCATCGGCGAAATGGCAAGCATACCCACAAAGGCCCAATATTTGCTGGTCGCTATCATTGTGACACCCGCACCTCCAATGTCAAACCGCGCACTTTTGCTGCCGCATCTGCGTTGCCAGCCTCTGCCGCCTTGCCAAGCCAGACCAAGGCTTTTTCTCGCGATGCCTCGACGCCAATACCAAAAGCCAGCGCATCGGCATAAGCGACCATTGCGTCAACATCCCCCAAATTTGCAGATTTGCCAATCCAATCGGTTGCCATTTCCAGATCATCGGCGGAAATGGCCCGTATGCGTATCAGTTTGCCCAGCTCCAGCATGGCTTCCGCTGATCCGGCATTCGCTGATGTCAGATACAGCGCTTCTACGTTGATTTTGGTATAAACGGCTGCGCTGATGGCAGGGGGCGACGACGCTATGCGCTGCAAGATATGGGGCACTTCGGCAACATCAACGCGCCCTACCAGATCAACAAACAAATCTGCCGATCGACCGGGATTGTAGGTGGCTGTGCCGGGCTTGGAAAACGTTTCAAGCAAGCGGTGAATCGCGGTTATGCTGCCCGCCTTGTAACCAACTTCAAAAAACTCGATCTGATCGGTAACCGTGCGCGCATCGCCAAACTGGCGCAATGTGTCACCCATTTTGACCATGCGCCAGCTGTCGCTTTCGCTAAGAAATTCGGCAATATCCATCCATTGCGCAAAGGTTTTGGCATCGCCGATAGCGCCCATTGTGCGGACCATCAACATCACCTGATCAAAACTGCAATCGGTCAGGGTCTTGGCACGGCTTTTGTAATCTTCGACAGTGTCGAGAGTGGTCAGAAACGGTATCGCCAGCATGATGGCATCGAAATCACCGCGATCTTCGATCACCTGCGCATAGGCGTCATACACCGCACGGGCATCGGGAAATTTTTCGGGGTTGGTTTGTTGCAAAAGGACCATCGCGGCACCGTTGCCAAGGGCTGCAAGCGGCAACAGCGCGGCGGTTGCTTCGGGGCCAAAGAGTTGCGGGTTGCTTTCCATCAACATCTCGGAAAGATCAATGGCCGCTGTCGCATCGCCTTCAGCGATCGCTATGCGCAAATAGGTTGCCGGATCGCCAATATTCTGGCCTATGCGGGCAAATTTACGCTCCAATTGCCCGCGCGACAGGGCGACATGTTCAAACCGCCGGGCGTAATCTTGCCAAAACTTGATCTGAACGAGTGGCGCATCGGTGCGCTGCAGCACGGCCATATACTGTGCAATCGCTGTCGGGCGACCATAAAGGGCCTGCGTCTGCAAGCGCGCAATTTCCTGAACGTCAGGTCGGGCTATCAGTTGCAACAGGTCTTCGGGCGAAAATTCGACTGTCTTTGTGCCTGTTGCTGCGCTGATATCGCGCCAGTAGTTTGCTTCATCGCGTTGTGGCGCGGCGGGAGATCGGCAAGTAAACGCGCTTTTCAACCCGTTCATAGGGTCAATCTCGCCGTTCAAATGCACGGTTTCCATGACTTCGTCGATTATTTCGTAAAATTCGGCTGACGACTTGGCATGGCGAAACCGAATTGGGGTCAGCATTTTTGCGGCACCTGGGTCGCTTAGCGCTGCCGCTTTTTCCAACAGGGCAACCGCTTCTTCTTCGCCGGCCCAGCGGCCCTTCTTTTCCAGTACGACTTCGGCCAGTCCGATATAGGCCCAACCCGGCGCATCGTCGCGTTTGGCCAATTCGGCCAACGCCGCACGATATTCGGGCAGTTTTGCGCGGTCAGCTTTTGCTTGTGCCTGCAAGAACAGGACATTGCGCACCACACCTGCACGGTCGCCATACTTGGCCGAAGCAGCGTAAAGAGCGCGGGCGTGATCTATATCCTGGGGCACCAAAGCACCCAATTCATATGCGCGGCCAAGGGTGACTTGCGCGAACGGCAATCCACCATCGGCGGCTTTCGTCAGATATTTGACCAAGACATCATTCGATTTGGCCAGATCTTCAGAACGCATATGCATTTCTGCGACTTTCCAAGCCGCTGACGTATCGCCCAAATCCGCCGCGAATTTGAACCATGTCTCGGCCAAGGCCACATCCCGCGTGACAATCGTGCCATCCATATATTCATGCGCAATGCGCGAGACCCGGTCACAGATCAGCGGGTCAAGCTTGCCCACCAAGGCGCCAAACGCCATTGTCACCGCAATATCCTGCGGCACATCCCAGCCCTGCACTTGGCTTCCCGCCTGCTGCAACGCGACAATTTTCAGCAAAGCATCCGCATTGCCGCCATAACCCGCAGCAACAAGCATCGAAATCGCTTTTTCCTTGTCTTGCTTGATCCCGGTGCCCTGCATCAGATAATCTGAAAGCGTGTTCAACATCCGTGGCGAGCCGCCCTGCTTGGACGACAGCAACTGATCAATCAATCGCTGGTTGGTCAGTTCTTTCAAACGGCCAGCCGCAATCAGCAACCCTGTGCGTTCCAGCATCGCCTTGTCGGGGCCAAACTGGCTATCGACAGTTGGCATCAAGGCGTAAACTTTTTCGATTATGTCAAACCACTTGACTGCATCCAGCTCTGTCAGGCGCTTCATATCGCGGCGGATCAGGTCTGGGGTGCGGTCAGGCAGGGCGTCGCCTGCCCAAGATGACCACATCGCCTCTAGCTGTTCATCGGCAAGACCCGCAATGCAAATCGGGTCACGCGCTATTTCCGGCGGTTGAAATTCCAACGTGACTGTTTCGGCAAAGGCCGCTGCCCCGGTCAGAATGCACATCCCGAAAACAGCAAGTCGGGCGACCGTTTTGTGGGTGGATAATTTGCGAATTTTGGGCATCTGCATCGTGTGGCCTTTCGTCAGACAATCATCGAAGTGGTTGGTTTTCGGCTGGCAAACCCGCAAGGGCCACCAGCCGAAATGGCTTTATTTTGCAAGGCTGCTGGGGGCCATGACAACATCATAGACCCCGGCGGTGCCCCGAAACACGATCGCAACACCGGCGCGGCGCTGCAGATCAACAGCCGCAAGCGAAGCCAAGACCGTGTCGCCATCCCTCACCTCGAAATCCAGTGTGAGGGGTGCCTTCAGCGCGACTGAGGCCGAAGAATTGGCCCCCACCCCCTTTACCGCAACAGCACTTGCTGCGGGCACAAACAGATCAACCATCGGTTTGTCAGACAGGTTGAACACCGTCACCACAGCCTGCGCCGGGCTGCTGGATATGTCTTCGGGAACCAGGGATTTGGTCCCATCGGCACCAACCACGAAGGAATAATACTTACCCGCTTCGACGGTCACCTTGGTTTCATCAATGCCCGCAGTGATAGAAATTTCACCCGGTTGATTGACCACAACATAGCCAGACACGCCCGATGAAAGATCATCAAAGGCGGTGTTCTGTACCACCGCGTTTGTCAAGTTGGCCCCAACCACGCGCACGAAGCTGGCATTGGGGTCGGGCACATCTTCGTAAAGGCCGCCGTCTTGGGCAAAAGCGGGCATTGCCACCGTTACAGCCAGTGTCAGGGTAAACAAGGCTTTGATCCAGCCGTGCGATATCGTCATGAGGCATCTCCTTTAGGGCCTGTGCAGAAACTGAGTTGGGTGGCATCGGTAACGGGACGGTCAAATCGCACCGATACTTGGGCAAATCCGGGGTGCCGAAACGGGCTTAGGCCCAAATAAAAGTTGCCGGTGCCGCGAAGGCGGGAGGACCGTTCAATCTTTGATTTCCGGGTGATCCCGTCGTCTGTTTGCAATGAAAAACTTGCAACACGCGCACCCTCTGCGCCGTAATCGGCATAGATCGCGTCATCTGGATGTGCCTTGATGCCCGCCAAAGACGCAGACAGCGTGTAATCATCGACTTTCGTTGTGGCCAGCAAGTTGGTGCAGCTTGTACCCGCCGCCGCAATAAGCTCTTCCAGCGGTTCGGATCCGTTCTGAGCCAGATTGTTGTAAATCGGATTTTCCCAGATCAAGAACCTTGGCCGCTGGGCCTTGAATTCATTCGAGGTCATGTAAGAGGTCAAAGCGCCATACTGATTGCCGCCGGTGATGGCGTAATTCACGATATCAAGCCCGGTAAATTCCGTCAAAAATCCCGCGAAATTGTTGATCGGCGAGTCCGAAAATGACGTGCCAACCAAAACTGCAGGCACGGTGGCGCTGGAGCCTGCAAAGATATCAAGCGCTGCGCCGTCGCCGGTGGCCCCGGTTACAAGTGTCGTTTTATAAGCCATGGTCGCAGTCGGCGGCAGCGCGTCCTTGCAAAAAGCTTGCAATGAACGGCGCATACCCGAAAAGGCCACTTCTTTGCCAAGCGGCTTGCTTTCGTAAATAGCCGGAGTCAGATCAGCATAGGCAGGATCTGCCTTGATCTGGTCTGCAATCGCTTGGGCTGCCGCGCGTGCACCTTGGGACGTCCAGTGAAAATCGGCCCCAAAAAATGGTGCTTCGTCCCCTTTGACGCCTTGTAACGCGGTCATCACATCCGGGGCGATGATCCCCTCCGCAGACATGCGAGTGATGATGTCAGTATAAATAATCTGCGCCATGTCGGGGTCAAACCCGTAATCCTTGGTATGTTCGGGCAGACTATCCACCATCACCTGGCTTTTCGATGGGATCGTCACATAAACCAGCGTCGTGCCATTTTCCTTCAGAACGGCAGCAAGCCTGCCCAGTTGCACAATCGTGCGTTGGTCCATCGGGTGTTGCAGGCGCAGGTCGGCGAAAGTGCGGAAAAATACGCCGTCTTTGCCCTCGACCGATGGCAAAGCAGTGGAAAATTCGTAGCCCGAGCAGTCATAGCCAGACACCGGATCGGCGAGCGCCGCAAACGGGGCTGAACCAGCCATCAGGATCACTCCAAGGGCAAGGTTTCGTGGGTTGATCATTCGGATATTCCTTCGCTGACGGTGCTTGGGGCGGCGGGCATATCGCCAAGCCGCGCCAACAGGGTTTGCGCCATGGCCTTGGTGCCGGGTTCGGGTTGGGCCAAGGCCAATTCAAGTGCTGCGCGGGCCTTTAGCGGGTCTGCGTCCATGCCGTCTGACGGCGTCATATAGGTCAGAGCCAGTTTTACGGCTGCATCACCGCGGCCCGACTGTGCCGCCACGCCAAGCCAGGTCCGCACAGCTTCTGGGTCTTTGCCAAATGGGGTGCCCGCCGCATACATGCGGGCAAGTGCAACCGCTGCATCGGCATTGCCGGTGTTTGCCTGATGGATCATCGCGTCCAGCGCCTCGTTCTGCCGGGACGCGGTCAATTCAAGGGTGGGCAGTGCCAGAAGGGCCACCAACCGGCGCAAGGCAAAATCACGGTCGGTGTAAGATGCAATCGCATAGTAATGCGCAGCATCTGGCAGCAACTGTGGCTTGCCCTGTTCTTCCAGCCATTTGCCATATCGAAACGCGGCCAAGCCATCAGCAGCATCTGCCAGCGCACGCAAGTCACGCGTGCCAAGGCTGCGCCCGGCGATCATCTGCTTGCGAAGGTTGCGCAGATGTTCGGTGGGCAACTGATTGGTGCGTGACACACCACTGCCATCGGCCAATGCTGGATATGCCGCCTGCCCCAGAGTCACCGCCAGCACCAGTATCAGCATATGGCGCAGGTCAATCCGCACTTGCCAGCTCCACCGATTTTGCAGCGTCCTGCCAAAGGGCGGTGTCGGTCAGGTAGCGCAGCGGAAATTCCCAAATCACCACCTTCGGCGGCGTATCCCGAAACGTATCCGACGCCAGATAATCCAACATGGGCTTTACCGGCCCCAGCCCTTGGGCCGAGGCATTCAACACATCGGATTTCAGCGAAAGCTTCAACGCTTCGGCAAAGCTCCAATCCGGGTTGGCGCTGTAGGATGTGCCAATCAACACAATATCAATGGCTTGCGGGCCAAAAAGATCACCCAGTTCGGCAGTGGCCACCGGGTTAACCTGATAGGGGGCCACATTTTCCTGCACCAACCCCACCAAAGGTGCCAATGCATCTGTCGTGATATAAGCCACAAGATCGCCGGTTATGGTCTTGGCTGGCAGAAATTTCACCGCCATTTCAGTTTGACCAAGTTCTATGAACTTTGACGCGGCAATCGCTTGGGCCGCCGCTTTGGCACCGGCAACAGTCCAGTGGGTATCTGTCGCAAGGAACGCGTCATTCGCCAGCGCCATAAGGGCTGGACGCGTATCCACGGCTTCAATCCCTGCGCGGTTCAGACCCTCTAGAAAACCGGCATAAAGGTCTTTCATCGGGCCAGACAGTTCGGGCGCATCTGCCTGAGCCGCCTCAATATCCATTTTTGCTGGAACGGGGACGATCACCAAAGTGGCACCTACATCAGCAATCTGGCGGCGGATGGCGGCAATCTGATCGAGGCTTTGGGCCATATCTGCACTCGGCGGGCGCGCCTCTTCGGCGGTGAACAGCCAGCCGTCTTTGCCAGCAATCACGCCTTTGCGCCCTTCACCTGCAAGCACATATCTTACCGCCCCGATCAGGCCGATCGACGCATCGCGGTGCGGCATTGCGGTTTTGTAGGCGGTGTCAAAGCTGTGGGTCAGCGTGCCTTTCAGCACGCCCATATCGAAAGGTGCCAACTTGCCGCCGGGTTCTTCGAAATAGGCAAGGTTCGCGAATGGGGCGTAGCCAAAGAATACCACCGGAAGGATGTATCGGGACATGCGGTAAAGCGTTTGCATAGCGGGCACTTTCCTAGAACTGGAAGTAAAGGAAGGGGGAAAAGCTTGCCTCAGCCAGCTTCATGATGCTGATCACGCCAATCGCGGCGATCAACAGTGTTGGCAGCAGTGATGTTGCGGCGGTCAGCGTCGCCGCGCCACCCATCTGGGGCTGGGGCGGGTTGAAATACATCTGCCGGGCCAAACGGTTGAGCTGCGGTTCGGTCGCGGCTACAACCATTGCCAACACCAGCAGCATCAGGCTTTCACTGCTGATTTGCAGCGCCAGATCCAAGGGTATGGCAATGCCGTGCAGGCCGATCATGCCAGCATAGACATCCATTGCCTGGGTCAGATCGTCGGCGCGGAATGCCACCCAACCTATCAGCACGATGATCAGCGTCTGAAACAGCCCCACAATACTGGTTCTGTTCGCCCAGCCCGTGCGCCGTTCCAGCGCCAGCCACGCGCCATGCCAGATGCCCCAAGCCAAAAACGTGCCATTTGCCCCGTGCCACAACCCGCCCAACACCATGACCAGCGTCAGATTGATGTAGGTCCGACCTTCGGAAATCCGGTTACCGCCCAGCGGGATATACAGGTAATCGCGCAGCCAAACCGACAGGCTGATATGCCAGCGACGCCAGAATTCGGTGATCGACCGGCTGATATAGGGCATGTTGAAATTGGCCCGGAAGTGGAACCCCATCATCAGGCCAAGGCCCATCGCCATGTCGCTGTAGCCCGAAAAATCGAAGTAAAGCTGCATCATATAGGCGATGGACCCCAGCCAAGACAGGGCAAGTGACGGGTCGGGCGCGGCAAAGGCCAAATCGGCGATAGGCGCGGCTGAGTCTGCCAAGATCACTTTTTTGCCCAAGCCAATGATGAACAACGCCGTGCCATCTGCAAACATTTGCAGGGAATGGGTGCGGTGTTTGAATTGATCTGCCAGATCCTTGAAACGCAGGATCGGCCCCGCCACAAGCTGTGGAAACAGCGCAATAAACGCCGCAAAATCAAAGAAGTTCAGCGTAGCATCGGCATCACGGCGCGTGACATCCACCAGATAGCTTATCGAATGGAACACATAGAACGACACCCCGATCGGCAAGATCAGGCGCCAATGCACGCCAAGGCCCGCAGCATCGGTTCCCGCCAATTCAGCCAAGCTGTCGATAAAGAAATTCAGGTATTTGAACACACCCAAAACGCTTAGGCAGCCGATCACGCCAATCGTGCACCACAATTGCGCGCGCTTTGTGCCAATGTTGTTGCGGATCAAAAGGCCAATGCCAAAAGCCCAAAGTGTGGTCGCAAACAGCAACAGCAGAAAGTCGAACCGCCACCAGCCATAGAACAGGTAGGATGCGAACAAGATAACCAGGGATTTGCCGCGCGTTGGCGTCAAATAATAGACCACCATAAACAGCGGCAGGAACAAAAAAAGGAAGGTTTCAGATGAGAAGACCATTGATTTAACCCTTGCTGCAAGCGGTAAGAAAGGCGTCGGCTTGTTGCCCGGTTGGGCCGCCAATTCGGTAGCTTTTGTTGGAATGCTGCTGAACCTGAGTCAGGTAGGCGGCCAGATACTGCGAAAACTCACCGTCAAAGAGGCGGGGCATCTGGGCGGACAGGTTGTTTTGATCCAACACCACTTCGCCGATCGCGACGCCCGTCAGGCCAACGCGGTTGCCTGCAAGCAGGTTTTCAGCCACCTCGACCCGCCCGCCTTTGTGTTGCGCGCCGACGTGAAGGCCGGAATTGGTATTAAGAACCAACGCATTGCCCTGCACACGCGAGACGCCACTTTCGTTCAGGCGCAGGCCAGACGCACCGTTTTGGGCAATGGAATTGCCGGTGACCAAAACACAAGTTGCGCGCTGGGTGGCGATGCCGGTTTCGGCATTGCTGAAGACTGCGTTGCCGGTGATCTTGATCTTGGTGCTGTTACCGCCGATGGAGACGCCGTTATGGGCGCCGCCTGATACAAGATTGCCCACAAACGCTACATCAGTGCCATTCGCAATTTTGACACCAGCGCCCCCCTTGGTGGCAAGCACAGCATTTTCCATGACTTGCACGCCAGTCACAGAGACAAGAGATATACCGCTGCCGCGCGCGGCTTTGATCAGATTGCGCTCTATAAGGCCGTCAGCGACCCCAACCATGCCAACCACGCCAACATCTTCGAAGGTGTTTTCCAGCAAAACCGGCGGGAATTTTGGCGGGAACAGCCCGCGCGCAGACACGACCACGCCGCCGAACGGATCAGCCCCAACCATGCCCAGCCCGGTGAACTTTGTATTTTGCGAAAACAGCATGCCTTGGCCGGTAACCAGCACAAAAGGGCGATAAGCGTCCTGTGCACCTGAAGTCTGGCCCGTGCGCACATCAGCGCCAACCATTTCGATCTGGCCAAAACCAAGCAAGAAGGCACCACTTGTGCCATCCATCACCAACCGATCGCCCGGTTCCAGCTTTAGCCCCGCCCCAAGCCAGACAACCAAAGGCCGGGTCATATGCACAACACCGTCCACCAGCCGAAGGCCGTCGATGCCGTCAGCCTCGGCTATTTTTGCCAGATCCTGCAGGTTTGTAAAACCGCTTTGCAAAATCAGGGCATCGCGCCGATCACCCTGCGCGCGCAGCACGCGTATCTGATTGTTTGATCCGATATGGATGGAAAGCTGTGTCATCGCCAATTGCAAATCGGCAGAGATCAATTTGCCCGCTGGCCCGTTGGCGAAAGCAGGGCGCTGCACATTGTTTTTCACTGCAGCCGCAGGGGCCAGATGCAATATGTCCGCCAGCTGCCCGATCGTGGCCCGCGCATCCACAGAATTTGTGACAGCGGTTGCCATTACGGCCTGTGCCTTGCCAACGTCAGTCCACACCGGTGTGGCGTGGCCAGAACCGGGCGCAAGCAGCGCAAGCAGCGCCAGGGCTGTAACGGGATTGCGCATGTCAGACCACCGCCCGTGCCAATTTTGCAGCTGATGCAAATTTACGCTTTTGATCGGATGTCACTGCGGGCTTTGACACCGCGAACATCGGTGGAACTGCAAAAGCCTCGATATAGGCGGCATCTTCGAGACCGTCTTCGCCAGCGGTGGTCAGCATCAACTGCATCGCGCGCAGCTCGCGCCCTGTCACATTGGTCATCGGCAAAGTGACATCCGCCGCGATGGTAACACTTTCGCCGCGCTTGCCGGTGATGGACTTGCCATCAATCTCGTAGACGGCGCCGCCATTGATGAAGGTCAACAGGCTGGGCCCGATACCAGTGCCATTGACCCGCACGGTGGCACCGGGGGCCACCACGATCATGCGCATGTCATAGCCTTGCGCCTTGGACAACGGTTCCACCCGACCCCAGCTGGTTTCGCGAATGACATGACTTTGCACTTCACGGCGTGACTGGCTTTTAAGCTGTTCCACAACCTGTTTTACGTTCTGCGCATTTTCGCGGTTGGTGACCAAAAGCGCATCTGGCGTGTCAATCACGATCATATCGCGCAGCCCGATCACCGCCACCAAACGGGTATCGCTTTGGATCAACGAATTTTTGGTATCCAACACCATGATGTCGCCGTTCTTGACATTGCCGTCTTCCGATTGAGCCGAGATTTTCTGAACGGCATTCCAAGCGCCGACATCATCCCATTCGATGTTCAGTGCGGGGGCCAACGCGGTGGTTGGGGATCGTTCAAACACCAGCCGTTCGGTCGGCTCGGCCGTGGCTTTTGCGAAGGAGCAGCTTTCGAGAAGCAGAGTGTTTTCAGTAAGGGTGGCGCCCGTCACAGCTTCTGACACGGTGTAGAAAGTGTGCGGGTCAAACCGCAGGAACTCTTCAATAATCACATCCGCCCGAAACAGGCTGATGCCAGAGGCCCAATAGGCGTTGCCACCTGCGATCAGCGATTTTGCCACCTCGATTGGCGGCTTTTCAATAAAGCGGTCAACGCGGTGTAGTCCGGAAATAAAGCCGTAGGCACCACCGTCCATGATATAGCCGTAGCCGGTTTCGGGGTAAGTCGGCGGCACACCGAACAGCACGATACGGCCATCATCGGCAGCTTCACGCATGGCCAGAATGGTGGCATTCAGATTGCCGGTTATAATGTGATCAGATGGCAGAACCAAAAGCAGCGCGTCTGGATCTGTTTTCGCGATGGTCAGTGCGGCTGCCAGAACGGCGGGGCCGGTGTTACGGCCCATCGGTTCTGCGATGACGGTAGACCTGATTTGCAGGTCTTGCAGCTGCCGGTGCACCAGCACGGTTTGGGCTGCACTAGTCACCACGATGGGCGCGTGAAAATCGTCGCCGCGATGTCGCTGCACAGTGGTTTGGAAATACGACAGGCTGCCTTTGCCGCGCACGGGTTGAAACTGCTTTGGCTGTTCCATCCGCGACATCGGCCAAAGCCGCGCGCCCATGCCGCCGCACAGAATGAGGGGATAAATCGGTTTTTTCATAATATCACATCCAGTTCAGTTGCCAGAGGTGGAGACAGAGTTTGGCGATGTGCCAAGGCGAAAGGGCAGCGGGCGAATGATGGTCAATGCAGCCAGTGCGCCCGCCCGGCCTGAAGGCAACGCTACGTCGGGGATCAACCGCACCGGGACAAGCGCATCACCCGCCTGACCGCGCAAACCTGCGGTATCAGCCTGGGCGCGGATGGTTTCGCCGTCTGAAAAGCGGATATTGACGTGATCGGCAAATGCCAGTTGCAGCAATTCGTCCGAGGTGACCTGGGTGGTCACGACCAAGGGCGCATCGGGTTGAGAGACAGTCATCACTGCATCACCCGATTGCACCGTGGCACCGACAGCCGTGCCTTGCAGGGTAGCCGTGCAGGTACAGGGCATGGCGATGGACAGCAGATCGCCGGTGATGGTGCGGATGGAAAAGGCAACTTCGCCTTCGCTGGCATCAAGGTTCACATAATCAAGTTGGCCCGATGCTATTGCGCCAAGCGTCATGCCATCTTGCCCGGCGCGGCCGGGGGTGGCGATGGGTTGGGTGAAGATGCGGCTGTAAGCCAGCGTTCCCGCCGTGCCAAGCAACAACACCGTGGCCAAGGCCATGCCCGCTGTGCCCAGAACGCGCGGCAAAGTCCAACGGCGGGTGGCGGCGGCGTTGGCCGCACGGGTGGCCGGCGATGGCAAAGTTGACCCCACACCGATGACACCGCCAAGCGCCACCAGATCACCCGAGATATAGGAATTCAGGATATGGCGCATCTGGGGCAAATGCTCGCCCCCCGGATCAACAAAGGTCACCGACGCCAGGCCCTTGTCGCGGTCAACATGCCTGATCAGGCCCAACACACCAAGCGTCACGCTAAAGCCATGAAACGGAAACACCAGCCGCATCAGACGGGTGGCATTTTCCAGGCCGGGGTCCATCAACCCGCTGATTTCAGCCATGACCAATGACAGGCGCATCCCCCGATATTGGCGGCCATCAATGCCCACCATGAAAGGGATATCCATCATCGGATGGTCGCCCTTGCTGGGCAGGAACGCCAACTGTTCTTTCGTCAGATCCAAAGCTGTGCGGGGTTCCATGGAATAATCCTTCAGGTGTTTCAGGCGGTGACAGGTTTCAAGCAGGGCGGGATTTTCAGACGATTCCAGACAAAACGACCACCCCAAGCGTCAGCCAGCCAAGAGCCAGGACATGGGTGTAGACGGAGGACAGTGTTTTCAGCTGCGCGCGCAGTGGCAGCTTGACCGTGGAGGCAAGCGACGCGCTGGATTGACGGGTCCAGCGTTGTTTATCCAACCTGAACAGCACAAAGCTTTTGACCGCAGCGCCAGCGATCTGACTGAAGTAAAGCAGGAACGGATAACTGATGGGAAAGCGTTCAAACCGCACCATCGACAGGATGCAACAGTAGATATAGCGGGTGAACATGACCCAGGAGATGTAGGCAGGCAGCACCAGCGGCTCTATGAAAATGGCACCCACAAGAACCGAAATCGGGCCGGCCAGCGTGGTCCAGATTCCGACGCGTTGGTCAAGGATCGACCACCAGGTGAAATAGCCGATTTTAGATGGGGGCAGGGCAAGCGCGCGGCCATTGGTGCGCAGCATGTTGCCAAACCAGCGGATCATCAGGGTGACGGCACTGTCAACAAAGCCGGGCTTTGGCTGGCTTTCCATGGAAACGGACGCCACGTCGGGCAGATAGCCCATTTTGTAGCCATTCTTCAGCAGCCAGAACCACGTGGATTTATCATCACCCGTCAAGAAGGTGACGCGGCCCAGTCGCCAATGGTCAATATAGTCAGACTGCACTTGGGTGATGAAGCCTGCGTCAGTGGCAAGGTCTGCTCGCACCACGCTCATCCGGCCGGTCAGGGTCAGCACCCGGTCTGACAGGCCCATCGACGACATCATCACCTGCCGCTGATTAAAGCGCAGGGAAAACCAATCCCGGAACAGAGCGCTGTCTTTGATCTCCACCTGTTCATCGGTGGTGACGGCCCCCATATCGGGGTTCACGAAGAATGGCGCAGTAGAGGCGACGATATCTACCGGGACGCAGCTGTCGCCATCGACGAACAAGACAATATCGCGCCGCGTTGGTGCCTCGCGGCCAATCAGGCGCAAGGACCGGGCCAACGCATCACGTTTGCCTGTGCCGGGGATCTGATCAATGATCAGCCGCACCTTTGCAATGGCGTCGGGATTGGCGTCATAAATCTGGCGGATCATTCGGCCATCGGCGCCATCCACCACAGACGCCACGACTGTCGCCCCGCCAACAGACTGCACCGCAGCCCGAAAAATGGATTGGTAGACCCGCGTCGTAACCTCTGGCTCGATCTTGTAGCTGGTGACCAGAAAATAGGCATGTGCAGCAGTTGGCAGTGCGGCATAAGCGGCCATCGCGTAGGCCTTGCGGCGCGGATAGGCCCATTTCAGGAACAAAACCGCGCGCACAAAGTTCAGCAACGCCCAGGAATACCGCCAAACCCCGATTGTGCCGACCACGGCCAAAGCCCCCGATACATTCCCCAGGGAATGCACCGGAATGCTAAGGCCAAGGCCAAGGCAGACAGAGATAAAGGCGATATGTCCAAGCATGCCCATGTTACCAGCAAATGCCCTGATAGCTGCCGCCAGATTTTGCGCCGGGCATGATACGGGTAAGGTCGATCACCAGCCGGTCAGCGACAGCCGCCTGCAAAGCCTCGATCGTCTCGTCATACTTGTTGCCGACCAGAACGATGTCTGATTTCGCCAGCAGTTCGGCAATTGTTGGCACCAGCCGATCTTTCAGATCTATGTTGTAGTCGTTGCCACGGCCCGCCGCCGACATGTCATTGGCATAGGCTTCGTGGACAAAGGGATCATAGACGGTCAGCGATATACCCTTGTCGATCAGCCGCGAGGCCAGTTCCGCCAAGGGGCTTTCACGCATATCATCGGTGCCGGGCTTGAAGCTGATCCCGACCATGCCCACCGAAGTTGACCCCGAGGCATGGATCATGCGTTCGGCGCGATTGATCTGTTCGGCATTGGCCACCAGCACTGCGTCCAGCAACGGAGCAGCCACTTTCATATCTGCAGCGATAGACCTCAGCGCGCGCACATCTTTGGGCAGGCACGACCCGCCAAAGGCAAAGCCGGGACGCATGAAATAAGGGCTCATTGACACTTTGTGATCTGAGCACAGGATTTTCATGATCTGCTGGCCATCCAGCCCGCAGGCCTTTGCGATATTGCCAATTTCATTGGCAAAGGTGACTTTCACCGCGCGCCATGAATTGGAGGTGTATTTCACCATCTCGGCCGACCGAACATCAACGACATTGATGGCACAGGTCAGGTCTTTGTTCAGCGCCGTCAGGAAATCGGCGGTCTTGCTGTCCAGCGCGCCGAACACGATCAGGCCGGGATCGTAGTAGTCTTGAATGGCGGTGCTTTCGCGCAGGAATTCGGGGTAGTAGCCAACACCAAAATCGACGCCGGCTTTCATGCCAGAGGACTGTTCCAACAACGGAATGCAGATTTTTTCCATTGTGCCAGGCACGATCGTTGACCGCAAGATGACCGAATGGAAGCCGGCTTTTCCCGGTAAGGCCTCGGCAATTGTGCGGCAAACGCCTGTTACATAGTCAAGCCCGATTGACCCATCGGGTGCAGACGGGGTGCCGACGCAAACAAAGGACGCATCTGCGGCAAACACCGCCGCGGCAGCGTCCAGTGTGGCGGTCAAATTGCCTGCTGCAACCACCTGCGCAATCAGGTCGTTCAGCCCGTGTTCCACTATAGGGGATTGCCCCGCGTTGATGGCGGCGACTTTACCTGGATCAACATCGACGGCAATCACTTGGTGCCCGTCTTTTGCCAAACAGGCCGCTGAGACGACCCCAACATACCCAATTCCAAAAACCGCGATTGTTGCCATATTCTGCATTCCTAACAAGCTGATTGCGACCCATGCCGGATGCGGCAGTGCGGCGTAAGACAACCTTAAGTTGTGCTGAGTGGTATTGGAAAGTCGGGGTTAACCCTAAATTAAGGATAAAGATTTCCGAAAAATCCTACAAAGCCGGGCAAATTCTTGTAGGGATGCCGCTCGACCTACGCTGCAATGCAGCGGGAACTGGCAAAGCACGATGCCACGCCGAAGCGTTTCCATTCTAATAACAATATGTCAAAAATAGAGGGTGAAATAACCCTGCTTTACTGCACCCAACCGCTGCGAATCGCGTATTCCACGATGGCGCGCCGGCCTTGCAGATTCAGCTTTGTGCTGCCGCGCGCCTTGTAGGTTTCGATGGTTTTGGAAGACAGGGCCAGTTCAAGGCCAATTTCTTTCAGGCTTTTGCCGCGTGCTACCGATTTCAGCACATAAGCCTCGCGTTCAGTCAGACTGCGCGACCGTGCCATGGGCCGGGCAGTGGTAGGCTCGAACAACAAATCGGCGACGCTGCCGTCGATATACAGCGCGCCGTTCTGCACAGTCGTGATTGCGGTTTGCAAAGCATCAAACGCAGCCGTCTTGGGCAAAAAGCCACGAAACCCCGCAGTGATGCAGGCGCGCGCGGTGGCAATAGAGACATCGCCAAAATACCCGATTACACGCACTGCACCATGGCGTGCGTGCAGCATCGCCATAAGGTCGGCCGGGGCAAGATCGGTTTGGCAAGGATCTATGATTGCAACATCAAAATCAGTGCCTGTCACCGGCTCACCTTCATCAGGCATCTTCATTGGCAGTGCCCGCAGGTTCGCCCGCTTTTCCAATAAAGAACAAATGCCAAGTGCAAGCATTGGATTTTGATCAAAGACAGCGATCATGGTGTCAGGTAGGTCTACAGTCACAATTTGGCTCCGTAAGATCCCCACCCCACGGTTTAGATTTTGTCAGAAATGTGCGCGATCTGACGACTTGGTGTTCATAATACCGCATCTCTGTGACGGAGCAATGACACTGTGTGTAAATGCGGCTTCAATCGGGGAATTCAGCTACAATTTAGCTTAATCTGAGGGTTCTGCACGAATTTGATGCTCAATGTGATCTCGAATATGCGAAATCTCCGCCAACCACGGTCACAAACTGCGAATCGCCTTAAGGTTGCGCGTTGTGTGCTTGAGTCGCCTTGCGTGCCAGGGCTGACTTTCGACCGCTGATACCTATGCCAAAAGATATGCGTGAAGATCAACAGCCTGAATGTTTTGCAGAGCAAGGCTGTCTGCTGCCCCTGATGTTATCGACAAGGTGGCTTTGCCATTGATCGTTTCGAACGATAGATTGAAATGGTCTGCGGAAGATGACTGCCCTGCCAGATAGTTGGCCAAAGACGTGACCAAATCGGCGGTGGTATAGCCACGAAAAGCAATCGTGTCGCCTTGCGCAATACTAAAGTCATCGACGGTACTGGTGCCTTCGCTGGCAACGAACACATCCGCGCCTTGCCGGCCCGACAGGGTGTCTTTGCCGCTGCCTCCCGTCAGCGTGTCATTGCCAGCGCCGCCGTGCAGATAGTCGTCGCCAGTGCCGCCCGTCAAAAAATCCTGGCCAAGGCCGCCAAACAGCCGGTCATTGCCGCCTTCGCCGTGAATTTGATTGTTGCCAGCATTGCCCATCACGTTATTGGCCAAAGCCCCGCCCATGAAACCAATATTGCGGGTGCCAATCATGGTGACGGCATTGACAAGATCATCTGCCACAAAGCTGGTCGCAATATCTGTGCGCTCATATCCTGCCTCGCCACGCAATATTGCGGTAAGCGATGCCGTGGTCGTCACAATAGCACCATTAAACCTTAACGATTCAACATCCGTCAGGGTTGCAACACCCATTGCCGTGGTGATCTGCGATTTGGTGCCGACTGCCTGAATGATCGCCTGATCGCGTTCAAAGTCGAAGGCAAAGGTATCGGTTCCCGCACCACCCAACACGACGTCTCGGCCACGCGACGCGATGATCACATCATTTCCTGTGCCCGCATCCAGAAAATCATTGCCCGTACCACCAATCAATGTGTCATTGCCGCCCAAAGTGGTCAGCACTGCCCCGCCATTTTGGCCGGTCACCAGATCAGCGCGGACCGTGCCCACCACAGTGCGAAATGTTATGCTGTTGGCGTTCGGATCGGTCGGCGCACCGTATTCGGTGCCAGGGTTGATGAAACTTACCGCGCCCATATAACGCTGTTCTTCGACGGTGCGCACTGATGCGTCCACCACGACCGTATTGCCGTGATCCAGCCCACCGTGAAAGTTGATGTCGCGGTTGGTAAAGGCGACATGCACATCATTGCCGGTAGCCGATGTGTAGCTGGCAAACAACACCGCGTGGCGGGTGTCTACCGCGCGCAAATCGGTAAAGCTGCAATCGGTGATGTCGCGCAGCCAGAACGCATAGCCGTTGCCAGCTTCGCCCTTGTTATGCGCCCCGGTAACCGACATATCCGATATCACGGCATCCATCGACCGGCCAATCACCAGACCGTTTGATCCCGGTTCCACGATATCGATATTCGACAACTGGGTGCCCACGGACGCGTTGACCACCATCATCATGCCGCCGGACTCTGCTGCCACGGTATTTGTGAAATCCGACTTGGTCGAGGTGCCGTAATCACCGCGCAGGGTGATATTCTTGACGGTAATGTCGTGCACCATATGGGTGACTTCAATCGTGGTCTTGTTGGCTTCAAAATTGAACGGCAAGCCACGATCAAGGCTGATAGAGTTGCCGTTAACTGCCGTTACAATCGCCAATCCGGTTCTCAACGGCTTGTCTTCTTGCCACAGCGTGTCGCCGATGGCCGCGAAAAGCGCTGCATCATTGGGCTGTTCAACCCAGATCACATCGCCCACCTGAACGCCGTGCCCGGCTGTCAAGGACAGTGTCTTCGCACCTTCGGATGCGTTTGCTGTAACCTGTACGGCGGCATCTGCGGCTTGCGTATATAGCGCCGCACCAATTTGTAAGGCGGGCTCGCCGTTCAAGCTGGCATCGGCGATGATAGTAACCGCGCCTTGGCCCTCTAGCGTGATGCCGTTGCGGTCAATCTCAACCGTTTGGGTGAACCGATAGGTGCCTTCTTCCAGCACGATCCGGCTTCCTTCGGGAGCAGCGTCTATGATGCTTTGCAAGGCCGCAGCGCTGGTGCCGGCTTGAACCTGAAATGTCATCATATTTGTGCTGCCCCATCGAATACATCCCCCCCCGCAATACAACCTAAAGTTGTAATTACTATTTGCTGCATTATGCGTGGCGAGAATATGGTCGGATCAAGGCGACTTTATGCCAGCCAGCCTTTTCAGCGCCGAAATCGCAGCCGAAAAAAGGCAACCTGATTGCTGCATTAGCCTGATGTAAATATCGGCAAATGAGCGACGGGTTGGAAAGGTATAAGACACATACCTTTAGGGGTTAAGGGTGCCATGAACCAACTCAACAAGGCTTGGACCGGAAAAAATGTCGAAGGCCGACTTGCCGGACCGACGGCCGTTATCACCGGCGGGCCGTATGGGGCGGGCGGCGTGCCATATATTCATCAAGGCTTGGGCGACTGTGGCAATTGTGGACATCCAAAAAGACGCAGGGCGTACTTAGGCGGCAGAAATCCGCAGCGCGGGCGGGAAGGCGATTTTTATGGAACGGATTTGAAGACCACGGCCGTTTGATGCGGATCAACACCAATCCGCCTGTGTCGTCTGCCCCGCGAGTGTGGCGCATATGTGGGACAGCGGTGACTGTTGCATTGCGATTACAGCCTCGATTGGCGGCGAAAAAAGCTTTGGGCTGGAAAGCGTGTATTGCATGACCAAGGAGGCGGTGCTGCAACTGGCACGGTCCATCGCAGTGCACTCCCGCGACAGGGCAATTCGGTGCCACGCGCTCTGCCCGGCCTTTGGGAATCCCGACCATGGTTTGCGCAAGATTAAGGAACCGAACGGGTTCGGCCAAAACGGGAATTGCGTGGATCTTACCGCCGTGCAGGGCCGGTTTCATCGACCACCGCGAACAGCGCATTCGTATCCAGCTTGGCCCGCCAGCGTGGCCGCCAGGGCGGAAGCGGCCACTTCGCCCATCACAGTTGCATCGGTAGGCAGCGTTTGCATCAGCATCCGCGCAACCTTTTGACTTGTATCAACGGAACGGGGACGCAGGGATTACTTTGTCCACGTTTTCCAGATGGCTTCATCGTCAGCACCCAATGCGTAGGCTAGGGTCGCCAATGCCGGTCCATCGACACCAGCCTGAACGGCAAGCGCGCCGATAACGTCATTGGTCAGGGAATATTTTTTCAACATTGCCGCCGCACCGCGACATTTGCCTTCCAACCCAGCCGAGGCCAGTTTTTTGATCGCGCCAGAGGATTTGTCGCAGTGCCATCTCTGAACTGTGGTCAAGCAAGTGACCTGCCTGATGGGACATCATTATGGAACATCCCTTATATCATTGATTTTTTCAGGCAAAACTCAAGCCGGGGGCTGGCATGGCGAAACGGGCGCTGCACATCGTGCAGTCAGCTTTGGGTTCTGTCCACGATCTTGGATGCACAGCGGCGCTTCAATTTTAGCAATGCCATGCAATAAGAATACGCGTTGGTTTGGTTTCATGACGGGAAGAATATTTGACATGCAGTATGTATTCTTTCTAAACATAGGGCATGCTCAGCCGCTTGACCAAACCAAGTCCAGCCCAACCCGGAGACCACGATGAAAAAACGCGTTGCTGTTATTGGGGCGGGGCCGTCCGGCCTTGCACAGTTGCGGGCCTTTCAATCTGCAGCACAATCTGGCGCGGATATTCCCGAGGTTGTGTGTTTCGAAAAACAAGATAACTGGGGCGGGCTTTGGAACTATTCCTGGCGCACGGGCCTTGATGAATACGGCGAGCCTGTGCATGGGTCGATGTATCGCTACCTTTGGTCAAACGGCCCGAAGGAAGGCCTTGAATTTGCCGATTACACATTCGAGGAACATTTCGGCAAACAGATTGCCAGCTATCCGCCGCGGGCGGTTTTGTTCGATTACATCGAAGGCCGGGTGAACAAGGCCAATGTGCGCCCCTGGATCAGATTTCGCACGCCGGTGCGGATGGTGACGTTTGATGAGCCTACGCAAAAGTTTACGGTGACGGTGCATGATCTGAAAAAGGATCATACCTATACCGAAGTGTTCGACGATGTCGTGGTGGCATCGGGCCATTTTTCCACGCCGAACGTGCCGGAATTTCCGGGGTTTTCCACCTTCAACGGCCGCATCCTGCATGCGCATGATTTCCGCGACGCGCGCGAATTTTCGGGCAAGGATATTCTGATTGTCGGCACCAGCTATTCCGCCGAAGACATCGGATCGCAATGCTGGAAATACGGCTGCAAATCGGTGACGGTTTCGCACCGGACAGCCCCGATGGGGTATGACTGGCCCGGCAACTGGAAAGAGGTGCCATTGCTGGACCGGGTTGAAGGCAATACCGCGACCTTCAAGGATGGCAGCACGGCGCAGGTCGATGCGATCATTCTGTGCACCGGGTATCAGCATCATTTCCCGTTTTTGCCCGACGGCCTGCGCCTGAAAACCAAAAATCGGCTTGCGACGGCAGACCTTTATAAAGGTGTCGCTTGGGTGAAAAATCCGAAGCTGTTCTATCTGGGCATGCAGGACCAGTGGTATACCTTCAACATGTTCGACGCCCAGGCTTGGTATGTGCGCGATGTGATCATGGGGCGGCTGGCCGTGCCGGGGGATGAGACGGTGCGGGCTGCCGATGTGACCGCACGGGTGGCGGCAGAGGATGCGCTGGCCGATGGATACGCCGCAATCGCCCATCAAGGGGCGTATGTGCAGGAATTGATCGACCTGACCGATTATCCGTCGTTCGATATTGCGGGATCAGACGCCGCGTTCATCGCCTGGAAGAAACACAAGGTCAAAGGCATCATGACCTTCCGCGACAATGCCTATGCGTCGGTGATGACGGGAACAATGGCACCCATGCACCACACGGCTTGGGCAGACGCGTTGGAAGACAGCATGGAAAGCTATTTGAAAAGCTGATCAGGCGGTATTTTCGGCAAGGCGTCCGAACAGTGCAACAGCGTCTTCTTCGCTGGCGCTGTCCAATATGCCTGCGTCGATATCACTGCGCGACCAGATCCAGGATTGCGCCGGATCATCGCGCATGGCCCAATTGCCAAACATGCGGTCGGTATCATTGATGTTGCGGTGGGAAAGTTGGCGCACATCGAGATGGCGGTCATCTTTGCGGATGCGGGCGTAGGTGGCTTGCACCTTTTCGACGGGGCCTTCCAGCAGTTGCAAAAACAGATCATCGCGGCAGATCAGCGCGCCAGTGATGCCGTCGCGGGTGTTGCAGCGCCGCGCATCCAGCAAGATGCTGGCCAGGGTTGGACCGTTAAAGCCGAAGGGCTGCGAGGCATAGATCAATTGCAAAAGCGGAAGTTTTTGGTAAGTCCTGTCAGGTCAGCGGGCGCATGGTCCTACGCTAACCTGAAACAGGCGGGCGGCAAAGTGGTTAGATATCCAGCGTGTTATCGCGTTCCCATTGTGAAAAATGTGCGGTGTAATCGGCCCATTCCTGATGCTTCAGTTTCAGGTATGCGGCGGAAAATTCGGTGCCCATCATTGCCTTTAGCGTGGTATCCTTGTCGTAATCGCGCAGCGCGTCCAGCAGGTTCAGCGGCAGTTTTGGCGCACCCTTTACCGTGTGGCCTTGGGTATACATATCAATGTCGTGGCGCTTGCCGGGGTCTGCCTTGGTGCGCACGCCGTCAAGCCCTGCGGCGATGATCACCGCCTGCATCAGGTAGGGGTTGGCGGCCCCATCGGGCAGACGCAGCTCAAACCGCCCCGGCCCCGGCACGCGCACCATGTGGGTGCGGTTGTTGCCTGTCCATGTCACTGTATTGGGTGCCCAAGTGGCCCCGGATACCGTGCGCGGCGCGTTGATGCGTTTGTAGCTGTTCACGGTTGGGTTGGTGATGGCGGCAAGGGCGCTTGCATGTTTCATAATGCCGCCAAGGAAATTGCGGCCCCGGTCGGACAGGCCAAGTTCCTTGGTGTCATCGGAAAACGCGTTCTTTTTGCCATCCAGATCCCAGACCGAGATATGCGCGTGGCAGCCAGACCCGGTCAGGCCCTTGAACGGTTTTGGCATGAAGGTTGCGCGCAGCCCGTGCTTTTCGGCCACCGAACGCATCATGAATTTAAAGAAGGAATGCTTGTCGGCGGTTTGCAGGGCGTCGTCGTATTTCCAGTTCATCTCGAACTGGCCAATCGCGTCTTCATGGTCGTTCTGGTACGCCTCCCAGCCCAAGGCCAGCATGTAATCGCAAACTTCGGCGATCACGTCATAGCGGCGCATCACGGCTTGTTGGTCATAACAAGGTTTGACGGCGTTATCGTAGGGGTCTGATACAGCAGTGCCTTCCGGGTTCAGCAGGAAAAATTCCGGCTCCACCCCGGTTTTGACGCGCAGACCCTCTTTCGCGGCCTCGTCCACCAGTTGGCGCAGCACGTTGCGCGGGGCTTGGTTGACCGGCTTGCCTTCCATCACGCAGTTTGATGCCAGCCACGCCACCTCTGGCTTCCACGGCAGTTGGATGACGGATGACGCATCTGGCACCGCCATCATATCGGGATGGGCGGCGGTCAGATCGAGCCAAGTGGCAAAGCCTGCGAAACCCGCGCCATCCACCGCCATATCGTTGATGGCTTGTGCTGGCACCAGTTTGGCGCGCTGTCCACCGAACAGATCGGTGTAGGACACCATGAAATATTTTACGCCTTTTTCCTTGGCGTATTTGGCAAGATCCTTAACCATTCAGGTCACTCTCCCTATTCGTTTGTTTTTTATTGCCCCATTTTTGGGGTCAGTAAGGGGTTTTCCCCGGAATCCAGTTGGTGCCTGCGATGGGCACGCCAGCCATGGCGGCGGCCTCGACAGTCAGCGCACAAAGGTCTTCCGGCTCCAGATTGTGCAGGTGGTTTTTGCCGCAAGCCCGCGCGATGGTTTGCGCCTCCAGCGTCAGCACTTTGAGATAGTTTTTCAGGCGGCGACCGCCAAGGATGGGGTCAAAACGCCCGTAAAGTTCTGGGTCTTGCGTGGTGATGCCAGCGGGGTCGCGGCCTTCGTGCCAGTCGTCATAGGCCCCGGCTGTGGTGCCGAGTTTGTTGTATTCCGCCTCCAGCGCCGGGTCATTATCGCCAAGCGCGATGAGTGCTGCGGTGCCAATGGCAACGGCATCTGCGCCCAAAGCCAGCGCCTTTGCCACATCAGCCCCGGTGCGAATACCGCCCGACACGATCAGCTGCACCTCGCGGTGCAGGCCAAGATCTTGCAGGGCGCGCACGGCTTGCGGGATACAGGCGAGAATGGGCATGCCGACGTTTTCGATAAAGACATCCTGGGTGGCCGCGGTGCCGCCTTGCATGCCGTCCAGCACCACAACATCGGCCCCGGCTTTCACCGCAAGGGCTGTGTCATAGTAAGGCCGCGCGCCACCGATCTTGACGTAGATCGGCTTTTCCCAATCGGTGATTTCACGAATTTCCATGATCTTGATCTCAAGATCATCCGGCCCGGTCCAATCCGGGTGGCGGCAGGCAGAGCGTTGGTCGATGCCTTTGGGAAGGTTGCGCATTTGGGCGACGCGGTCGCTGATCTTCTGGCCCAGAAGCATGCCGCCGCCGCCGGGTTTGGCCCCTTGGCCGACGACAATTTCAATCGCATCGGCGCGGCGCAGATCGTCGGGATTCATGCCATAGCGAGAGGGAAGGTATTGATAAACCAGCGTTTTGGAATGACCGCGTTCTTCCTCGGTCATGCCGCCATCGCCGGTGGTGGTTGATGTTCCTGCCAGCGTGGCTCCGCGACCCAAGGCTTCTTTCGCCGGGCCAGACAGTGCGCCGAACGACATGCCGGCGATGGTGACGGGAATTTCCAGGTGGATGGGCTTTTTGGCATGTCTGGTGCCAAGCCATACGTCAGTGGCGCATTTTTCGCGGTAACCTTCGAGCGGGTAGCGGGAAATGGACGCCCCAAGGAATAAAAGATCGTCGAAATGCGGCAGTTTGCGTTTCGATCCGCCACCGCGAATGTCGTAGATGCCCGTGGCGGCAGCGCGCCTGATCTCGGCGTTTACATCGTTGGAAAACGTCCAGCTTTGGCGGGGCGGGGTGTGGGGAAAATCGCTCATATCTGCCTCAGTAGGACGACGCGTTGTCGATGTTAAAGGTGTAGAGTTTGCGGGCGGAACCGTAGCGTTTGAAATCTTCGGGCTTGGCAAGGTGGTCTGCTTCGCCGCGTTTCAGCAGGTCTGCCAGCAGGGCAAGATGTTCGGGGCGCATTTCTTTTTCAATGCAGTCGGTGCCAAGCGATTTGACGGTGCCGCGCACGAACATGCCTGCCTCGTAGAGTGAATCGCCAAGCGCATCGCCCGCGTTGCCCAGCACCACAAGGTTACCCGATTGCGCCATGAACGCCGACATGTGGCCGATGTTGCCGTGCACTACGATGTTGATGCCCTTCATCGAGATGCCGCAGCGCGAACTGGCATTGCCCTTGATGACCAACAGCCCGCCGTTGCCGGTGGCGCCTGCGTATTGCGATGCGTCGCCGTCGATGATGACGGTGCCGGACATCATGTTTTCGGCGACACCGGGGCCAGCGGAGCCTTTGACGCGGATGGTGGCGTGTTTGTTCATGCCGCCGCAGTAGTAGCCGGTTGATCCGCGCACGGTGATATCCAAGGGCGCGTCAACGCCGACGGCAATAGCGTGGCTGCCTTTGGGGTTGATGATTTCCCAAGCCGTTTCATTCGTGGTGCCGCGCAGGGCGTGTAGCGTGGAATTCAGGGCGCGCAGGCCTTGGGCCTCAAGGTCAAAAGTCTGCATTTAGCGTTCCCAGAAGTAAACGGTGGCGGGTTCGGGTTCCCAGACGCGGGCGGTGTCGATCCCGGGCAGGTTGACCAAGGCCCGGTATTCGGAGCCGAAGGCGACGTATTGATCGGTTTCGGCCATGACGGCGGGTTTGCAGGCGATGGGATCACGCACCACGCCAAAGCCGTTTTTGGTGCCGACGACGAAGGTGAAAAAGCCGTCAAGGTCGGTGAGCGTGGCTTCCATCGCTTCGCCAAGGGCCGATCCGGTATCCAGTTTGTGGCTGATGAAGGCAGCGGCGACTTCGGTATCGTTTTCCGTCTCGAACGTCATGCCAGCGCGTTTCAGAGTGCGGCGCACCGAGTTGTGGTTCGACAGCGAGCCGTTGTGCACAAGGCATTGGTCGGACCCGGTGGAAAACGGATGCGCGCCCATGGTGGTCACGGCAGATTCGGTGGCCATGCGGGTGTGGCCGATGCCATGGGTGCCGGACATATGTGCGATATCAAAGCGGGCGGCCACGTCTTTTGGCAGGCCAACCTCTTTGTAAATCTCGATCCCTTCGCCGGCACTCATCACCTTCGCCTGCGGGCGCAGTTCGCGCATTGCGGCGCGGGCGGCGTCGATTTGGGCAACGGGCACGTCCAGAACCATATGCGTGTCTTTGTGGGTCGCGGTTACCTTTGCACCAAGAACTTTGCCCAGATCGACAGCAAGTGTTTTGAAATCAACGTCCGGGGTGGCGGATTGCACGGTCAGCTTGGCATGGCCTTTGTGCGGGCGGCCGTAAATCGCGATGCCGGCACTGTCGGGCCCGCGATCCGACATGGTGATCAGCATGTCGGTCAGCATGGCCCCAAGTTGCGGTTCAAGGGAGGGGTCTTTTAGAAATAATCCAACGATCCCGCACATGGCATTGCTCCCTCAGTGGTTTGGCACAGGCTAGCACTGAAGATTGCGCCGTTCAACTGGGAAGAAACTTTTTTTACTGTTAGGGCGGATATTTCTTTTCGACTTTTCATTTTAATCAAAATTTCACCATGGCGGCTTTAAGATGATTGTTTTCTTGACAGAATGT
>JAYSPY010000084.1:0-23112 GCA_043721855.1 Pseudorhodobacter sp.
GTCGGGCGCGGCTGGACCCAACCCGGCGGCCGCCCGCATGCCGAGGTGATGGCGCTGCAACAAGCCGGGCCGCGCGCGCGCGGAGCCACCGCCTATGTCACGCTGGAACCCTGCGCCCATCACGGCCAAACCGGCCCTTGTGCCGACGCGCTGATTGCCGCCGGTATCGCCCGCGTGGTCACCGCCCTTACCGACCCAGACCCGCGCGTATCGGGCAAAGGCCACAGCATGCTTCGGGCGGCGGGCATTGGTGTCACCGAAAACATCTTCTCCGACCAAGCCCGCCAAGCCAATGCCGGCTTTTTGAAACGTGTTACTCAAGGCCTGCCGCATGTAACCTTGAAACTGGCCACCACACTCGACGGCCGCACCGCCACCAGCACCGGCGAATCGCGTTGGATCACCAGCCCGGCATCACGCAGCACCGTCCACGCCCTGCGGCTATGCCATGATGCCGTGATGATCGGTGCTGCCACCGCGCGTGCCGATAACCCTGATCTGACGGTGCGCGATCTCGGGGCCAGCCATCAACCTGTCCGCATCGTCATCGACGCGCGGCTTAGTCACACTCCCCAAAGCCGCCTTGGCCAAACGGCAAAATCGTCGCCCGTCTGGCTGTGCCACACCGACCAAGCCCCTAAGGGTGCGCGTGCCGCCTGGGCAGATACCGGGGCGATCTTGATTGAATGTGCCGCCACCGCATCCAACGTCAACCTGACCGACGCCCTGCACAGGCTCGCCAAACTCGGCCTGACCCGCATCTTTTGCGAAGGCGGCGCCACACTCGCCGCCTCCCTGATTACCGCACGTCTTGTTGATGACCTGATCACCTTCACCGCGGGCAAACTGATCGGCAGCACCGGCCTTGCAGCCCTTGGCCCGCTTGCCGGTGCCGCCCTCGCAGCCCTACCCACCCTGAGCTTGGTCGCGCACCGCCAGATTGGCCCTGACACCATGACCCAATGGCGCATCCCCTGACGGCTTTTTCTGTTCTGAAATATCCCCGCCGGAGGCATCCCGCAGGGATAACGCTCACCAATGCCCGGTATTGCCCATCGACAGCCAAGGCTCTGCCGGGGCCAGCGCCTCACCGATCTGCAGCAACTCGATCGACACGTTGTCGGGGCTGCGCACAAACGCCATACGCCCATCACGGGGCGGTCGGTTGATCAGCACACCCGCCGCCTGCAGGCTGGCGCACATCGCGTAAATATCGCCGACGCCGTAGGCCAGATGCCCGAAATGCCGCCCGTCTGATGGCAGCCCTGTGTCGCCATCCCAATTATACGTCAACTCTACCGGGCACTCTGGCTGCCCCGGTGCCGTCATGAACACCAGCGTAAATCGCCCGCCCTGGCTTTCGTTGCGCCGGGTTTCCTCTAACCCAAGCAGCTTGTAAAACGCGATGGATTTTTCCAGATCCAACACCCGCACCATCGTATGTAAATACTTCACTTGCATCGAACACCTCGCTTTCGCCTGCCAAACTAGCACATCCGCTTGCAGAGCCAACCCTTGCCGCACGCCACCCATATCTCGTATAAACGCGCATACTCTCCCCCATCCATGGGGCCAGACGGATTCGCACATACGAGGTTCCCATGCCCCTATCCCCCGATCAGCAAGCCGAAATTGATGCCGCACGCAGCCTTCCGCGCCCAACCCTGCGCGCCGTATCCGACGGGGCAGAGGCGCATTTGTACACGGCCCACCCCATCCTTGATCACGGATTCATCCGCCTGATCGACTATATGGGCGATGATGCCGCCATCGTGCAGGCCGCCCGCGTGTCCTACGGTGCCGGCACCAAGCACGTGCAAAACGACGAAGGCCTGATCCGCTATCTGATGCGCCACTGGCATTCCACGCCGTTCGAGATGTGCGAGATCAAGCTTCACGTCAAACTGCCCGTCTTCGTCGCCCGCCAGTGGATCAGGCACCGCACCGCCAACGTCAACGAATACTCCGCCCGCTACTCGATTCTGGACCGCGAGTTCTACATCCCGGCCCCCGAACACCTCGCGGCGCAATCCGTGGTCAACAATCAGGGCCGGGGCGAAGTGCTGACGGGCGACGAATCCGCCCGTGTGCTGGAGCTGCTGAAATCCGACGCCAACCGCGCCTATGACAATTACGAGGCGATGCTGTCGACGGACGGCCAGCAGGGCCTTGCGCGCGAACTCGCCCGCATGAACCTGCCCGCCAACATCTACACGCAGTGGTATTGGAAGGTCGATCTGCACAACCTGTTCCACTTCCTCCGCCTGCGCGCCGACCCCCACGCGCAATACGAGATTCGCGTCTACGCCGAAGCGATTGCGGCGGTGGTGCGCGACTGGGTGCCACTGGCCTATGCGGCGTTCGAGGATTACCGGATGGGCGGGGTGAACCTGAGCGCGAAGGCGGTGGATGTGGTGAAGCGGCGGTTGGCTGGGGAGGTGGTAACGCAGGAGACGAGCGGCATGAGTAAAGGGGAGTGGCGGGAGTTTGAGGGGGTTTGGGGGTGATGGTGAAAAGAGAAAACAATAACTGGCTTATTTTTGTGGATACCAACATTTGGCTTGATTTTTACAGAAAGGATGGAACGGATGCCGTCAAGCAGATAGAAGCGCTCGCGCGGCACAAAGATAGATTGATAGTTACTGATCAAGTTTTTATGGAGTTTTTAAAAAATCGACAGAACGTAATTGGCGCAACAATTAAGGATATGAAGAAGCCTGAAAGTATAAAATTTGCACCTATTTTGAGGGAATACACAGCTGCTAGCACAATCACAAAGGATATTAATGCGGCGATCGCAAAATTTAACACTATGAACGAGCGTGTACAAAAAATTCTTACTGAACCGAAAAAACATGACCAAGTTTTTAAAGAACTTAGTACATTATTTGAAACCGCAGGAGAGTTTTTCTTAAAGTTTGATACCAGTGGTCACTCTACAACGAGACGCCTCGCTCAGAAAAGATTCTTTCTTGGCTACCCACCTAGAAAGTCAACAGATACGTCCATAGGTGATGCTCTTAATTGGGAGTGGGTTGTATTTTGTGCAAAAAAATGTCCAAAAAGAAGCCATGTAATGATTGTATCGCGGGACGGAGACTATGGTCTTCGGCGCGATAAAGGATCTCATCTGAACGACTGGTTAGATAGAGAGTTTAAAGAACGGGTGGGCAAAGAGCGTAAGATAGTTTTGACCGCTAGATTGACCGATGCTTTGAAAATACTGAGTGAGACGGTAACTAAAGATGAAGTTGCAAGAGAATCAAAGATTATTAGCGGCTTTGATATTGATACTGGGATTGATACTGATGCATATTTTGCGGCTGGCTATGTTGAGGGTGATGACTATGCCGAGTAGCAACCCGTAGGTCGGGGTTCACCCCGACTCTCTCCCCCCATCCCAACCACCGCAAGAGTCGGGGCAGGTCCCGACCTACGCAGCCCGCCCAATCGTCCCGGCGAAGGCCGGGATCCCGACCCATGGGGCACCTGCGGATCGAGATCCCGGCCTTCGCCGGGACGAGGCCACCGCATCCCGCTCCCGCTCCCGCCGATAGGGCGAATACGGCCAATCCTCGGGGCGGTCCACAAACCCGTGTTTCACCGGGTTGAACCAACACCACCGCAGTTGCGCGTCAAAATCCCGCGCCCGGGGGCTGATAACGGCTTCGCCGCCATGGCTCCGCCCGTTCGGCACTGAAAATCGTCCGCTGGACGGTTTTCCGGGCGCGCCTCACCCCAAAACCGCTTTTGCCCCGCCCGTAGGGTGCGCATTCATTGCGCACCGATCGCCGCCAATGGTGCGCAATGAATGCACACCCTACGCCGCGCCCCCCCCAGCGCAGGCCGGGATCCCGTACCCCCCGCCATCTCCCCCCGCATCTTGTGCCCATGCCGCCCACATAGCACCGCCGCCTGCGGAACTGTTACTTGCCGGTTGGCGTTGGTTGGCGCTAGGGTTAGCGGCAATTGGCCAAGAGGTATCATCATGCGGTGGATCATTCGGGTGGCGATGGCGTTGGTGGTGTTTGCCGCGATTCTGATCGGCGCGGTATTCCTGATCCCGGCGCAAAAGGTGGCAGGCCTCGCAGCGCGCGAGTTTTCCAAGATCACCGGGCGGGAATTGGTGATTTCCGGCTCGGTCCGGCCCAGTTTTTACCCGGTTTTGGGGGTGACGACCGGGCCTGTCTCGGTGGCGAATGCCGATTGGTCAACCCAAGCGCCGCTTCTGGCCGCCGCGTCGATGGAAATTGCGCTGGATATGACGGCGCTGATGGCGGGCGATGTGCGGATCACCGGCCTGCAGGTCACCGACCCGGTGATCGTGCTGGAGCGGAACGCAGACGGGCTGGCAAACTGGGATTTTCGCGCGGTATCTGGGGGCGGTGGCACCGCGGGGCCGCAAACGCCGGGGCAGGGCACGCCGTTCACGCTGGATAAAGCGGTCATCTCTGGTGGCAGTTTGCGCTATATCGACCATGCGTCAGGGCGCGTGGTGGAAATGGCGCAGATCAACGCCACCGCGCAAGTGCCTGATTTCAACGGCACGGCGACGGTGGCAGGTTCTGCCCGTGTCGGCGGGCAAGATGTTGCGGCCAGCGCCGTGATCGCACAGTTTGCGCCGTTTGTGGCGGGGCGGTTGGTGGGGGTGACGCTGTCGGCTGAAACGGGTGCGTCAAATATCGGCTTTGAGGGGCAGGCAAGTCTAAGCCCGCTGGCGGCAGAAGGGGCGCTTGTGGCAAAGCTTGGCGATATGGCGGCGCTGTTTGGGCTGTTTGGGATGGCCGCCCCCGACCTGCCTGACGGGCTTGGTGCGCGGTCGGTTTCGGTAAAAGGTGCCGTGACGCTGACGCCGGAAGGATCGGCGCATCTGCGTGGTGGCGCGATCACGCTGGATGGCAACGCGCTTTCGGGCGATGTGGATTTCGTGACGGCGGGGGCGCGGCCCAAACTATCGGCCAAGCTGGTGGCGGGGGATCTGGTGCTGGGCGGTGCTGCCCCGGCGGGTAATGCTGCTGCGGCAGCGCCCGATAGTTGGTCGCCCGACCCTATTGACGTGTCCGGGCTGGCCGCGATGGACGGCGCCGTGGCGCTGTCGGCCAACAGCCTTGATCTTGGCACCGCGAAAACCGGGCCGCTCAAAGTGCTGGTCACCAATGACCGGGGCCGCGCGGTTTTTGATCTGCGGGCGCTGGCGATTTATGGCGGTGAGGTCACTGGGCAATTCGTGGTCAACGGACGCAACGGGCTGTCGCTGGGAGGCGATCTGAATTTCGCCGGCATCGCCCTGCAGCCGATGCTGTCAGACCTGGCGGGCTACAGCCGGGTGACAGGCACCGGCGATGTGGCCGTCAAGTTTCTGGCCGTCGGCAATTCTAAGGCGGCGCTGATGCAGGGGCTGTCAGGGTCCGGCACGCTGTCACTGGTCAACGGCGAGCTGGCGGGGGTAGATGTGCCGGGGATCTTGCGCACGCTGGACACATCCTATGTGGGCGAGGGCACGAAGACGGTATATGACGCGGTGACGGGCAGTTTCGTGATCGAGGGCGGGGTTTTGCGCAACGACGATCTGGTTCTGGCGGCTCCGGGGCTGACCGCCACCGGCAATGGCACCATTGGCATCGGTGCGCGCAATCTGGATTACCGCATACGCCCAACGGCGGTGCTCAAGGGCGGCAATGCCGACGGGATCGCCGTGCCGTTGCTGATCACCGGGCCGTGGTCAAAACCGAAATTCCGGTTGGATTTGGAAGCCGTCGCACAAGAAAAACTGGCGGCAGAGGCTGCAAAATTGCAGGCCAAGGCCGAGGCAGCGCTTGCCGAAAAGCTGGGGATCGACGCTTTGCCCGGCGAAAGTCTGGAAGATGCCGGTCGCCGCAAACTGAACGATGCCATTGAAGACGAGGCCGCGCGCGCCTTGGAAAAGCTGTTGGGCGTTGGGAATTAGATCAATGCAAAAAGGGCGGAAAATGCCGCGCCAATTTTTCTTTGCACACATACCCATCTTGCGGACGGCTGAACTATCCCGGCCGCCCCACGCCTAGCGCCGCCCCACGCCTAGCGCCTCCGGTCGCGACGGGCTGACATCGGTTGGAACGCCACGCCGACATGCGCTTCGCAGTAAGGTTTGCCGGGCAGCGATTGCAGGCCGCAGAACCAGAAATCTTCAGTCGCGGGATCACCGATCGGCCATTTGCAGGTGCGCTCGGTCAATTCCATCAGGGTCAGCTTTTTCGCGTGCTTTTCCACTTCGCGCACCGAGGCCAGAACTTCAGGGCTGATCTCATTCGCCGATGGCTGCGGTGGCAGCGGCTGGCCTGCGGGAATGATCGCCTTGCGCATCGGAATGGGCGTGATGGTCGCGGTTGGCATGGTGCGTTCAACGGGTGGGCGCGGCGTTGGTTCTGCGCTGCGAATAGGTTCCGCCGCGCGCGGGGCAGGATCGGGCCTTGCTGCCGGTGCGGCATCGTCTTCACCTTCGGCCACGCCGCCACCGCCCACGCGGTTGGATAGCCCAAGCCTGTGCACCTTGCCGATCACCGCATTGCGCGTGACACCGCCAAGTTCCTTGGCGATCTGGCTGGCACTTTGGCCTTCGGCCCACATCTTTTTAAGCGTCTCAACGCGCTCATCGGTCCAGGACATTGCAAACTCCGGTCTGGCTGGCCGCCTTTAGCGCCGCCTTTCGCGCATACTATCCGCGCGGGGCCATCAGATACAAGTGCGATGCCCAAAGTTCAAGCCGATGCCGGGCGTGATTTCAGGATTATACGCCGGACCTGCACCCAAGGTCAGCCATCATGCCAAGGCGCGCCCGGCAAAATATCTGTTTTCTCGCCGAAAACTCTGTGCTAGCCAAACCTGATGATCACGCCGAGCCGCCTTCTCGCCAGCCCCCGACGCCGACGCTAACCGCGTCTGACGCCTCGATCCTGCGCAGTTTGCGCAAAAACCTGACCCATTTCGTTGACACGCCCGCTTGCCTTTGGCAGGTCTGGGCTTTGGTATAAGGACCGCCCGCGATGATCCCGTCTGTTTTGCCCACTTACAACCGTGCGCCCATGGCCTTTGTCTCGGGCTCCGGGTCCTGGCTTACGGCACAGGACGGCGCCCGCTATCTTGATCTGGGCGCGGGCATTGCGGTCAACGCGCTGGGCCACGCGCATCCGGCCTTGGTCAAGGTGCTGACCGAACAGGCGGCCAAGCTGTGGCATGTCTCGAACCTGTACCGCATCCCGGAACAGGAACGGCTGGCAAATCTGCTGGTGGATAAAACCTTTGCCCAAACCGTGTTCTTCACCAATTCCGGCACCGAGGCCTGCGAGCTGGCAATCAAGATGGCGCGCAAATACTGGTATCACCACGGGCGGCCGGAACGCACCGAATTCATCACCTTCGAAGGCGCGTTTCATGGCCGCTCAACCGGGGCTATTGCGGCCTCGGGGGCCGAGAAAATGGTCAAGGGCTTTGGCCCCTTGATGCCCGGCTTCAAAACCCTGCCATGGGGCGATCACGATGCGCTTCGTGCCGCCATTACCGACCAGACCTGCGCCGTGCTGGTGGAACCCGTGCAAGGCGAGGGCGGCATTCGGGTGATGCCCGATGCCTGCCTGAAGGGCCTGCGCGATATCTGCGATGAAACAGGCACGCTGATGATATTGGACGAAGTGCAATGCGGCATGGGCCGCACGGGGCGGCTGTTTGCGCATGAATGGGCGGGGGTGGAACCTGACATCATGATGGTCGCCAAAGGCATCGGCGGCGGCTTTCCCCTGGGCGCGGTGCTGGCGACGGAAGCTGCGGCGGCGGGCATGGTGGCGGGCACGCACGGCTCCACCTACGGCGGCAATCCGCTGGGCTGTGCTGTCGGTGCCGCGGTGGTCGAGATGATCAGCGACGACGCGTTTCTGTCCGAAGTTGCCCGCAAAGGCGCACTGTTTCGCCAGGGGCTGGAAGGGCTGGTTGCCACGCATCCGGCGGTGTTTGACGCCGTGCGCGGGCAGGGCCTGATCCTTGGTCTGAAATGCCGCAGCCTCAATAGCGATGTGGTGAAAGCGGGTTACGCACAGCATCTGCTCACCGTGGCCGCCGCCGATAATGTGGTGCGCTTGCTGCCCGCGCTGAACATCCCCGACGCTGATATCGCCGAGGCTTTGGCCCGTCTGGACCGGGCTGCGACCGATGTGGCTGCGACCGACCTGGCCCTCCATGCCTGACGCATACAGCCTGCGCGTTTTCACACGGGATGATCTGCCGATGATGGCAGATTGGCTGGCACCCGCACATCTGCGCCAGTGGTGGCGCGACCCGGCAGAGGATCTGGCCCCGGGCACCGAAGATCTGGACAACCCGTTGATGGACCAGCAAACCGGCGCCCATGCCAACCAGTCCTTTGCCTGTCTGCAATCTTCTCGTTGCCAAACGTGGGGTGCACAGCAATTCAACGACAGACCGATGGGCAGTCATTCGGTGGATATCTGCATAGGCCCATCCGACCTGCTGGGTCGCGGCCACGGGTCTGCGATCGTGCATCTTTACGCGAAAGCGCTGCTTGTAAAGGGTGCGACCGACATCGTGATCGACCCCGCGCCTGACAACGAGCGCGCAGTGCGCTGCTACCGACGAGCAGACTTTCGCGATGTGGCCATCCGCGCGTGCGAAGATGGCACCCCGGTTTTGGTGATGGACATCCCCCCTGAACCGGCTTCCTTTTCGTAAAACTACTCTCGGGGTCCGGGGCAGACAGCCCCGGCTTTGCGTCAGAAAGACCAATCTATGAACAACTTCCTCGATATCCACACCACGTCCGCCAGTGATCTGCGGGCGATCATGAACGCGGCCCATGCGATGAAGCGCGCCCGCAACGGCCGCCCCAAGGGCACACCCGATGATGATCAGCCGCTGGCAGGCCGCATGGTGGCGCTGATATTCGAAAAACCCTCAACCCGCACCCGCGTATCCTTTGATGTCGGCGTGCGCCAGTTGGGCGGGCAGACCATGGTGCTGTCAGGCAAGGAAATGCAACTGGGCCACGGCGAGACGATTGCCGATACCGCGCGGGTGCTGTCGCGCTATGTCGATCTGATCATGATCCGCACCTTTGAAGAACAAACCCTGCTGGAAATGGCCGAATATGCCACCGTGCCGGTGATCAACGGCCTGACCAACCGCACACATCCCTGCCAGATCATGGCTGATGTGATGACCTTTGAGCAACATCGCGGGCCGATTGCGGGCAAAAAGGTGGTCTGGGCCGGCGACGGCAACAATGTCTGCGCCAGTTTCCTGCATGCCGCAGGGCAGTTCGGCTTTGATTTCACCTTCACCGGCCCGGAATCGTTGGAACCCGAAGCCTCGGCGGTAGGTTTTGCGCGCGCCCAGGGCGTGCGGGTGACGCTGGAACGCGACCCGGTGCTGGCGGTGCAGGGGGCCGACCTCGTTGTCACTGATACCTGGGTGTCGATGCACGACCCCGAATCCGCCAAAGAGCGCCGTCATAACCAGCTGCGCGGCTATCAGGTGAACGAGGCGCTGATGGCCCGTGCCAAACCCGACGCGCTGTTCATGCACTGCCTTCCCGCGCATAGAAACGACGAGGCGACAAGCGCTGTGATGGACGGCGCGCATTCAGTGGTGTTTGACGAGGCTGAAAATCGCCTGCACGCGCAAAAGGCGGTGATGCGCTGGTGCTTGGGGGTCTAGCGCACAAGCCTGCTTCAGCCTGGGCGAGGCACCGAACTGGACGGCAATGCCCTCTCCGCGCAAAATCTGTGTGCAGACAGCGCTGGGGCGCGTATGCTTTGGCCCCACCGGGTGCAGACCCGCTGTCTGCACGGCCAATCCGGGATGCCGCAACTGCGGCCATCAAAATGACGCAGTGGAAAATGCCTGAATGCACCGCGCGCATTCGGTGATGTTCGATCGGCCAAAGACGATGCTGCCTGCGCGACGGGCGGTGATCATAAAAAATGACAATGTGACCTCTGGCCCGGTTGACACGACTACACGTCTCGCCGATGAAGGGTCACGCTTGAAAAAGGACGGCCAAATGCACGCTATGATTGTTCCGCCGATGGACCGAACCCTTGGCTCACTGTCAAAAATCCTGACCATCGCAGAGGCGCATTGCACGGCAAAAAACATCAAGCCAGAGGCGTTGCTGAATTTCCGTTTGTTTCCCGATATGTTGCCTTTTACCAAACAAGTGCAGCTGGCCTGCGACTTTGCTGCGCGCTGCTGTGCACGACTGGCGGGTGAGTCTCCGCAAAGCTTTGCCGATACCGAAACCACATTCGCCGAACTGCAAGCCCGCATCGCTGCCGCCCGCGCCTACATGGCCAGCTTTCCGCACAGCGCCTATGACGGGGCTGCCACGCGCGAAATCACCTTCAAAGCGGGCCCGATGGATATGACCTTGCCCGGTGCTGGTTTCTTGATCAGCTATGCCACGCCGCAGTTCCATTTTCACTGCACCACCGCCTACAACATCTTGCGTCATAACGGAGTAGAAATCGGCAAACGCGATTACATGGGGGCCTAAGGCATGGCAATTGCGCTTTTGGTGGTAGATATGCAGATGCACATGGCGGTCCGCACGGCGGCGGGCCGCCCGCGCTGCAACCCCGATGCGGAAACCCATGTGGCCAGCCTGCTCGCGCTGTTTCGCGGCAAGAAATTGCCGGTGTTTCATGTGTTTCACACCGATACTGATCCAAAATCCCTGTTCCGCAAGGGCCTGCACGAGGCAGAGCCAATGCCCTGCGCCCAACCGATTGCCGGCGAAGACGTGTTTTGGAAATCCGGGTCATCGGGCTTTGCGCGCACCGGACTTGACCCGGCGATGCGCCGTAAAAGCATCACCCAGATCGTTATGGTGGGCGCAGTTGCCGCCTATTGCATCGCCTCTACTGCGCGGGCGGGCTTTGATCTGGGCTTCGATATTGTCTTGCCGTTTGAGGCGCTGCTTGGTTTTGATCTGCCCGCACATGGCGGTGGGCGCATTGATGCGGATACCGCGTGACGCTGGCCACGCTGGGGTCCGACTTTGCCAAGGTTGTCGACGTGCAGCAAGTGGCCGAACTGGTCTAGGCGCGGCGCGTCCTATGGCAATTTCTGCGCAATCAACAGCACCGGGTTATAGCTGAGGCTGATGGCACCGCTGCCTTGCTGCGCGGCGCGCAGTCTCGCGTCAAATCCGGCCAAATTGGCTTTGGTCCAATGGCCGTGTGCTGCGCCATTCACGCCCGTCTGGCGCAGATGTTTCAGCAGGCTGATGGCGGTTGGAAAGTGCAGCGAAATCACCTGCGCTGTCACGCTGTGCAGATGCAATCCGGGCGGCAAAAGCGCGCGCCAATCGTCCGGATCAAGATAGGATGGCGCCTGCGCACCCCCACCAACCGCGCGAAGTTCGGCGAAATGGCCGGTGCCAAAGCCACTTAGCGCCAGCCATCCACCCGGCGCGATATGGCCCGCCAACCGTGTGATCAACGCGCCAGGCTCGGCCACCCACTGCACCGCCGAGGCAGCGGCTATCAGATCCAGCCCCGCCGGCACCGGCAGGGTTTCAATCGGGCCCGCATGAAAGGTGGTCCGGGTTTTGTAGCCCTGCAAAATGGGTTGCAGTGTGGCGGCAGGTATGGCCACCAGATCATTCAGCATCAGCCGCTTGATCGTAAATCGCTGCAGCAGGGCGTCGGTGAACAGACCAGTCCCGCAACCAAATTCAAGCGCGTGTTCAAACTGTGCCGGCGCGCCAGCGGCTTGCAGCGCCTGCGCCAGTCGCATGGCAATCTGCGCCTGCGCCAACGCCGCCGCATGATAACTGGCCAGACCCCGCGCAAAGCTTTGCCTGACGCGGTTTTGGCTTGGGCTGGCAGGGCCAGTCTTCGACAGGCTTGGGCTGGCAGGGCCAGTCTTCGATGGGCGGGGGCTGGCAGGATCGGCGGCCATCTGCACTTATATCACGCGCGCCAGCAAGATCATCGCGGCAGTGATCTGCGACACCTCATCCGCCGAGGTCACAAACGGCGGCATGGCATAGATGTTGCGGCCAAACGGGCGCAGATAAACCCCCGTCTGCCGCGCAAAACCATGCGCTATGTCGGCACTGATCGCGTGATCCATTTCAATGACGCCAATCGCGCCAAGCACCCGCACATCCGCCACGCCGGGCATCGCGCGGGCAGGGGCAAGGTCCGCTTCAAACTGTGCTGCAATGGCGGCAACTTGCGCTCTCCAATCGCCCGTGGCCAGCAGATCAAGGCTGGCCCCAGCCACCGCACAGGCCAGCGGGTTGGCCATAAACGTAGGCCCATGCATGAACGCGCCGGGCACCGCCCCGCCAATCGCATCAGCCACCGCTTGGGTGGCGATGGTGGCGGCAAACGACATCGTCCCACCCGTCAGCGCCTTGCCGAGACAGATGATATCTGGGCTCACGTCACAAAAATCGGTGGCAAACATCTGCCCCGTGCGGCCAAAGCCAGTGGCGATTTCATCGAAAATCAGCAGCACGCCAAATTCATCACACAGCTGGCGCGCTTGGTTCAGGTAGTGCGGGTGGTAGAAATACATGCCGCCTGCACCCTGCACCACGGGTTCAAGGATCAGCGCCGCGATGTGGGCCTCGTTTTCCGCCAACACCGCGCGCAGATTGCCAAGCCCATTCAACGCAGGATCATCCGTCCACGCATCGCCAAACCGCAACGGCGGGCGGTCGGCGAAATGCTGCACCGATACGGCACCCCGGAACAGATGGTGCATCCCCGTATCAGGGTCACACACGCTCATCGCTTTCCAGGTGTCACCGTGATAGCCCGACCGGATGGTGGCAAATTGCGTGCGGTCCGGCCTGCCCACCGCGTTTTGATACTGCACCGCCATTTTCATCGCCACTTCCACCGCGACCGACCCGGAATCCGAATAAAAGATCCGGTCAAGGCCAGCAGGCAGCATCGCGACAAGGCGTTTGCCAAGGTCAATCGCGGGCCTGTGCGTCAGCCCGCCAAACATCACATGCGCCACGCGGTCAAGCTGGGTATGGGCGGCCTGCATCAATGCGGGGTGGCGGTGGCCGTGGATCACCGACCACCACGATGACATGGCGTCGATCATCCGCGTGCCATCGTCCAGCGTCAGCCAAACCCCTTCGGCACTGGCCACGATATGCGTCGGGCCGGGCTTGGTGACGTTGGAATAGGGGTGCCACAGATGCCTGCGGTCAAAGTCATGCGGGGTCACGGGTGCAGGCCTTTGCGGATGGTGGCCACGTCAATATGGGCGGCGAAAGCCTGCGCCAAAGTGTCACGCGCAAGCGGGGCCAAACGGGGCAGACACCCCAAATACGCCACAGCGCCAAAATCGCAGATCGTGCGTTCAACGGCGGGGTTGGTATCGCCGATAAAGGCAATGCCCAGCACCGAACAGCCCGCGTGGCGCAGGGCCGCAAGCGACAAAAGACTATGGTTGATGGTGCCCAGCGCCGTGCGCGCGCACAAAATCACCGGGGCCTGCCATGTGGCGATCACATCCAAAAACAGCACCCTGCGGTTCAGCGGCACCATAAGCCCGCCCGCCGCCTCCACCACCAAGGGACCACCGACATCCGGCAGGGCAAGGCGGGCGGGGTCAATTTCCACCCCTTCATCCTCTGCCGCCAGATGCGGCGAGGCGGGCATTTTCAGCCTGTACGCCTCAGTCAAAGTCGGCATCTCCGACAGTCGCGCCACGGTCTGGCTATCGGTTTCACCGTCCAAGCCTGCCTGAACAGGTTTCCAGTATTGCGCCTGCAAAGCCTGCGTCAGGCCCGCCGCAAATACGGTTTTGCCGATATCGGTATCGGTGCCAGTGATCACTACGGGTTTCATGCGGCCACCTGTGCAAGGTCTTTGAACATCTGCGATATGACATCAGCCGATGTGTTCAGCGTGATTGATATCCTAAGCCGCGCCGTGCCGCGCGGCACGGTAGGCGGGCGGATACCACGAATATCATGGCCGCGCGATTGCAACGCGGCGGCCACCTGCATGACACGCTGATCGGTGCCCAGAAGGATGGGCAGGATTTGGGATGTCAGGCCCGGAAAGCCACAGGCAACCGCTTGGACATGGGCATGATCAACCAAGGCCAAGGCAGCAAGGCGGCGCTGTGGGTTGGCATCCAGTTCCGCCAGTGCAGCGGCGACAAGCGCTGCATTCAGAGGTGACGGTGCCGTGGCATAAATGAACCCCCGCGCCTTGTTGATCAGCGTGTCAATCAGATCAGCCGCGCCGCAGATCAAAGCACCAGATACCCCCAAAGCCTTGCCGCAAGTGTGCAATGTCAACAGGTTGGCGCCGTGCGACATGCCTTCGGTCAAGCCGCGCCCGGTGGGGCCGTAAAGCCCGGTGGCATGGGCTTCGTCCACCACAAGCACCGCATTCTGCGCCGATGCAAGGGCCGCAAAATCCGCCAAAGGCGCGAAATCACCGCCCATGGAATACAGGCTTTCAATGGCCAGCCAAACCCGGCCCACCCCGCCTTTGACGCGCCAAGCCGCTATCTGCGCGCCCGCATCGCCCACGTCATTATGGGCAAAAGACAGCGTGTCCGCACGGCCAAGACGCATCCCGTCATGCGCGCTGGCATGGATCAGCGCGTCATATAAAATCAGATCATCGGGCATCGGCAGACTGGCGAAAATGGCTTGATTGGCGGCAAATCCGCCGCCCATGAACAAAGCGCGCTCAACGCCGAAATGGCGTGCGGCGATGGCTTCCAGTGCCTGATGCTCTGCGTCATTGCCGCGCAACAGGCGCGACCCGCCTGCCCCCACCGCGACGCCGCGATCAAGCGCCGCACGGGCAGCATCGCGCAATACGTCCGATCCCGCCAACCCCAGATAATCGTTCGATGCAAAATCATGCCCCAAACGCGGGGCCAGGCTGCGAAGCCTCCCCCGGTCTGCAAGTGCGGCAAGCGCCTGTGCGTGCCGGGGAAATGCTGTCATTGCGCCGCGACACCGTGGGCGTTGGCATGGTGAGCAGCGGCGGGGTGGGCGTTTGTCTGCACGTCCAAATCCATCGCCACCAAGCCCAGCTTGGCAAACAAAGCGTCATCCGCATCTTCGCCCGGATTATCCGCCGTCAACAGCGTGTCGCCAACAAAGATCGAATTGGCCCCGGCAAAGATGCACATCGCCTGCATCTCGTCTGACATCGCGGTGCGGCCAGCCGACAGGCGCACATGGCTTTGCGGCATCAGAATGCGGGCCAGCGCGATGGTGCGGACAAATTCAATCGGGTCCAGCGGCGGGGTATCGGCCAATGGCGTATCTGGCATCGGGATCAGCATGTTCACCGGCACCGATTCAGGATGCGCGGGCAGGTTCGCCAGCGTCAGCAGCATGTCAATGCGGTCCATCCGCGTCTCGCCCATGCCGACGATGCCGCCCGCGCAGACCTTGATGCCCGCTTCGCGCACCCGTGCCAAAGTCTCAATCCGGTCGGCAAAAGTGCGGGTGGTAATCACTTGCGAATAATAGCGTTCTGACGTGTCGATGTTGTGGTTGTAATAATCCAACCCAGCATCGCGCAGCCGCACAACCTGGGTATCATCCAGCATTCCCAGCGTCATGCAGGTTTCCATGCCCATCGCCTTGACGCCGCCAATCATCGCCGCCAGCGCTGCCATATCGCGGTCTTTCGGTGACCGCCACGCAGCCCCCATGCAATAGCGCGTGGCACCGCCCGCCTTGGCTTTGCGCGCCTCGGCCAGAACGCGTTCCACTTCCATCAGTTTTGATGCGGAAAGCTGCGATCCATTGACTGCCGATTGCGAACAATAGGTGCAGTCTTCCGCACAGCCACCGGTCTTGATGCTAAGAAGCTTGCTGCGCTGCACTTGGTTCGGGTCGAAATGCGCGCGGTGCACGGTTTGCGCCTGAAACAGCAGGTCCATCAAGGGGGCGGTATACAGCGCCTCGGCCTCAACGCGGGTCCAATCGTGGCGCAGGGGAATTGCCTTGGGCATGGCGGTCTCTTTTATGGATAAATGTGCAACTGCGGCGTAAACGCGGGCTTCGGTATTGAGTATGCGGCGCAGGCCTCATTTGCAAGCCCGCCAAATGGATGCGGTGACGCTGTCAGGTGGCGGGAACGGCGTCGCTGTCTGTGGCCTGAAAATCCGCCGCCGCAGCCCGGCCCGCCATCACAGCGACCACAATCAGCAATAGTGCCAACGTGCCAAAGGTCGCGCGAAAGCCAACATGATCGGCCACAAAGCCAATGCTGGACGGTGCCACCAGAATGCCGGAATAGCCCAGCATGGTGACGATAGATATGCCAACTCCGGCGCTCAGCCCCGGAAAATTGCCCGCCGCTGAAAACATCACCGGCACCATATTGGCCACGCCAAGCCCGGCAAACGCAAAGCTGGCAATGACCAGCGTGGCATTGGGGGCAAGGGCCGCCCCCAACAAACCCGCCGCCGCGATCAGCGCTGATATGCGCAAGGTTTGCACCGCACCAAACCGGTTGCGGATGGCATCGCCCGCAAACCGCATCACCGCCATGGTTGCCGAAAACAGCGCAAAGGCCACGCCAGCCGTGCTGACCCCGGTGCCATGTTCTTGTTGCAGATACAGTGCTGCCCAATCCAGCACAGCGCCTTCCGGGATCATCGACAGCAGCGCCATCACCCCCAATAGATAAATCGCCGGGCTGCGCGGCCAGCGCTTGGCAGGGGCCGTTTGTGCATGGGTTACAGGCTTTGCCGCATCGCCGATCAAATTCCGCCGCGCCAGCAGCACCGCCAAAAACGCAACCCCCGCCACCAAAAGCGCGTGCTGCCCTGCGCCAATTTTCGCGATGATCCACCCGCCGATGCTGCCACCGACAAATCCGCCAAGGCTCCAGAATCCGTGGCTGGAGGACATGATCGCGCGGCCAAGGCGGCGTTCCAGATCAACCGCATTGGCGTTCATCGCCACATCCATACAGCCGATCAGCGCCCCCATGATGACAAGGCTGATCGACAGCGCCCACAGGTTTGGCGACAAAACCACCGCCGCCAAAGTGAAGGGTGCGGCCATGGCAAAGGCCTGCACGACAAGGCGGCTGCCGTAACGCCCGATCAACCCCCCCGCCAGGGCCATCGCCCCCACGGCGCCAACACCCAGCAAAAAGATCAACAACCCCAGCGTGGTTTCCGTAATCTGATGCCGAGGCAAAAGCAGCGGAATTTGCGGCGCCCAAGACCCCATCAACAAACCGTTGACCATAAACATCGTGGCCGATGCGATGCGACCGCGCCGCATTATCTGGTGTTCTGTTGCCATGTGTCCTGTTGCCATGTGTTCAGTTGCCATGTGATGTGCCTATGCTTTGCTCATGCCTGATTACGGGCGGAAGTGCCGATAGAAAAGCCCTATGTTGACCACGCTTTATGACGCGGCTTGCAACGCTTCGGGGCCATGCCTTGCTGACACCGTTACGTGCCACGCGGTTTTGCCCGCAGCGTCGGTTCAGCCTGCGTCGGGTCTTCGGGCCACGGATGGCGCGGATATTGCCCGCGCATATCGCGGCGCACATCGGCATAAGTGTTGGCCCAGAACCCCGGCAAATCAGTGGTCACTTGCACGGGCCGCTGGCCGGGCGACAGCAGGGTGATGCGCAACGGCAGGCGATTGGTGCCAACGGTTGGATGCACGGTCACCCCGAACAGCTCTTGCAGACGAATATCAATCCCCGGAAAATCGCCGTCATAGTCGATCGGCACCCGGCGGCCCAAGGGGGTTTCGAAATGCGCGGGCACCAGACGGTCGAGTTCCGCAACTTGTGCCCAAGTCAGGCGCGCGCGCAAAGCCTCGGTCAGGTCCAGCGCGCGAAGCTGCCCCTCAGATTTCACGCCCGCCAAATGCGGTAAAATCCAATCCTCAGCGTCGGCCAGCAGCCCGGCATCGGTACACTCCGGCCAATCAACCCCGCCCGCCCGCGCCAGTTCAATGCGCGCGCGCAAACGCCGGGCAGAGGCCGCCCACGGCAGGCCAATCTGGCGCAATCCGTCCAGCGCAGCCTGCGCAATGGCACCCAAAGGCGCCTCTGGCCAAGCCCGGTCCGCCAACACCAGCGCGCCAAATCGTTCCTGCTCCCGCGCCAGAACCCGCCCCTCGCGGCGCGACCATTCGCAGACGGAATGCCATGTGATATCTCCGCCATAAAGCATGCGCAGGTCTGCCTCGGAAATCGGCACCGCTTGGCGCAGCGTCGCTTCGCGCGGATCACCGTCAAGGTCAGTGGCCACGATCAGGCGCGCACCTGACAGAGGTAACCCCGCCTCCATCACCGCCCCGGTGCCGCCTGACAAAACCCAGCGCGGCGCATCGCCCTTGCGGCGCAACCCGATGCGGTCGGGGTAGGCAAGTGCGGCCAGCTGGCCCAAGGACAGGGGCGGGGCGGCCACCGCAAGCGGTGCCTTATCGCCCCGCAACGCACGGCTCAGGCGTTTGGCTTCATCCCGGATACGCTCCACCACAGGGCGGGAAACGGCATAGGGATGATCCGCCTCGAATTTGCGCGCATCGGCAATCGCGGCCATCCGCAAGCCAAGATCAGGTGGTGCCCCCCGCACAGGATCACGCTCCGCCAACAGGGCCGCTAGGGTTATGGCCATTGGGCTGCCCCCCGCCCGAACCACCATATGGCCAAGCCGCGGATGCAGCGGCAGCGCGGCAAGCTGCATACCATGCGGCGTAATGCGACCCTCCGACAGCGCCCCCAAGTCGGCCAACAAACGCCGCGCCTCGGTCAGCGCCCCGGGGTTCGGCGGCGTCAGAAACGCCAGCGACCCCGTGCCCCACAGCCCCAGTTCCAAGGCCAGCCCGGTCAGATCCGTCGCCTCAATCTCCGCTGGCGGATAGTGTGCCAAGCCACCCTCTTCGCCGCGTGTCCACATCCGGTAACACAGCCCTGCCGCCACCCGCCCCGCCCGGCCACGCCGCTGTTCCGCCTCGGCCTTTGTCACCCGTTCGGTGACCAGCCGTGCCATGCCGGTGTTGGGGTCAAACCTTGCCCGTCGCGCCCGCCCGCCATCCACCACAACCCGAATGTCGGGCAGCGTCAGCGATGTTTCGGCAATCGCCGTGGCCAGCACGATTTTGCGACCCTGCACCGGGGCCAATGCCGCGCGCTGGGCGGCAAAATCCATCGCCCCAAACAGCGGGCGAACCACACAATCGGGCGGCAGCCGGCCCGAAAGCAGCGCCTCGACACGCCGGATTTCGCCTTCCCCCGGCAAGAATACCAACAGCCCGCCGCCCATGTCTTGGCTGTCTCGGTCCCGGCTGTCTTCTTCGGCCTGCACCACAAGCCCTGCCAGTGCCGCCTCAAATCGCAGCTTCGTGTCAAACGGCCGCGCCAACCAGCGTGTTTCCACCGGGTAAGCGCGGCCCTGCGACGTGATCACAGGCGCCCCACCCATCAAGGCTGCCACTGGCCCCGCGTCCAATGTGGCCGACATCACAAGGATCATCAGATCATCCCGCAATGCCCCCCGCACCTCCAACGCCAAGGCCAGCCCCAGATCGGCGTTCAGACTGCGTTCGTGGAATTCGTCGAAAATCAGCGCGGCAATGCCCTCAAGGCCGGGGTCGATCTGGATCATCCGGGTCAAAATGCCCTCGGTCACCACCTCGATCCGGGTCGCGGCAGAAACCGCAGCCTCGCCGCGCATCCGGTAGCCGACGGTTTGGCCAACGGCCTCGCCCAGACTTTCCGCCATCCGCTCCGCTGCGCCCCGCGCCGCCAATCGGCGCGGCTCCAGCATCAAAATGCGCCCCTTGGTCAGCCCCAACCCTGCCGCATGCGCCAGCATATCCAAAGGCACCCGCGTGGTTTTGCCCGCCCCCGGCGGCGCTTGCAACACCGCCATGCGGGTGCTGGCCAAGGCGTCGCGCAACGCGGGCAAGGCATCATCAATGGGCAGCGCATCGGTCATGCGCCGCCTTATCGCTGGAATGATAGGCGCTTGCCATATGGTTCGCGTGACTTTCCCCCGCCAACCCGGCTAAATAGCCCAAAAGGCAAGCCGCAGGGGCAGGGCATGGATCAAACAGACCTCACATCTGGGGTTATCACTGGTGACAGGCGTGCACTGGCGCGGGCGATCACGCTGGTGGAAAGCACGCGTGCAGACCACCGCGCGCAGGCGCTGGCGCTGCTGGACGCACTGGCAAATACCGGGCGCCAGGCCCTGCGCATCGGGCTTTCGGGCACGCCGGGGGTGGGCAAATCGACGTTTCTGGAAAGCTTTGGCCTGATGCTGACAGGAAATGGTTCGGGGCAGGGCCTGCGCGTGGCCGTGCTGGCTGTGGACCCGTCATCGGTGCTGTCGGGTGGCTCGATCCTCGGTGATAAAACCCGGATGGAACGGCTGTCGCGTGATCCGCTTGCCTTTATCCGCCCCTCGCCCAGCCAGACCCAGCTTGGCGGCGTGGCGCGGCGCACGCGCGAAGCGGTGGCCCTGTGCGAAGGCGCTGGGTTTGATGTGGTGCTGATCGAAACCGTGGGCGTGGGTCAGTCTGAAACCATGGTGGCAGAGCTGTGCGATATTTTCGTGCTGCTGATGGCCCCGGCGGGCGGCGACGAATTGCAAGGCGTCAAGCGCGGCATCATGGAAATGGCCGATCTGATCTTGGTCAACAAAGCCGATGGTGATCTCAAACCCGCCGCCCTGCGCACCTGCGCCGATTATGCGGGGGCTTTGCACCTGCTGCGCGGCCGTGCGCAAGACCCGGATGGCTATCCTTGCGCGCGCACAGTGTCTGCACTGGAAAACACCGGGCTGGACGTGGCTTGGCGCGATATCCAAACCCTCGCCGATTGGCGGCGCAGCCACGGCCATTGGCAAAACCGTCGCGCCAACCAAGCCCGCCAGTGGTTTGAGGCAGAGGTGCGCCACGGCCTGCTCGCCGCCCTGTCGCGTGAACCCGCTTCGGGGCTGATGTCCGCGTTGGGCGACGCGGTCGCTACGGGCGCGAAATCGCCCGAGGCAGCGGCGGCAGAACTGTTGCGGCTGTTGGGGCGGTAGACTGACTGCACCGCGGGCGCTATGCTCCCGCCATACCCAAACCTTGAAGGCCAATCCCCATGCCCACACAATCCGACAAAGCCCGCGCCTTCGCCGCATTGCACACGCCCGGACACCCCATCGTGATCTATAACATCTGGGATGCCGGTTCCGCCAAAACCGTAGAAGCCGCAGGTGCCCCCGCCCTTGCCACCGGCAGCAATCCGTTGGCCATGGCAATGGGCTACCCCGATGGCCAGATCATCCCGATCGACACGCTGCTGATGGTGGTCGAACGGATTGTCGCCTCGGTTTGCGTGCCACTCAGCGTAGATTTCGAAGGCGGCTATGCCATTGATGCAGCCAGCCTGACCGCCAACACCGCCCGCCTGATCAAAGCCGGGGCCATTGGCGTAAATTTCGAAGATCAGATCGTCGGCGGCACCGGCCTGCATCCACTCAGCGCACAAACCGCCCGCATCGCTGCCGTGGTTGCCGCAGGGCAGGCGGCGGGCGTGCCGCTGTTCGTCAACGCCCGCACGGATATATTTCTCAAAGCCCCCGCAGACCAACACGAAAGCCTGTTGGCCGAGGCAATCGCCCGCGCGCAGGCCTATGCCGCAGCAGGCGCATCGGGCTTCTTTGCCCCCGGCCTGACCGACCCCGCCCTGATATCGGCGCTGATCGCCATCACCACGCTGCCCGTCAACCTGCTGATCAGCCCAAGCGCCCCGCCCGCCGCCACACTCGCAGCGCTGGGCGCTGCCCGCCTCAGCCATGGCCCGTTCCCATGGCGCGCCCAAATGGCAGCATTGGCGGCAGGATACGCCACGGCCACCGCACATCAATCCCCCGCCAAAGCCCAAACCCAAACCCCGGCTTAAACTTCCTTTTCGCCCAAATACTCATCTTTCCCTTGCGGGCAATCTTCGCAAACCGCAACGAAGACTGCCCGCAAGGGCAAGGATGCGTGGTTTTTGCTGTGCCCATCGCCAAACCCAAGCCGCGTAAAAATCAACGCCAGCCCCATCACCGCCAACCAAGCCCCGCCAAACCAAGCCCCGCCAACCAAGCCCCGCCAAACCCAGGCAGGCTGGGCCGCTGCCCGGTCCGCCACCCCAACCCACCCCTCCCAACACCGGCAAGATGATCACGCCGATATCGCCGCCAAAGTCGCAATGATCCCGGTGCCGGATCGCCAAAGCGCGTCTAAAAACAGCGTCATCCGGATCAACAGCCCGAGGATCGCGGCCACAGGCCAACACCACCGCGCCCTTTGTCATATGCACCGGTGCCACAGGCGTGCGGCTTTATCAAAACCCTGCCGCGTGCGACTTTCCAGTCCATGGCAAAGACGGACTGGGCCTTGCCACCACCGGACTGGCCTTCGCGCAAGATTTTTGGCATGGCCGCACAGAACTTACCTGCCCCCAGACCCGCGATGTGCCGCGAGTGCCTTGATTGGTCCATGCGCAAAATCCATCTGGCGGGCCGCTTGCGCCGCGCGCGACTGGCGCAGATGGAAACCAGCGGCTGGTTGATACGCCAGCCGACATCACGCGCCATCCACTTCTCGCATCCATCCCCTTCGCGCATCAAGGACAAGCTGCCTTTGCCCGCGCATTTCCGCCAGATTTCGCTGGCGCTCGGCTTGACGCCGCGCCCGATTCCCCGTAGGTCGCACAAATCGAATTCTGACGCCGCCCCGCCAAGTGGTGTTTTTGCTGTTTACACGAAGGAATACCCCATGTCGCGCGTCTGCGAACTTTCGGGCAAAGGCCCGATGTCTGGCAACACAGTCAGCCATGCCAACAACAAAACCCGTCGCCGGTTCTTGCCGAACCTGAATGATGTCACGCTGATCTCCGATGCGCTTGGCCAGTCGTTCAAGCTGAAAATCTCGGCCCATGCCCTGCGCACGGTCGATCATCGCGGCGGGCTTGATGCGTTCCTGGCAAAGTCCAAGGATGACGAATTGTCGCCCAAGGCACTGAAGATCAAGAAAGAAGTGGCCAAGGCCGCCGCAGTCTGATTGCTGCAGGTGTCTTGAATTTGGCTCCGCCCGGCAAC
>JAYSPY010000085.1:0-12044 GCA_043721855.1 Pseudorhodobacter sp.
GGTATGCCGAACGTCATCGCCTGCCACCACCGCCTTGCCTTCGGGGTCCGCGCCGCCGTCGCCGCCTGGGGCCTGCAAACCTGCGCGCTGACCCCCGACCTCGCCGCCGACACCGTCACCGCCATCCGCACCCCCGATGGCGTCGACGCCCGCGATGTGCTGCGCGAGGCCTACGACCGCTACAGCGCCAGCTTCGGCTCCGGCCTTGGTCCGCTGGATGGCCGCGTCTTCCGCATCGGCCATATCGGCGATAGCAACGAAGGCATATGCCTGACCGCCATCGCCCTCGCCCTCGCCGAACTGGCGCTCGCCGCCGCCGGGGCCAAGCTGCACTTCGGCTCGGGTGTGGCCGCTGCACAGGCGATCTACGCCCAGCCCACAGCCACCGCAGACCACCTCGCCGCCGAATAACAGGACCATAGCATGAGCCACACCCTGCACCCGCTGCGCAAACCGCGCCTGCAACGCTGCGAACTCGCCGTGCCCGCGTCGAACCCCGCGATGATCGACAAGGCCGCCGATGGCCCGGCAGATTAGGTCTTCCTCGACCTGGAAGACGCGATTGCGCCTTTGGAAAAAGAACAGGCCCGCCGCAACGCCATCCAGGCGCTGAATGACATCGACGGGGCGGCCAAGGGCAAGACCGTCTCGGTGCGGATCAACGGGTTAGACAGCCATTACATGTACCGCGACCTGGTCGATGTGATGGAACAGGCCGGCTCCCGCGTTCACACCCTCCTGGTGCCCAAGGTCGGCGTCACCGGTGACTTGCACATGGTCGAAGCGATGGTCAACCAGATCGAACAGGCCAAAAGCTTCACCACCCGCGTCGGGCTGGAAGCTTTGATTGAAACCGCCCTCGGCATGGCCAATGTCGAAGCGATTGCCCAGTTTGGTGGCAGGTTAGAGGCGCTGCATTTCGGCGTTGCCGACTACGCCGCCTCCATGCGGTCGCGCACCACCAACATCGGCGGGTTAAATCCGCATTACCCCGGCGATCAGTGGCACGCCGCCATTTCCCGCATGGTCATCGCCTGCCGCGCCTACGGGTTGCGTGCCATCGACGGCCCGTTCGGTGATTTCTCTGATCCCGAAGGCTACAAAGACGGCGCGCGCCGGGCTGCGGCACTGGGCTGCGAAGGCAAATGGGCGATCCACCCGTCACAGGTTGCCTTGGCGAATGAGATTTTCAGCCCGACCGAAGCCGAAATCGTCAAAGCCCGCCGCATCATCGAAGAGCTGCGCATCGCGGAATCTCAAGGCAAAGGGGCGGCATCGCTTGACGGAAAAATGATCGACGCCGCGTCTGAGAAAATGGCCAACAACGTGCTGGTCGTGGCTGAGGCAATCGCTAAAAAGTAGCCCCCCACCCTAACCCTCCCCCACAGCGGGGGGAGGGAACCGCGCTGGTCAAAGGGCAGAGACTCAACGGAAAATCACTTCCCCTCCCCCGCGTGGGGAGGGGTCAGGGGAGGGGGTTTACAAACCCCAAAGGGAGCAAAAAATGGACATCCACGAATATCAGGCCAAAGATATCCTCGCGCGTTTTGGTGTGCCGGTTCCGCGCGGCGGGCTGGCCTACAGCCCCGAACAGGCAGGCTACCGCGCCCGCGAACTCGGCGGGTCTGCTTGGGTGGTAAAGGCGCAGATCCATTCCGGGGGCAGGGGCGCCGCAGGCGGTGTCAAACTGTGCCGCACGGCGGACGAGGTGCAAACTTTTGCCGCAACTTTGTTTGGAAAACAACTGGTTACCAAGCAAACCGATGCCAACGGCAAAGGCGTTTACCGCGTCTGGGTGGAAGGTGCGTCGGATATCAAACAGGAAATGTATCTGGGCCTCGTACTGGACCGCAAATCTGAACGGATCATGATCGTCGCCTCCGCCCATGGCGGGATGGAGATTGAAGATCTGGCCGAATCCGACCCCAATTCCCTGCGCCGCATGACCATTGATCCTGCCGTTGGCCTGTCAGAATTCCAAGCCCGCGAATTGGCGTTTCAATTGGGCCTGAAGGGCGGTCAGATTGCACAAATGGTCAATATCCTGCGCGCCTGTTACCGCGCCTACCGCGATCTGGACGCGGTGATGGTCGAGATCAACCCGCTGGTTATCACCGGCACCGGCGATCTGGTGGCGCTGGATGCGAAGATGAGCTTTGATACCAACGCCCTGTTCCGCCGCCCCGAAGTCGCCGAACTGCGTGACCGCAGTCAGGAAGACCCGCGCGAAAGCACGGCCGGCGATCATGGCTTGGCCTATGTCGGCCTTGACGGCGATATCGGTTGCATCATCAACGGCGCGGGTCTTGCGATGGCCACAATGGACATGATCAAGCTTGCCGGCGGCGAGCCTGCGAATTTTCTGGATATCGGCGGCGGTGCATCGCCCGAACGTGTGGTCCGGGCATTCCGTACCGTGCTGACCGACCCGAAAGTATCGGTGATCCTTGTCAATATATTCGCAGGTATCAACCGCTGCGATTGGGTGGCGCAAGGCGTTGTGCAGGCCTACCGCGAGGTTGGCCTGACCATCCCGGTGATCGTGCGTCTGGCGGGCACCAATGTCGATGAAGGCAACGCCATCATCCGCACCTCGGGCTTACCGCTGATCACTGCCGAAACACTGGCGGAGGCTGCGGCAAAATCCGTCGAAGCCCGCACCTTCGCCGCAGCATAGGGGCATATGAAATGGCAATCCTGATCACCAAAACCACCCCCGTCATCGTGCAAGGCATGTCCGGCCGCATCGGCGCGTTTCATGCGGCTGACATGATCAAATACGGCACCAACGTTGTTGGCGGCGTCACCCCCGGCAAAGGCGGCGAAAGCCATCTTGACCGCCCCCTGTTCAACACCGTCCGCGAAGCGGTGGAGGCGACGGGTGCCGAAGCGAGCTTAGTCTTTGTCCCACCTCCCTTTGCCGCTGACGCCATCATGGAAGCCGCCGATGCCGGTATTAAAACCGCCGTTTGCGTGACCGACGGCATCCCCAGCCAAGACATGATGAAGGTCAAACGCTTTCTTATGCGCTACCCAGAGACGCGTAAAATGCGCCTGATCGGCCCGAATTGCGCGGGCATCATCAGCCCCGGCCACGGCTTCATGGGCATCATGCCACCGCATATCTACATGGCGGGGCGTATTGGCATCGTCGGCCGTTCTGGAACGCTTGGCTATGAGGCGGCAAGCCAGATGAAAGCGCTGGGCATCGGTGTATCTACATCCGTCGGCATCGGCGGCGATCCGATCAACGGGTCATCCTTCAAGGATATTCTTGCGCTATTCCAGAACGATCCCGATACAGACGCCGTCATGATGATCGGCGAAATCGGCGGCCCACAAGAGGCCGAGGCCGCCGCATGGGCCAGCGTTCACATGACCAAACCGGTGGTCGCCTATATCGCGGGCCTGTCTGCCCCCAAGGGTCGCAAAATGGGCCATGCCGGGGCGATCATTTCTGCTTTTGGCGAATCCGCGCAGGAAAAGGTTGAAATCCTGACCGCAGCCGGCATCACCGTGGCCCCGAACCCATCGTCGATGGGCGAAACCATGGCGCGCGTGCTGGCACAGCGCAAGGCGGCATAAGACGGGGGAATAGCCACTGTTACCGGTGGCTATTCTTGCAACCAAGCGTCAGACAACCCCGTTATTTTTCGCCACAAAATCAACAAGATGTGGCACATAATCCGTTGGCCCATCGCCACCCGTCGCCATCGCCTGCGCGAAGGAATTTTTCACCGCACTCGCCAAAGGCGTCACCATTGTCGCGGCGTTTGCCATCGATTCCACATAGCGCATGTCCTTGTAGGCGTTGCCGATGGTAAAGCGGTGCGACTCGCGGTTGCCTTCCAGCGCGTAGCCCATGAAGGTTTGGTAAAACCCGCAATCCATCCGCCCGCCGCGAATGACCTTGTCAAATTCGGCCACCGGAATGCCCACCTTGCGCGATAGCGCCAGTGCTTCGGAATAAAGCGCCGCATAGCCAAGCGACAAAAAGTTGTTCAGCAGTTTCATCTTGTGGCCGTCACCCACCCCGCCGATATGCACGATCTTGCCAGCCCAGGTGGCGATGATTGGCTGCACGCGCGCAAAGGCCGCATCCGTGGCCCCCACCATACAATCCAGCATGCCCGCCCATGCCTCTTTCGGGGTGCGTCCCAGCGGCGCGTCAACAAAATCCACCCCAATTTCCGCCAATTCCGCCGCCAGCCGCACGCTGACCGTCGGATCAGAGGTTGAACAATCCACAATCACCGACCCACGTGCCAATCCGGGGGTTAGTGCTGCAACAGCGGCAGAAACCTCAGGCGATCCTGTCAGGCACAGAAAAATCACTGTGCAGTTTTGCGCCAAATCTTGCATTGAGCCAGCTTCAACCGCCCCACGGCTGACCAGGTCATCCACCGGCACGCGGTTGCGATGCGCGATCACCATCAGCGGATAGCCCTTTTCAACGATGTTTTTTGCCATCCCTTGCCCCATAAGCCCGATGCCTACGAAGCCAATTTTTTCGCCGTTCATGATCATTCTCCGTGGTTTTCAAGTCAGATTAAAGCGCTTGCGCAGGTCTGCCACCTGGTCTGGTGTCAAGCTGCGTAGTGCTTGATTTTTAAGCAATAAGAACAGCTTAGCTGCCTCTTCAAGTTCCTCGACTGCGTATTGTGCGTTATCCAGCGACGTGCCAGCAACCACCGGCCCGTGATTGGCCAACAGCACCGCATGATGCTGACTGGCAAGCGCTTTGACCGCATGGGCAAGGTCCGGGTCGCCCGGCGCAAAATAGGGCACCAGCGGCAACCGCCCCACACGCATGATGTAATAGGCGGTCAGGGCAGGCATCACATCCGCCGGATCAACGTCGCGCAAAATGCTAACCGCCGTGGCATGGCTGGAATGCAGATGCACCACCGCCTGCGCATCCCTGCGTTCGGAATACATCGAAAAATGCAGGAAAGCTTCCTTCGTTGGCGCGTCGCCGGAAAGATGCCGACCCGCCGCATCAAAATGCGCCAGCCGTGCCGGATCAAGGGTGCCAAGTGATGCATTGGTGGGCGTCATCAACCAGCCACCATCCGGCAGGCGCACAGATATGTTGCCGCTGGACCCCGCCGTCAGGCCGCGATCAAACAGGGATGCCCCGACGCGGGTAATCTGGTCGCGAATGCGCGCCTCGTCGCTCACGGTGCCTCCTCCGGTTCCAGCAAATCCCAAGCACTTACGAAAAAGTCCGGGCCGCCGAAGTTGCCGGATTTCAGCGCCAATGCAAGGTCCGGTGCGCCTACGCTGCGCGCCCACGGCACACCGGGCGCAATTTGGGGGCCGATTTCCAGCATATGCACGCCCAAACCTTCCAGCACCGCACCCGAGGTTTCCCCGCCTGCAATAATAAACCGGGCAAATCCCGCCGCCTGCAAATGGCACGCAATTTCGGCCAAAGTGCGTTCGACCAATGCGCCCGCGGCGTCGCGCCCCAATGCGGCTTGCGTCTGCCCCAGACCGATTGGATCGGCACTGGAATACACCAGTGGGGGCAGGGCGGCAGGCTGCGCAATAACCCAATCCGCAATCATCGCGGCCGTTTGCCGACCGCTTGCAAGGGCTGCCACGTCAATGGCAAAACTGGGCAGACCCGCAGCCTTAGCCATAGCGATTTGCCCCAGCGTGGCCGCAGAACAAGAGCCCGCCAACACCACCGACCGCCCCTTCGGGGTTGCCATGCGGGACGGCACTGCTTTGGCCACCGCAGCCTTAAAATTCGCAGCCAAACCAAGCGCAATACCTGACCCGCCCGTCACCAAACGCATGCCCTTGCAGGCGGCACCCAGTGTTATCAAATCCTCGTCCGTCGTCGCATCCACCACCAGAATACGCCTGCCGTTGGCGCGCGCCTCTGCCATCGCCGCTTGCACCGAATCCACGCCCCGTGCGACGGGAACCGCGCTTATCAACCCGACCGGCAACGCCGTTTGCCGCGCCAAAACCCGCACCAGATTTGAATCCGTCATCGGCGTCAGCGGGTGATCTTTCATCGGGCTATCCGACAGCAATTGCCCGCCCACGAACAGATGCCCCATGTAAACCGTACGCCCATTTGCCGGAAAGGCCGGGCAGGCAATCGTGATGTCTGCCCCGGTCAGCGCCATCAACGCCTCTGTCACCGGGCCGATATTACCCGCATCCGTGCTATCAAACGTAGAGCAATATTTGAACAATATCTGCGCAGCGCCTGCCTCCATCAGGCACCTCGCTGCATCCACAGACAGCGCCACCGCCTGTGCCGCCGGAATGGTACGTGATTTCAGCGCAATCACCACCGCATCGGCCTTTGGCAGCGCCGCGCCCGAAGCCGGAACCCCCATGATCTGCACCGTGTGCAGACCCGCGTTCGACAGCATCAAGCACAGGTCAGACGCGCCCGTTATGTCATCCGCCACTGCCCCGATCAGCACATTTGGTCCTTTCCGGATTTAGCCACACAAAGCCAGCCGCTCGTTTTAATATCCTACTGATTCAAGAAGGAAAATGCCCGACTATTGCCGACTATCCTTCGTCCGGGGGTTGCAATGACAACGCTATCATTGCAGGGTGATCTGCACAAGACCATGGCTGAAAATCCAAACGCAGTGGAAATGAGATGTCGGAAAAGCAAAGCCTGAAAGTGTGTGTCGTGGGCCTTGGGTCCATGGGCCTTGGCATTGCCGGATCGCTGTTGCGGGGCGGCTTTGATGTGGTGGGATGCGATGTCACAGCACAGGCGCGGGCTGGGTTTTCAGCGCTGGGTGGCCGCGTCGCAGATACGCCACAGGCAGCGGCAGACGGTGCTGATGTGGTGATTTCAGTTGTCGTCAATGCCGCCCAGACCGACGCGGTATTGTTCGGGCCAGACGGTGCTGCATCCGGCGCTGCATTTGGGGCTGCCCCCGGTGCCGTGATCTTGTCTTGTGCCACCATGGCGCCCGATGCCGCCCGCGCGTTCGAGGCGCGGGCCCAGACACTTGGCCTTGCCTACATCGACGCGCCCATCAGCGGCGGTTCCGTGCGGGCAGCGGCGGGCGAGATGACAATCATGGCCTCCGGCGCACCCGCCGCATTCGAGAAAGCGCGGCCTGTGCTATCGTGTATTGCCGCCAAAGTCTACGAGCTTGGCGATAATGCCGGCACCGGGGCTGCCTTCAAAATCGTCAACCAGTTGCTGGCAGGCGTGCACATCGCCGCCGCATGTGAGGCGATAACCTTTGCCAAAGCCATGGGCCTTGATATCGCCCGCGTATACGAAGTGATCACCGCTTCGGCGGGCAATTCCTGGATGTTTGAAAACCGGGTGCCGCATATCTTGGACGGCGACTATGCGCCCAGGTCTGCCGTGGATATTTTCACCAAGGATCTTGGCATCGTCGCCGATATCGGGCGGGGGTTGAAATTTCCGACCCCGGTCGCATCAATGGCCCTGCAGATGTTTGTGATGACTGCCGCCGCTGGCATGGGGCGCGATGACGACGCTTCGGTCGCCCGCATGATCGCAAATCTTACCGGGCTGGATTTGCCCGACCAAACCAAACCCTAACGATAATCTGGACGGAGACTGACATGACCAAACGCATCATTTTTACAGGCGGCACCGGCAAGGCCGGACGCCATGCCGTGCCCTACTTGCAGGCACGCGGATACGATATCCTCAACCTCGATCTGAAACCGCTGGACCTGCCGGGTGTGACCACCCTGATCACCGATCTTACGGATAGTGGCCAAACCTTCAACGCGCTGACCAGCCATTTCAGCCTTGATCACTATGCCGATGGCGCACCACCAAGCGCCCCCGATGCCGTGGTGCATTTCGCAGCCATCCCCCGCATCGGGATCGAGCCGGACAATAAAACCTTCGTAGCCAACGTGGCCAGCACCTACAACGTGATCGAGGCGGCAATGAAGCTTGGCGTGCGCAAGGTCATTGTTGCATCGTCAGAAACGACCTACGGCGTCTGTTTTGCCGAAGGTGACAAGGATTATCATGCCTTTCCGCTGACCGAAGATTATGACAGCGACCCGATGGACAGCTACGGCCTGTCCAAGGTGGTGAACGAAAAGACCGCCCGCGCTTTTGCGATGCGCTACGGTGCCGACATCTACGCGCTGCGGATCGGCAACGTGATTGAACCGCATGAATATGCCAACTTCCCCGAATACCTGGCCAATCCCCCGATGCGCAAACGCAACGCGTGGAGCTATATCGACGCCCGCGATCTGGGAGAGATCGTGCATCTGTGCCTGCAAAAGGATGGCCTTGGCTATCAGGTGTTCAACGCAGTCAATGATACCATCACCGCCAACATGCCGACGCCAGAATTCTTGGCCAAATACGCGCCAAACACGCCAATCACCCGGCCCATGGGTCCGAATGAAGCGCCACTTTCCAACCAAAAAATCCGCGATGTTCTGGGCTTTAAGGAGGCACATCCTTGGCGTAGTTACGTCAAGGGTTAACAGGATGCACACTTAATGGCCAAGCAACGGCAACGGCTGTCTGACAGAAAAAGCAAGGTCACCGTCAGCGACGTGGCACGGCTGGCGCAGGTCAGCGATTCCACCGTGTCGCGCACCATGCGCAACCACGGCCTGATTGCCGAGGCCACCCGCGAAAAAGTGATGGGGGCGGTGCGGGCACTGGGTTATGTGCCCAACCGCATCGCCGGATCGCTTGCATCATTGGACTCGCGCATTGTCGGCGTGGTCATCCCGTCGCTGTCCAACATTGTGTTCCCCGAGATTTTGCAGGGTATCAATGCCGGTCTTGCGGGCAGCAACCGCCAATCCGTGATCAGTGTCACCGACTATGACCTTGATAAGGAAGAGGATGTCGTGCGCAACCTGCTGGCTTGGCAACCCGCTGCCGTGCTGATCGCCGGGTCCACCCATACAGATGCGACGCGCCGGATGCTGGATCAAAGCGGTATCCGCGTGGTGGAATTCATGGAAATTGATCACCCGCCAATTGATGCGGCTGTTGGAATGTCGCATGTGGCGGCAGGTGTGGCTGCGGCGCGACATCTGATCGCGCGCGGATACCGTCGCTTTGGTTATGTGGGCTACGGCGGCACCTTTGATGTGCGCGCGCGGATGCGCTATGACGGACTTTGCGCCGCATTGGGGCAAGCGGGCTTCGCGTTGCTGGCCGAAGCAATGTCAGACGGCCAAACTTCGGTTGGCAAAGGCAAGGCGCAAACCGCGGATCTGTGCGCCCGCGCGCCGGGCATCGACGTGGTGGTTTATTCCAATGACGATATGGCTGTGGGCGGGCTGTTTCATTGCATGGCGGCTGGCATAAGTGTGCCAGACGATCTGGCACTGTTTGGCTTTAACGGGCTTGATATTGGTCGTGAATTGCCGCAACCGCTGTCAACCATCCGTTCCAACCGCTTTGTCATCGGCCAGCGGGCGGTTGAATTGGTGCTATCCCACCCGGTACGCCCCGATACCCCCACAATCATCGACACTGGATTTGAAATATTCGAAGGGGCCACCGCGTGACCGACACTGCATCTGAATCACACCTGCATCCCTGCCTTGGCAAAGGTGCCGTGGCTGTTGTCACGGGCGGTGCATCCGGAATTGGCCTTGCCGCCGTGCGCAAATTCGCGTCGCTGGGACTGCGGGTGTGCATGGCCGATCTCGGCGGTGAAAAACTGGATGCCGCCGCCGCTGCCCTGCGCGCCGAAGGCCATGATGTACTGGCCGTAGGTTGCGATGTGGCAAACCGGGCCGACTTGCAAACACTTGCGGATGCTGTGGCCAAAAATCTCGGCCCTGTCGCAGTCTTGATGAACAACGCAGGCATCCAGCCCGGCAGCACCATCTTCGACGATGCCGGCCACTGGGACCGTATTCTTGCGGTCAATATGGGGGGCATTATCGCAGGCACGCAGATGTTCGCCCCCGCAATGATCGCGTCCGGCAGGCCGGGGCTGATCATCAACACGGGCTCCAAACAGGGCATCACCACGCCGCCGGGTGACCCGGCCTATAATATCGCCAAGGCAGGGGTGAAGGTTTTTACCGAAGCGTTGCAGCATGATTTGCGAAATCGGCCCGGCTGCCTGGTTGAGGCGCGGCTGTTCATCCCCGGATTTGTGTTCACCCCGCTGACCGCCAATGGCCGCACGGAAAAGCCAGGCGGCGCATGGACGCCGGAACAAACCGTTGACCACCTGCTTGAGGCGTTGGGGCGTGATGAATTCTACATTCTATGCCCGGATAACGATGTCGAACGCAGCCTTGATGCCAAACGCGTGCTGTGGGCAGCAGGTGACATTGCCGAAAACCGCCCGCCGCTTTCGCGCTGGCACCCCGACTATGGCGATGCCTTCAAAGACTGGCTGAAAGTCTGAGGCCATAAAAAAAAGTGCCCGGCAGAACCGGGCACCTCTTCATCATTGGCGCAAATTATTTCTGAATGCAGGTGTCGACAGTGTCCTTGGTGCATTCATCCAGCCCGGTGAAAATCGGGTCGGCAACAGCCTCGCCCTTGATCAGGGAAATCATTGTGCCGGGCGCAAGATAGCCCATCTCGAACGGACGCTGACCAACAAGCGCCGTGACCAAACCTTCGCGGGCAAGGTCAACCTCGGCTCCGATTGTGTCGGCGGCGCCAATCACAAACTCGTTGCTGGCAATTTTCGCTGCCATTGGGGTGAACAGATCACGGTAAGGCTGCGGTGCGCCAAACAAAGGCCAGCCGCCCATGATGCCGAACGCGGTAAGATCAGGATTTGCCGCCAGAATGTCGGTCATCGCCTGCACGCCCTTGGCACCGTCATCATTGGTGAACACGGGGCAACCGGCAACTTCGGTCCAGCCACCTTCGCCTGCCAATGCAGCCAGCCCGGGCGTGCCGGAAAGTGCATCGCGCATGCCTTGCGCACGGCGCAGAATGTTGTCAGCGCCGGGGTTGCCCTGAATGGTGCAGATCGTGCCGCCTTTTGGCGCAGCCGCCTTGATATATTCGCCGATCTTCTGGCCCATCAAGGTGTTGTCGGTGCCCAGATAGGTTTTGCGAAGGCCCGCATCTTCAGCCGCAAGATCGGCATCCAGCGTCATGATCGGAATTGTCGGCGCTGCCGTTTTCAATGTCTGTGCGATCAGCTTGGCATTTGATGGTGAAATGGCCATCGCAACGGTTGTAGGCTTGCCCAGCATGTCTTGCACGATTTGTGCTTCGCCAGCTTCATCCGATGTGGATGCGGGGCCGGTATAGAAACACTCATATTCGCTGTCAGCGTTTTCAGCATTCCACTTTTGGCAGCCTTGATTGATCGCCTCGAAGAACGGGTTATCAAGCCCCTTCACCACGATGACCAATTGCTTTTTGTCCTGCGCCAGACCCATACCGGCGCTTAACGCCATCACGGCAGCGGCTGTCGCCATCAAAAAAGATGTTTTCATTTCGTAGTCCTCCCAAAAAAGCCGCGGTCACGATGCGGCAGCAAGATATTGACGTGGTGATGTTTTTTGATCCGGGGTCTTAAGCGCCCCATTACAGCATAGCCCCAGGAATGCAGTCACCCCGCCAGACACCAATGATGACTGGGAAAACAGATTGCATGTCATCCCAGCCCTTCAAAACTTTTATCGACAACCCGCGCCAGCGACAGCGATTTAGCCACCGATTCTTACCGAAAAATACCAGAAACCAACTTTAATGACAGCGCTATTATTCTAAAGATTTCATTGACTTTGGCATTTCAGCCAATAGACTTTGAAGGCATCGAACATAAGACCCGACCTTGGCTGTCAATTTGCAGCTGCGGGTAAATATGATAGACATTTATACCGGGCGATCCGAAAAACTCTGGATTGCCGGGAGCGTTCGGCAGGGGGGCTGGATCGAAATTGGCTATTCTTGAACTTAGGCACGTGGCCAAAAATTTCGGCGCGATCGAGGCTGTCAAGGACGTGTCCTTTTCGCTGAACGCAGGCGAGGTGATTGGCCTGATGGGCGATAACGGCGCTGGAAAATCCACGCTGGTGAAGATGATAGCAGGTAATTTTCG
>JAYSPY010000086.1:0-8405 GCA_043721855.1 Pseudorhodobacter sp.
CCAAGGTGATGGTGAAACGGTGGGGTAAGAGCCCACCACGGACCGGGCAACCGGGACGGTATGGCAAGCCCCACCCGGAGCAATGCCGAATAGGGGCCTCGTGTGGGATCGCGCCCGGTGCAGACCGGGACGCCACCACAGGGATACTTCAGCCCAGAGGTCCGGGTTGGCAGCTTGACCCCACTGGTAACAGTGCGGGCAGAGGAATGGTCATCCAGAGGGGGCGGTCGCAAGATCGGGCCCTTGGACAGAACCCGGCTTATAGGCCATCCGCACATATCCAATCAAACGGAGCAGCCCCCTTGCCAGGGGTCTGCGTTTGTTTTTCCAAGGCAGCTCAGCCCAAGAGGCTGTGCTGGTACGCTTCGCGGAGGATATTTGTGCCGAAATGAAAGCCTGAATTTTCACTTTGGCCTAAATATCCCCGCCCGGAGGGCAAACCGCCCGCAGGGCTGAAAACCTTACGCGCTCTTGCGCGTTCCGCCAGATTACCGATAGTTCAGGGTGCTTTGGTGTTTGGCTGTTGACTCTGCCGGTGCCATCCGTAAAAGACGTCTTCAAGGAATTTTCCGGGGCGCTGTTGGTGCCCTGATGCAGGAGCTCACGACCATGGCGAAACCCGCGACGATAAAGATCCGCTTGAACTCCACCGCGGGGACCGGGCATTTCTATGTGACCAAAAAGAACGCCCGCACCATGACCGACAAGATGGTTGTAAAGAAATACGACCCCGTCAAGCGCGAGCATGTCGAATACAAGGAAGGCAAGATCAAGTAAGATCCGGCTTTTTGGCAAGATGTGGGGCCGTCCTTTGGGGCGGCCCTTTTCTTTTGGCTGGTGGCGTCCATCTTGGGGATATGAGTTTGACCCTGACGATACGCGCGGCGGTGCCGTCTGATTTGGCGGATTTGGATAGACTGCTTGGGCGCAGCTATCCGCGCTTGCTGCGCCCAAGCAGTCTATCCACCTCCACCATCGGTGATGGTGCTGGCTTTGCCGGTCATCGCCCGTGCGCGGCCGGAGTTGTCAGCCTCGGGGCGGTATTATCTGGCGGTTGGTGTGGGCGGCAGGCTGCTTGGCGCAGGCGGGTGGAGTGTTGGGGCGGCCGGGCCTTCTGATAGGCTTGCGGCACCGTCAGGCGTCGCAGGGGTCGGTCATGTGCGGCTCGTGGGCACCGACCCATCAGCCCTGCGGCAGGGCGTTGCCCGCGCGGTGATGACGGCGGTGTTTGATGCGGCGCGCCGGGCGGGTCTGTCGCGGTTGCAGTGTTTGTCGACACGCACGGCGGCGCCGTTTTGTAGCCGTTTGGGGTTTCAGACGCCGGGCGCGGTTGAGGTGCCTCTGCGTGCGGGAATTGTTTTTCCTGCGGTTTCGATGGTGTGTGATTGCACATGAAAAAGGCCGGTCTTTCGACCGGCCTTTTCCGTAGTCCGATAGGTCAGTGGTTACTCGCGGTTGCCCATGAAGCTAAGCAGGAACATGAACATGTTGATGAAGTCGAGGTAAAGCCGCAAGGCACCCATGATGGCCGATTTGCCAAGCCAGTTCTGATCGCCCATCTGCGCGTGCTGCAGATATTCGTTCTTGATCGACTGGGTATCATAGGCGGTCAGGCCCGCGAAGATCAGCACGCCAATGGCCGAGATCGCAAACGCCAGCGCCGTTGAGGCAAGGAAGAGATTCACAACCATGGCAACCAGCAGACCAATCACGCCCATCATCAGGAACGTGCCCATTGCGGACAGGTCTTTTTTCGTCGTGTAGCCGTAAAGCGACAGGGCGGCAAAAGCGATGGCGGTGATGAAGAAGGTCTGCGCGATGGACGTGCTGGTATAGACCGCGAAGATGAAGCTAAGCGACAGGCCCATGGCGGCGGCATAGACATAAAAGAACAGCTGCGCTGCGGCAACCGACAGGCGCGGCAGCATGGCGCTGAATGCGAACACCATGACCAACGGCAGGAACATCACAACCCATTTCAGCGGTGTCGCAAAGATGGCCTGAATGGCCGCATCATTTGTGCCAATGGCCCAAGCAACAGCACCAGTGATCGCCATGCCCACGGACATCAGGCCGTAGACCTTGTTCATGTGGGCGCGAAGCCCCACGTCGATAGCAGCTGTCCGCGCGCCTACGCCGACAGTCTGGGTTGATTGATAGTCAGCCATCAAAAGCCTCCGGGTTAAATCATCTTGGCAGGCTACATGAAAAGCCGCCTCACCGTTGAAATATCGGGGTAAGGCTTTTAATATTCAAGTATTCCTGTAAAAAATTGGTAAAAAAACCGGATTTTGTCTGTGCCTTTGAATAAACCTTAGCATTTCCAATGATTTGGCGCATCCCAAACGGGGCGATTTACCTCGCCTGTGGCCTCAAACCGGGTCAGGCCAATGTCGCGCAGCAGGGCATCGTCCAGATGCAACAGGGCCTGATGCTGTTTGTACAAAGCATTTGCCGCAAAGACGCGATCAACCAGCCGAAGCACCCAAGGACGGGACGACTGGCGGATATTGGCAGAACGGGCTGTGGAATGAGAGGCGGTCATCGGCTTTCCTTTCGTCATGCAATTCGGTTTGTGATGATGGGTCGATTTAATATTCGAATACTTGATAGGTATGCGCCCTTCTGATACCTTTGGAAAATGAATGGTTTTGACGTCATGCATCAGGAAGCGTGATATGATTCGAAATCTTGATCTCAGGGCTTTGCGGTCTTTCGTGGCGGTTGCCGATGCTGGCGGGGTGACGCGCGCGGCCGGGTTTTTGAACCTGACGCAATCGGCGGTGTCGATGCAGATCAAGCGGCTGGAAGATATGTTGCAAGTCGAGCTGCTGGATCGGTCTGGCCGCAAGGTGGCGCTGACGGCAGCGGGAGAGCAGTTGATCGGCTATGCGCGCCGGATGTTGGCCTTGAACCACGAGGCGTTCGGCCGGCTGACCCATAACAGCTTTGAGGGCGAGATCGTGCTGGGGGTACCGCATGACATCGTCTATCCCAACATCCCGCAGGTTTTGCAGCGGTTCAACCACGATTATCCCAAGATGAAGGTGACATTGCTGTCATCGGTCACGCGGTCGCTGATCGATCAGTTTGGACGTGGCGAATGCGATATCATTCTGGCGACCGAAGACGGGCGCGGTATAGGTGGTGAGACTTTGGTGGAACTGCCCTTGGTCTGGATCGGCGCGCCGGGGGGGCAGGCATGGCGGCAGCGGCCTTTGCGGTTGGCGTATGAATACCGCTGTATTTTTCGCCAATGGGCGCAGGCCGCGTTGGATAAGGCGGCGGTCACATGGGAAATGGCGGTGGAAAGCGACAATACCCGCACGATCGAGGCCTCTGTCAGCGCCGATCTGGCGGTGCATACCATGCTGGCCGGATCAGAGCCGCAGCATCTGGAACGCATCGCGCATGGGGGGGCCTTGCCGGAATTGGCACGCATGAAGGTTAACCTTTATGTGGCAGACCCGGTGCATAGCCCGGCGATTGGAGTGTTGGCGGATCTGATCCGGCGGGCGTTTGCAAGCCAAGGCACGCGGGCTGACCGGGCGGTATTGGTGCCTGAACTGCAGGATTGAATAGCGGGCTAGTCTAGTGTGATCACCACTTTGCCGGTGGCCTTGCGGTGGCGCAGCAGGTCCATCCCATCGTGCAGCTGATCAAACGGCAGGATATGGCTGATATGGGGGTGCAGGTGGCCTTGTGCATACCAGCCAAAGACTGAGCTGAGTGACGCGGCAAGGCGGTCTGGCGCAAACCGGCTATAGCCGCCGATATACAGGCCAATGACAGTGAGGTTTTTCACCAACAACAGATTGGCCGGAATTTGCGGCACCTGACCAGAGGCAAAGCCAATGGTCAGCAGGCGACCTTCGGGATTTGTGGCGCGCAGGGCTATGTCAAACGCGGGGCCCCCGACCGGGTCATAGACCACATCAACGCCGCCAAGCGCCTTGAGCTGATCTTTTAGCGTGGGGCTGTCACTGTCGATCAGGATATCGGCCCCGGCAGCCTGCGCCACGGCCAGACGGTCCGCCCCGCGTGCGCAGGCGATAACCCGCGCGCCCATCTTTTTGCCAAGCTCAACCGCCGTCAGGCCAACGCCGCCAGCAGCCCCCAGCACCAACAGCGTCTCACCCGGTTGCAGGCGCGCGCGGTGATCAAGGGCAAGGTGGCTGGTGCCGTAGGCGATCTGAAAGGCGGCGGCATCGGTAAATGGCATGGCAGCAGGCAGCGGCACCAAGCGCGAGACGGCAAAGCACCCCACCTGCGCCAAGCCGCCATGCCCTGCCAGCACGGCGACTCGCGTGCCCGGGGCAGGACCGGTGGTATCGGGCCCCAGTGCCATCACCGTGCCTGCTATTTCCATGCCGGGAATGAACGGAAGCGCGGGGCGTTCCTGATAAGTGCCGTCTTGCATCAGCAGATCGGCAAAGTTAAGGCCACATGCCGCGATCTTTATCTGCGCCTCGCCCGGTTCTGGCTGCGGCGGGGTGATATCCTTTTGAACCGCTTTGATGCCTATTTGTTCAATAGTCCACGCGCGCATGATCGGATATCCTAGACTGAGTTTGCCGAAATACAGTGAATGATGTTCTTTTGGTGGATGCAAGGCGCGTTGCAAAATGCGAAAAATTTGGTAAATAGTTGCAAACTGCGTTGCAAAATGCAAATACCGTTAAAGGCGAGCCTGCCAATTGTTTCGCGCGTCAGGGGTGAGAAACGCTGCCGCGTGACTTTTTGATCGACATCTGTATAATTGGACATATCTAAAAAGACAGGTTTCAGCGCGTGCAGAGTATTTTCGATGAAAAACACGCAAGAGGCGAGCATTGGCACGAAAATTGCTTGTACCTTGATGTGGATGTAACAGTTGTAATGGAGATTTTTTGATGAAGCACCCAGTAGACGCGCATGTCGGCAAGCGTATCCGGCACCGTCGTTGGATGGTTGGTATGACCCAACAGCAATTGGCTGACAAAGTTGGCATTAAATTTCAACAAATTCAAAAGTATGAAACGGGCATGAACCGTGTCAGTGCATCGCGTCTTTGGGATATTGCAGAGACCCTTGGCGTGACGATCGGCTTCTTTTTTGAAGGTCTGGATGATGCGCGCGAAGCCCAGAATGCGGGCGAAGCTGACATCATGGCCGACCGTGAGGCGCTTGAACTTGTGCGGTCTTACTATGCTATCCCCGAAGCCCAACGCCGCCGCCTGTTTGATCTGGCGCGGGTGCTGAGCGACGCTGCATAAAACTGCCCCTTGACCTGCCCCCGTCGCGATAATAGCGCGGCAGGGGGCTTAGGTGCATGTGGGGGCGAGCAGTGGTGATTTTGACGGACGCAGAAAAAGCCGATCTTATGACAACCGCAGCCGAATTGGCAGATGCGGCCCGCGTGGCTACGCTTTTGCATTTTCGCAGCGATGATTTGACTGCCGACAATAAAGACGCCCAACGGTTTGATCCGGTGACAGTAGCAGACCGTTTGTCTGAGACACGGATGCGCGAAATTTTGGCGCGCCGCAGGCCGCGGGACGCGGTTTTGGGCGAAGAATTTGGCCCAAAGGCGGGGACATCCGGCCTGACATGGGTGTTGGACCCGATCGATGGCACGCGCGGCTATTTGTCCGGCACGCCGACCTGGGGCGTGCTGATTTCCGTGGCGGACGCGACCGGGCCGATTTACGGCATAATCGACCAGCCCTATATTGGTGAGCGGTTTGAAGGCGGCTTCGGGCGCGCACAGGTGGTGGGGCCAATGGGCACCAAGGCGCTGCGGTGCAGGCCTGCGCGGGCTTTGGCTGACGCGATTTTGTTCACCACTTTCCCCGAAGTCGGCACCGATGACGAAGGGGCGGCGTTCCGCCGGGTGGCCTGCAAGGCGCGGCTGGTGCGCTATGGCATGGATTGCTATGCCTATGCGTTGATTGCGGCGGGGCAGATTGATCTGGTGATCGAGGCAGGCCTGCAAGCCTATGACGTGCAAGCGCCGATTGCGGTGATCGCAGCGGCAGGCGGGGTTGTCACCGATTGGCAGGGCCGCCCTGTGCATCAGGGGGGCCGCGTGCTGGCGGCGGCGAATGCCAGTGTCCATGCCGAGGCGATGGCGCTGTTGAACGGGGCAGAGTAAAATTTTTGAAGAAAAAATTTTGGGCGCCCTGCTTTGAGCGATGGGATGGCCGCACCGCAGAGGAGTATTTGGGCGAAAAGGAAGCCGCGGGATTGTCAGACTGACCCGGATTGCGGTAACCTGATAGTGCCGTAAGTCCTTTGATCCCCCCTTCTGTTGCGGCAAGCGTTCCCATCCGCCGAAGGGGGTGGAAAAAAGGGGAACGCCATGTGTTCAGACACATCTGAAATCCTGATCCGGAATGCCGATGTCGTGGTGACGATGGATGCCGTTCGCGGGGAACGCGCGGGATGCGATGTGCTGATCCGGGGCGGGGTGATTGCGGCGGTGGGGCCGGGGTTGCAGACCAGCGGCACTGTGATCGAGGCGCGCGGCTGTGTGGTGAAGCCGGGATTGGTGAACACGCATCATCATTTGTTTCAAAGCCTGACGCGGGCTGTGCCGGGCGGGCAGGATGCGCTTTTGTTTGGCTGGCTGAAGACGCTGTATCCGATCTGGGCGCGGTTTGGGCCGGAAGAGATGTTTGTATCCGCGCAAGTGGGGTTGGCGGAACTGGCGCTTTCGGGCTGCACCATGACGTCGGATCATCTGTATCTGTATCCGAATGGCGCGCGGTTGGATGATACGATTGCGGCGGCGCAGGAGGTGGGCTTGCGCTTTCACCCGACGCGGGGGGCGATGAGCATTGGGGAAAGTGCGGGCGGGTTGCCGCCTGACAGTCTGGTGGAACGCGAGGCGGCGATTTTGGAAGACAGCATCCGCGTGGTGGATGCATTTCATGATGCGGGCGACGGCGCGATGATCCGGGTGGGGTTGGCCCCCTGTTCGCCGTTTACGGTGTCGCGCGATTTGATGCGCGAGACGGCGCTTCTGGCGCGCGCCAAGGGCGTGATGTTGCACACGCATCTGGCGGAGAATGACGAGGATATTGCCTATTCGCTGGCGAAGTTTGGCTGTCGTCCGGGCGAGTATGCCGAAAGCCTGGGCTGGGTGGGCGATGACGTTTGGCACGCGCATTGCGTCAAGCTGAATAGTTCGGAAATAGACGTGTTTGCTGCGACTGGCACCGGTGTTTCGCATTGTCCATGTTCGAATTGTAGGCTTGGTTCGGGAATTGCGCCACTGCGGGCAATGCGTGATGCAGGTGTAAAAGTGGGGCTGGGTGTGGATGGATCGGCCAGCAACGACGCAGGAAATTTGGCGGCTGAGGCGCGCATGGCGATGTTGTTGCAACGGGTTGCAAATGGTGCCGCTGCGATGTCTGCGCGCGAGGCGCTGGAGATTGCAACGCTTGGCGGCGCGCGGGTTTTGGGGCGGCATGATTGCGGGTCAATCGAGGTTGGCAAGCGCGCCGATATCGCGGTGTGGGATATGTCGGGCATCGAGGCGGCAGGGTCTTGGGACCGGGTGGCGCTGTTGCTGGCGGGGCCGGCGCGCGTTCGCGATCTGATTGTCGAGGGGCGGCAGGTGGTGCGGGCGGGTCAGATGATGACGATTGATCTGCCCTTGGTGGTGGAACGGCAAAACCGTCTGGCGCGGGCTTTGATGGGGTGATAACCCATGGGATCACGGTCGGAGATTGGTCCTATGTCACACAACTATGAAACCCAGCGTCGCGAGACCTATGCCAGTTTCAAGGATATCGGGCAGGGCGTGAAGCTGCCAAAGACGGGCGTGGTTGATTTCATCTTTTTCATCGAAGAACTGGATGCGAATTGGGCATCGCTGGAAAAGGCGCTGCAGGCGGAAGGGTTTATTACCAAACGCATGGGCGATAAAGAAACACTGATTGCCAGCTTTGGCCCGATTGCGATTACACCAGAAGAAATCTGGCAGCATGAACGAACAGCGACCGGGATCGCGCTGAAGCATGATTTTTACCCGGACGGGTGGGAATTGGCGGATTAAGGATCGAGCCCTTCAAACGGATCACGCCATGCCGGTATCGCGTTCATCTGCCGGTTTAGGCGGGCCAATTCTGGGAAATCATCCAGTGGCAGGCCGCAGCGGTCGGCAAAGGGAAACACGAATGCCACGCGGAAATCGGCATAGCTGAGGCGGTTGTTGATCAGCCAGTCGCGGCCTTCAAGTTCTGCATTCAGTATCTTCGTGTAGTGTTTGAATTCGTTCATGAAACCGTAAAGTTGGGACTGCGGGGCAGGGGGAATATTATACATCTGCTTGACGATATATTCGAAATAAAGCCCACTTGCCGCCGGGCCAAAATGCCAGGCGTTCCAGCTGAGCCAGCGGATCAGATCGGGTAATACCA
>JAYSPY010000087.1:0-51530 GCA_043721855.1 Pseudorhodobacter sp.
CAGCCTGGCCGCCGGCGTTATTGGATATGGCGGCGGGGGATATCGTGTTGGTGTTCGACATCCGGCGCTATGAAAACTCGGTGCTGCAAGTGGTGGAAATGGCGGTGGCACAGGGGGCAGAGGTGATCGTGATCACAGATCGCTGGATATCGCCTGCGGCCAGCCATGCCCGCCATACCCTGTCGTGCCATATCGAGGCACCGTCGGCCTGGGATTCCACCGTTTCCATCTTGGTGCTGGTGGAAACGCTGCTCGCCGCCGTGCAAGATCTGACATGGGACAAGACCGAAGGGCGCATGAAGCGGCTGGAAGACCTGTATGCGCAGTCACGGGTGTTTCGGCGGCACCGGTAGGTTTGGGTGGTTTGCATGCGTAACCCACCTGCAAGAAGATGAGTATTTTGGCGAAAAGGAAGCTGTAACTGCAGGTTCAGTAGCCTCGTGCGCGGTCAACGAGGTGAAGAAGCGGTATGCCCGCCTCGGCGCGCAGAATGTTTTCGGCGATTACCCTTGCGGCACTGGCGGGCCGTGTGTCAGCGGCGATGTGCGGGGTTACCGTGATGCGGGGGTGTGCCCAGAACGGGTGGTCAGCGGGCAAAGGTTCTGCGCGAAATACGTCCAAAGTGGCGTGACCCAAGCGGCCAGACGACAGTTCCGCCAGCAAAGCGGCATCATCAATCAATGCGCCGCGACCGGGGTTCAGAACGACCGCGCCGTCGGGCAGCAGCGCAAGGGTCTGGGCGTTCAGCAGGTTCTCGGTTTCTGGTGTTTTTGGCAACAGCAAGACCACGATTTGTGCCGTTTGCAGCACGCGAGCAAGGCCGGCAGCCCCATGCAGGCAAGGGATGCTGCCTGCGGGTTTTTCGGTCCTGCTCCATCCGGTGACGGGGAAGTTCAGCGCGACAAGTGCACGTGCACAGGCGGTGCCAAGGGTGCCCATACCCAGCATCGCCACGGGGCGTTCGCGGGCAAGCGGCGGCACTGTGGCATCCCAGACATGGGCGGGGTTATGGATGTGGCGATCAAGGCCCAGATGGTGACGCATCGTGTGGCCGACGACCCATTCAACCATGCCTTCGGTCAGGGCAGGGTCGACCATGCGGCACAAGGCTTGGGTCAGGGTGGCGTTGCCGACAATCCGTTCCACGCCGGCCCAAAGACTAAGCACGGCTTTGCAGCGCGTATAAGGCGTGAAATCCTGCAACGGGCTGGAGGGGGCGTAGATGATGTAATCAACATCTTTGGGACTTGCCGTTTGCACAAGCGTGGCGGCTATTTTTGCATCAAGAAACGCGGCTTCCAGCGCTGGACGGTATTCGTCCCATAGGCTGGGGGCGGCGAAAAGGATGGTCAGGGACATGCGCGTGCTCCGGTCGATTGCAGGTCTATGGTCCCAGTGCCAGGCCAGCATTGACGGCAAGGGCCAGAATGACCGTGTTGTAAAAGAAAGACCCGATGGAATGGAATAAGACCATTTTTCGGATCGCCTGATCTGTCACCATGACATCTGATACCTGTGCTGTCATGCCAATGCCAAATGATACATACAGAAAATCCACGATGCCGGGGTCTTTGGTGCCGGGAAACTTCAGCCCGCCCGCGGATTTGGTTGCGTAAAACAGATGGGCATACCGAAGAGCGGCCAAGGTGTGGATGGTGCCCCAACCCAAAGGCACCGCGGACAGGGCCAAGCCGGCCTGCCATGGTTTGATATCTTGACCATTCAGCACCCAGACGATGACGGCTAAACTGACGGCCACCGCGCAAATCGCCAACAAGACGATCAAAAAGATGCCTTCGTCATCGACCTCAGCCTCGCGTTTCAGATCTTGCGGTGTGCTTGACATTGTAAGATGGGCTGTCAGCGCAAGATAAGTCAGAAAAAAGCTGTTGCCGCCGATCAGCGCCCACAGCTGCCATTCAGTGAATAAGAAAGAAGCAGCAATCGCCACCCCAGCCCCAAGGATGAAGGCAAAGAAAAACCGGGAATGTCGCCAAAGTGCATTGGGCATGAAATATGGGCCTATCTTGGGCGGTGAACATGGGCGGACTGCACCAGACCAAAGCCCACCAAAAGCACCAGCATCGCAGAACCTCCGTATGACACCAACGGCAAAGGCACGCCGACCACCGGGGCCAGACCCATCACCATGGAAAGATTGACGGCAAGGTAGAAAAAGAAGTTGCCCGCCACCCCAAGGATCAACAAGGACGAGAAACGGTCTTTGTTTTGCAGCGCGGAGACGACGCAGAAAAAGATCACAAGGCCGTAAAGTGCCAGCAGTGAAAATGCGCCAAGAAAGCCAAACTCCTCGGCCAGCGTGGTGAAGATGAAATCGGTGTGCTTTTCAGGCAGGAAATTCAGCCGCGATTGAGTGCCCTGCATGAAGCCTTTGCCAGACCAGCCGCCAGACCCGAGGGCGATTTTCGCCTGGATGATATTATAGCCCGCACCAAGCGGGTCTGCCGTTGGATCAAGAAACGTATCAATACGGCGATACTGGTAATCCTTCAGAAACTGCCACGGCGTGCCACGGGTCATGAAAACGGCCGTTACGGCGCCGATCCCCATTAAGGCTATGCCGCCGAAATACCACAAGCTGACACCGGCGCAAAACATCACCGCAGCGCCGCCCATCAACAGCATCAACGACGTGCCAAGATTGGGCTGAATGAACACCAGAGCGCAGGGCACAATGATCATCAGCACGGGGATCAACACATAAAGCGGGCGCGATGTCAGTTTCAGATCGAGCCAATCGTAATAGGCGGCCAGCATCATCACCAATGCCACTTTCATCAGCTCTGACGGTTGCAAGCGCATGAAACCAAGGTCGATCCATCGTTGCGCACCCATACCGACGGTGCCGAAAAATTCAACCACCAGCAGCAGCATGACCGAAACCAGGTAAAACAGACCCGCCATGTTGCGCCAAAACCAGATCGGCACCAGCGCCATCGCGAACATCAGGAACATGCCAAGGCCAAAGCGTTTCATCTGCGGTTCAGCCCAAAGGCCCAGTTGGCCACCCGCCACGGAATAGAGCATCAAAAAGCCGACCGATGACACAGCCACTATCAGCAGTATCAGCGCCCAGTTCAGGTGCAGGAGTTTGCGCAATCCGATGGGAACGGTTTTCAGTCGGTATTCAAGAAAGCTCATCCCGTGGCCCCCTGCGTGCCGGGCTTGGCGGTGCCTGTTGTCGTTGAAAGCCGCAGTTTCAACTCGTTCTGTTCCGTCTCGATCCGGCTGCGCTGAGCGGTCGGGTAAGCATCCAGCGGGGGCAAGCCGCCACTCATCGCGCGCAGCAGCATGTCCCGCGCGATGGGGGCTGCGACTGCAGACCCGCCGCCGCCATGTTCTACGACAACCGAAACCGCGTATTTTGGCGCGTCATAGGGGGCAAAGGCCACAAACAGCGCGTGATCGCGGCGTTTCCACGGCAAATCGGCATTAGCAACCACCCCGCTTGCGCGTTCAGAGGCAGAGATATTGCGCACTTGGCTGGTGCCGGTTTTGCCCGCCATAATCATCGAGGGCGCATCTATTCGCGAAGATTTGGCCGTGCCACGTTCGCTGTTGACCACGGCGAACATGCCCGACCGGATCGCACGCAGACTTGACCCGCCGATGCCCAGATTTGGCGCATCAACCACCGGGACCACGCCGCCATTCACGGCATGGATAAGCCGGGGGATTACGGCGCGGCCAGAGGCCACACGCGCGGCCATGACAGCCAATTGCAGCGGCGTGGTCAGCACATAGCCCTGCCCGATAGAGGCGTTGATCGTATCGCCGATGCGCCAGTCGGTTTGATAGCTTTCCTGTTTCCACGCCTTGTTCGGCATCACGCCTTCGCTGATGGCGGACATCGGCAGATCGTGGCGTTGGCCCAGGCCCAAAAGCCGGCCCATTTCGGCGATCTTGTCGATGCCAACCTTTTGGGCGATTTCATAATAGAATACATCGCAGCTTTCTTGCAGCGACCGTTCCAGATCAACCGAACCGTGGCCGCCACGCTTCCAGCAGTGAAATTTGGTGCCGCCAAATTCGATGTAGCCGGGGCAGCGCACCTTCGTATCAAGTGTGATCATGCCCGCCTCAAGGGCGGCCAGCGCGGTCACCAGTTTGAAGGTTGATCCGGGCGGATAGGCCCCCTGAACCGCCTTGTTGGCAAGTGGGCGATGGTCGTTTTCTGTCAGTGCGGCATAGTCTTTTTGGCTGATCCCACGGACAAAAAGATTGGGATCAAAGCCGGGCGATGACGCGATAGCCAGCAAATCCCCGTTGGTCACATCCATCACAATGGCGGCGGCACTTTCCTCTCCTAGCCGGGCCTGCACATAATTTTGCACATCCACATCCAGCGTCAGTCGGATATCGACGCCGGGAATTCCGTCCTTGCGTTCCAATTCGCGCATCACGCGGCCAACGGCGTTGACCTCGATCCGTTTGTTGCCTGCCGACCCGCGCAACTGGTCTTCCATCCAGCGCTCAACCCCGATTTTGCCGATCTGGAACTTGGGAATTTGCAAAACCGGATCAGGGTCGGCGACGCCTTCAAGATCTTTTTCGCTGACCGGGCCGACGTAGCCCACCACATGTGCAAAATCCTGTTTTGTAGGATACGCGCGGGACAGTCCAACTTCGGGCGAAACGCCCGGCAGCGTGGGGGAATTGAGCGCAATCTTGGAAAGATCATCCCAGCTAAGACGGTCGGCCACGATGATAGACACGAAGGGGCTGGTGCGGTCCGATTCCTTGACCGTCCGCTCAATATCCTCGGCCGAAAGCGGGATCAGGCTGGAAAGTCTGCGCAAGACCATACCCACGTCGCCCGCGTCTTCGCGCGTTATGACCACGCGGTAATTTTGTTCATTGCCCGCAATCAGCTTGCCGTTACGATCCTCTATCAAGCCGCGAGACGGCGGGATCAGGCGAATGTTGATGCGGTTCTCTTCGGCCAGCAGACGAAATTGATCGGCCTGATCCACCTGCATATAGCGCATCCGCGCGCCCAGGACAGCAACCATTGCCCCCATGCCGCCACCCATCAGCAAGGCGCGCCTGGTGATATTTCTTGCAGACTCTTCGGTATCTTTTGGCGATCTTCTCAAAGCCGCCTTCCCCTATCGTCCAGCTCGCCCATCGCGGGTTTGCGCAGATCAAGGATCAGGCGCGACGCCATGACAACGACAGGGTAGCACAGGATTGACCATAATGTTTGCGTCAAAGCAAAGCCAAAGGCAGGCTGCGGAACGAAAGCCACCGCAAAAAACAAACGGTAGGCCAGCAACAGGCCGATCATCAAACCCGCAATCAGCATCCATTCCACCGTAAAGCTGAGTTCCCGCGTCAAGGCGGCGCGTGATCTTAGAAATTCGGTGGCAAGCACGACAAGCGCTGTCCATAACCCGAGCGGGCGCATCAACATGATATCCTCAAGAAACACGATAAGCGCAATCATCATCACCGGCAGATAGTCGGGTCTGCGCATCACCCAAGCCAGCATGACACACAGCAAAACATCCGGTCCGGGCAGGCGTCCGGGCGTAGTTCCAAGCGGCAAGAGCCGCACGAACAACATAAAAAGCGCAAGACCGACAAAAATACCTCGGTAAAGCCAAACCCGTCTGACAACCCCGTCAGCCATCGACATTGCTTTGCGGAATAACAGCGTTTGGATCGCTTTCGCCCGGATCGCCGTTGATTACATCTGTTGTCGTGCCGCTGGCAGGTGTGGCAACAGCGGGTTCAGCGCTGGGTGTAGCCGCCAATGCAGTGGCAGGTGCGGGCGGCAGCGGAGGGGCCACGATGCCACCCGGATCGGTGATGGGGGCCAGATGATGGCTGCGCAGCACCCGCAGAAATTCAAGACGGCCATAATCGGCTGACAGCACCACGCGCAGGCGCTTGTCACTGCCAAGTGCCACTTGTCCGACCAAAAGATCAGCCGGAAAAACGCCACCGTCGCCAGATGTCACCACCCGGTCGCCGGGGCGCACCTGATCTTGATCCTCCAGAAAATCCAACGGGGGCAAGGTAGAGTTATCGCCAGATAACAGCGCCTTTTGGCCCGAGGGTTGCACGGTGACCGGGATGCGGCTGTTGCTATCTGTCAACAAAATCACGCGAGAGGTGCTGGGGCCGACGCCCGCGATCCTGCCCACCAGTCCGATGCCGTCCATGGTGGCCCAGCCATCCAAAATCCCGTCGCGCTCGCCGACATTCAACAGCACCGATTGCCGGAAAGGTGACCCCGAATCCGCCAGCACAACGCCCGTGACATGGGTAAGGTTGGGGTCAAGCCGCACTTGATTAAGATCCAGAAGGCGCGCGTTTTTCTGCTCCAGCTGCAGGGCGGCTTCTTTCCAGGCCTTCATCTGCTGCAATTCACGGCGCAATTCCTGGTTTTGTTCATAGATGCGGGTATAGGATTGAAAATCATCGATCATCGCTACGGCTTTGGTGACGGGCACAAGGGCCCATTCAAAACTTGGCACCACAGCGTCCACCAAGCCAGCCCGAAACCGTTCAACGCGCGGGCTGTCAACGCGCCACAGCAAGAAAATCGCCATCAAGACCAACACCAACAACGCAACCAGAATCCGGCGGATTGGTCGGCCAAATTCGTCAGTCCCGGTGCGGGTCTTTGCCACGGCGGCCTCGTTTCACTTGACGGGTCTGTGCACTGCCAAACACTGGCCTCTTGCTTAGCTATCGTAGTCAATCACATGGCGCAGTTGTTTCTCGTATTCCAGCGCTTTTCCAGTGCCGAGCGCCACACAATTGAGCGGCTCGTTGGCGACCGAGATGGAAAGCCCGGTTTGTTCGCGCAGACTCAGGTCCAGATCGCCCAGAAGCGCACCACCACCCGTCAGCATCACGCCGCGATCCACAATGTCGGCGGCGAGGTCTGGCGGCGTTGCTTCCAGCGCCTGCATCACCGCGTCACAGATTTGCTGCACCGGTTCGGCCAACGCCTCGGCAACCTGCGCCTGGTTGATCTCGGTTTCCTTTGGCACGCCGTTCAGCAGATCGCGGCCGCGAATGTGCATCGACGTGCCGCGCCCGTCATCGGGCATCCGGGCAGTGCCAATGGAGGTTTTGATGCGTTCAGCAGTGGACTCGCCGATCAGCAGGTTCTGGTGCCGGCGCAGATAGTTGATGATTGCATCATCCATCCGGTCGCCGCCAACACGGACTGAGCGCGCATAAACGATGTCGCCCAGCGACAGCACGGCCACCTCGGTGGTGCCGCCGCCAATATCCACCACCATATTGCCGGTCGGATCGGTGATCGGCATACCCGCCCCAATCGCCGCGGCAATCGGTTCTGCGATCAACCCTGCACGCCGTGCGCCGGCCGACAGCACCGATTGCCGAATGGCGCGCTTTTCCACCGGGGTCGCGCCGTATGGCACACAAACGATGATTTTCGGCTTGGAAAACGTGGTGCGCTTGTGCACTTTGCGGATGAAATGCTTGATCATTTCTTCGGCAGTATCAAAATCGGCAATCACGCCGTCACGCATCGGGCGGATCGCCTGAATGCTGCCGGGTGTGCGCCCCAGCATCAGCTTGGCATCCTCGCCCACGGCCAGAACCTGTTTTTTACCGTCCTTGATGTGATAGGCCACCACCGACGGCTCGTTCAGCACGATGCCCTTGCCGCGCACATAAACCAGCGTATTGGCGGTGCCGAGGTCGATCGCCATGTCTGACGAAAAAAGACTGGAGAGTATCGACATGACTTGGCTGATCCTGTTTATCGCGGGCGTGCGTTACGCCGACTCGCTGTGCTACACGAAGAAAATCGTATAGGCCCCGTGCGGAATAAGGGAAAGGGTCTTGGGTCATGTGATGCGCGCGATGCCGCTGGAATGGCTTGTAAACAGGCTGTGCGAAGTCTGCGGATCAGGTTGCAAATGTGCATATAGGTCAAGGGCCGCTACGGAACCGGGGCTTTGAGGTCACCTGATTGTTCGACTAAGCCAGATTTGGAAGATCGCCACGCAGCCAAAGACTGCATGGCATTTTTTTCATGGTGTAGTGCAATCAGGGCTGATCTTTGTAGTGAACTGATTTCAGATCATCGCCGGGCGCTGATTTTTTGCGCCGCTGAATCAAGCGGTTCAACGCATTTACATAGGCCTTGACCGATGCCACGACGGTATCAGTGTCGGCTGATTGACCCGTTGCAATGCGCCCGTCCTCTTCCACCCGCACTGAAACCGTGGCCTGCGCATCGGTGCCTTCCGTAACGGCATGCACCTGATACAGCTGCAACCGTGCGCCGTGCGGATACAACATTTTGACCGCGTTGAAGGCGGCATCAACCGGGCCATCACCTGTGGCATCAATTGAATGGTCCACGCCCTCGATGGTCAAGGTAAGCTCAGCTTCTTGCGGGCCATCCGTGCCGCAGACCACCCGAAGCCGTTTCACTTGCAACGTGTCATGCGCGTCCGACGTGCCCTGATCTTGCAACAGGGCAATCAGATCGTCGTCGTAGACTTCCTTCTTGCGATCGGCCAAGGCCTTGAAGCGCACAAAAACATCGGCCAGTTGGTTGTCGGCCATCTCGTATCCCAGATCGCGCAGCTTGGCGCGCAGCGCAGCACGACCCGAATGTTTACCCAAAACCAGCGAGGTTTCTGCCAGACCAATATCGGTGGGTCGCATGATTTCAAACGTCTCAGAATTCTTCAGCATGCCGTCTTGATGAATGCCGGATTCGTGCGCGAAGGCGTTTTTGCCAACGATGGCCTTGTTGAACTGCACAGCAAAGCCCGACACGGTGGCCACTTTACGAGAAATGTTCATGATCTTGGTGGTATCAATGCGGGTGCGGTACGGCAGAATGTCATTGCGCACTTTCATCGCCATCACCACCTCTTCCAAAGCGGTATTGCCGGCACGTTCGCCAAGGCCGTTGATCGTGCATTCGATCTGGCGCGCGCCCGCCTCCACCGCTGCAAGGGCATTGGCCGTGGCCATACCCAGATCATTGTGGCAATGCGTGGCGAAAATGACCGTATCGGCCCCCGGCACGCGGTTTAACAACATGGCAATCAGGTCCGAACTTTCACGCGGCGCTGTGTAGCCCACGGTATCGGGGATGTTGATCGTCGTGGCCCCGGCTTTGATGGCAATCTCTACCACCCGGCACAGATAATCGTGTTCCGTGCGGGTTGCATCCATCGGCGACCATTGCACGTTGTCGCACAGATTGCGGGCATGCGTCACGGTCGCGTGGATGCGTTCCGCCATCTGGTCCATATCCAGATTGGGAATGGCGCGGTGCAGGGGCGATGTGCCGATAAACGTATGGATACGCGGTGATTTTGCGTGGCGAACGGCATCCCAGCAGCGGTCGATATCTTTGAAATTGGCGCGTGCCAGGCCGCAGATGGTGGCGGTTTTGCTTTGCTTGGCAATCGCGCTGACGGCCTCGAAATCGCCCTCGGATGCGATGGGAAAGCCTGCCTCGATGATGTCGACGCCCATGTCATCCAGCAGATGCGCAATCTCCAGCTTTTCAGTGTGGGTCATGGTGGCACCTGGCGACTGTTCGCCATCGCGCAGCGTGGTATCAAAGATCAAGACACGGGGCTGCGTGCTTTTGTCGGTCATCGTCATCGTCCTGTTTTCTGGGTTTTGCTTCAACTTTCGGGCGCTGTCATATCCGAGCGGCCGCACCCGAAAGGGCACGCTCAGCGCAGCGTAAGGTGAAGCAGGCCAACCGAAAATGCGATACAAAATGCACCCAAGGTCGTGGCGAATGGGATGTCTCTTATCATGACGCAAACAATACCGGGCTTTTTGCGAAAGAACAGCGGCAATTCACTTTGGTCTAAATATCCTCGCCGAAGGCAACTGCGGCAGATGCGGGGTGCCTCCGGCGGGGATATTTAGACCAAAGTGAATTGCAAAAGCCTGTCTTGGGTCTAGATACCCCAAAGGTAACGGAGAGGCATATGACACAGACATTGATTATTGGTGCATCGGGTGGCATCGGGCGGGCATTGATTGCCAATTTACAAGACGCCGGGCAGGATGTGGTAGGGCTGTCACGGTCTGGTGACGGACTTGATCTGACGGATGAGGCCAGCATTATCCGGGTGCTGGGCGCGTTGGACCGGCAGTTTGATACCATCATCGTGGCCACAGGTGCGCTGGAAATAGAGGCGTTCAAGCCTGAAAAGTCGTTGCGGGCCCTTGATCCGGCCGCACTTGCAGCGCAATTTGAATTGAACGCTATCGGGCCGGCTTTGGTGCTGAAACATACGCTGCGCCTGCTGCCAAAAGATCGCACCGCGCGGTTTGTGGCATTGTCAGCGCGGGTGGCGTCGATCGGGGATAATGCGCTGGGGGGATGGTATTCCTACCGGGCTGCAAAGGCCGCGTTGAATCAGTTGATCCACAGCGGTGCCATCGAAGCGGCGCGCAGCCATCCGCAGGCAATTGTGGCTCTGCTGCATCCGGGCACGGTGGCCACGGGCTTTGGCGCGGCTTATATCGGCGCTCATCCGACGGTTACGCCACAGGTTTCTGCTGCCAATATCCTGTCGGTTCTGGGTGGTTTGACCCCCGCTGATACGGGCGGGTTCTTTGATTGGGCAGGCAAGCGCATTTCATGGTAGCCCCGCGTCTGATTTTGATCCTTGGCGATCAGTTGACGGCGGAGATGGCAGCCCTGCGCGAGGCCAACAAAGCGCGCGACGTGGTGGTGATGGCCGAGGTGCAGGATGAGGGCAGCTATGTGCCGCATCACCCGCAAAAGATAGCACTGGTGCTGGCCGCGATGCGTAAATTTGCGGCAAGTTTGGTGGCAGGTGGCTGGCGCGTTGCCTATTCACAACTCGACGCTCTGCAAACCGGGCCAAGTATCGGGGCAGAACTGCTGCGCCGCGCATCGGAATTTGGTGCAACCGAAGTGATCGCCACCCGCCCAGGTGAATGGCGGCTGATCACGGCGTTGGAGGCGTTACCACTAACAATGCGCCTGTTGCCGGATGATCGTTTCATCTGTTCCGCGCCGGAGTTTGAGGCTTGGGCGGCAGAGCGCAAGCAGATGCGGATGGAATATTTCTACCGCGATATGCGCCGCAAGACCGGGCTGATGATGGATGGTGACAAGCCCGCAGGCGGCCAGTGGAACTATGACCATGACAACCGCAAACCCGCGACGGCCGATCTGTTTCGCACGCCGGGCCTGCGGTTTGAACCTGATGCGGTGACTGAAGCGGTGCTTGCACTGGTAGCCGGGCGCTTTGGCAACAATTTCGGCACGTTGCGACCCTTTGGATGGGCCACGGACCGGGCCGGGGCGCTGCAGGCCCTCGATCATTTTGTGACCCACGCGCTGCCGACTTTCGGCGATTATCAGGATGCCATGCTGATGGGCGATCCGGTTCTGTCGCATTCGTTGCTGTCGCCCTATTTGAATATCGGGCTGCTGTCGCCATTGGAGGTATGTCAGCGGGTCGAGGCTGCCTGGCAAACGGGCCTTGTGCCGATCAATGCCGCCGAAGGCTTCATCCGCCAGATCATCGGCTGGCGGGAATTCGTGCGCGGCATCTATTTTCATCACGGCCCCGATTATGCCGCGCAGAACGGGCTGGAACACAATCGCAAGCTGCCGCCGGTCTATTGGGGTGCCCCCACCAAAATGAACTGCATGGGCCACGCGGTGGGTCAGACCCGTGATCTGGCCTATGCGCATCATATCCAGCGGCTGATGGTGACGGGAAACTTCGCGCTGCTGGCAGGCGTTGATCCGGCGCATGTGCATGCCTGGTATCTGGCTGTTTACATCGACGCCTTCGAATGGGTCGAAGCGCCAAATGTCATTGGGATGAGCCAACATGCGGACGGTGGCGTTTTGGGGTCCAAGCCATATGTATCATCCGGCGCCTATATCGACCGCATGTCAGATTATTGCAAAAGCTGTGCCTATAGCGTCAAAGAAAAGTCAGGGGACAAGGCCTGTCCTTTCAATCTGCTATATTGGCATTTCCTGACCCGGCATCGGGACCGTTTTGTCAAAAACCCCCGCGTGGCGCAGATGTACCGCGTGTGGGATAAAATGGACGGCGACCACAAGGACCGCGTTTTGCATGACGCGGCCAGTTTTTTGGAAAAGATGGACAGTGGGGCAGTGGTCTAAGCAACCCGCGACCAATCAACCGCCATCTGTTGCGGGGGCAACGCCGTCAGCAGGCACGGCGGCACCATCTGCCGGGGCTGTGCTTGCCGCAGGGTCAGGCGCGGCGGGCCCGGTCAATCCGCCGCCGGTCCATTCACCCGCTGCCTCATCGCCTGAGGCATAGCGCATGACACCCTGACCCTGTCGCTTGCCTTTGGAGAATAGCCCTTCATAGACATCGCCGTTGGCATAGGTCGCTATGCCTTTGCCATCAATCTCTCCGGCTTGCCACGATCCGGTATATTTGAAGCCGTCTTTCATGGTAATCTCGCCCATGCCGTCGCGTTGGCCATTCACAAAATTGCCCTTGTAAACCGTGCCGTCAGCATAGGTTGCGGTGCCTGAGCCATGGCGTTGCCCCTCGCTCCATTCCCCGTCATAGCGATAGCCGTCGGGGTAGGTCATCACACCCTGACCTTGTGGTTTGGCATCGGCAAAGCTGCCCTCGTAGATCAGGCCGTTGGCATAGGTCGCGCGGCCTTTGCCTGCAATTGCGCCTGATGTCCACAAGCCTTCGTAGGTTGTCCCGTCGGCATAGGTGATCTTGCCGGTGCCTTCGGACTGATCGCCCTTGAATTGGCCCACATACACCGACTTGTCGGGATAGGTCACAGTGCCGGTTCCTTCAATCTGGCCCGCCACCCAGGTGCCATCGTAGACATAGCCATCGGCTCCGCGGAACACACCCTTGCCTTGGCGTTTGTCGGCTGCAAAGTCGCCTTCATAAATATCGCCATTGCCATAGGTCACGCGGCCCTTGCCTTGACGCTGACCATTGACCAAGGGGCCCTCGTAGACATCGCCGTTCGGTTGCGTCAGTTTGCCCAAGCCGTTGATCTGGCCATCTGCCCAAGCGCCAATATAGGTCAACCCGTCGGGCATGGTCAGCGTGCCCGTGCCAGACCGTTGCCCACGCACCAATGCGCCGTTGTACACTGCCCCGTCCGGGTAGGTTATTTTGCCAGTCCCCTCTTTGACGCCTTTAACCCAGGTGCCGTCATAACGATAGCCGCCCGGATTTTCGATCACACCCCGGCCATCATGCACACCGTCGATGAACGCTCCGGAATAGACTGCGCCATTGGCATAGTTGGCGATCCCGGTGCCGGTCATCTTTCCATCTGCCCAATCGCCGTCATATGTGCCGCCATCGGCGAAGGTGATTTTGCCTTTGCCCTGCGGCTTTCCTGCGATGAACAGTCCTTCATAAACCGACCCGTTCGGAAACCGCGCTTTGCCGGTGCCCTTAATCTCGCCGGCAACCCATTCGCCGGTGTATTCATAACCGTTGGCCAGTTTGTAGGTGCCGATGCCGTCTTGGCGGCCATCTTTGAACGTGCCTTCATAGATAGATCCGTCATCGTATTGCTTGGAAATTACATCACCTTCGGCCTGCGCAAGTGCGCTGCCTGACAGCACGATGCTAAAACCTGCGGCGATAACTGCCGCCTTGGAAATGCGCTGTCCAAACCAAATCTGCACCAGAATGCCCCTTGCCCTGACCGAAATATCGCCTGCCACAAGGGCATGGCTCCGCGACTCTGCTTGCGGAAAACTTGGTCAGACTATCTGCGGGCCAAGGGGGTGACAAGCACGTGGCACGGTGTTTGGCGCAATCGGCTTTTCCTTGCCCGCATCTCTGCTAGAACCACGGGGGAAGCCTTTGGAAAGACCCCTGCAATGCCTGACACCTTTCGCCTGACTCTGGCACAATTGAACCCCACTGTCGGGAATATTGCGGAAAATTCTGCATTGGCGCAGGCGGCTTGGGCCAAGGGTCGCGATGCGGGGGCGGATATGGTGGCGCTGACCGAAATGTTCATCACCGGCTATCAGACCCAGGATCTGGTGATGAAACCAGACTTTGCCTTTGCGGCGATGGCGGCGATTGATGCGCTGGCGCTGGCTTGTGCTGATGGCCCGGCGCTGGGCATTGGTGGGCCGCACCTGAAGGATGGCAAGCTTTACAACGCTTTTTATGTGTTGCAGGGCGGTAAAATCCTGACGACGGTTCTGAAGCACACCCTGCCCAATGATGGCGTGTTCGATGAAAAACGCGTGTTTGCGCCGTCAGACGTGCATGGCCCTTACCGCATTGGGCCGCTGCGCATCGGCAGCCCGATTTGCGAAGATGCCTGGCACCCGGAAGTGGCCGAGACTTTGGCGGAAACAGGGGCCGAGATTTTGTTGATCCCCAACGGGTCGCCCTACCATCGTGGCAAGCCTTCAGTTCGGATGAACCTGATGGTGGCGCGGGTGGTGGAAACCGGGTTGCCGCTGGTGTATCTGAACATGATCGGTGGGCAGGATGATCAGGTGTTCGATGGCGCGTCGTTCGTTTTGAACCCCGGCGGGCAACTGGCCGCACAACTGCCGCAGTTTGACGAAGTGATCACCCATATTGATTTCACCAAAACCAGTGAAGGCTGGCGCGCGGAACGCGGGATGATGGCAACCATCCCCACAATTTGGGAAGCGGACTATCGCACCTGCGTGATGGCAACCCGCGACTATCTGGCGAAAACCGGCTTCAAGAAGGTGCTGCTTGGCCTGTCTGGCGGCATAGACAGTGCCATTGTCGCAACCATCGCCGCCGATGCGATTGGCCCGGAAAATGTGCGCTGCGTGATGCTGCCATCGGAATTCACCAGCCAACACTCGCTGGATGACGCGACCGAAGTGGCCCGCAACATCGGCTGCCGTCTGGATACCGTGCCAATATCAGGCGCACAGGGCGCGGTTGGAAATGCCTTGGCGCATTTGTTTGAGGGCACCGAACCGGGCCTGACCGAAGAAAACATCCAATCCCGCCTGCGCGGGCTGATGCTGATGGCGCTGTCGAACAAGTTCGGTGAAATGCTGCTGACCACAGGCAATAAATCCGAGGTGGCGGTGGGCTATTGCACCATCTACGGCGATATGAACGGCGGCTTTAACCCGATCAAGGACATGTACAAAACCCGCGTGTTTGAAACCTGCCGTTGGCGCAATGAAAACCACCGCGACTGGATGCTGGCCCCACCGGGCCAGATGATTCCGGCGCGTGTGATCAGCAAACCGCCCTCAGCCGAGTTGCGCCCCAACCAGCGTGATGATGACAGCTTGCCACCTTATCCGGTGCTGGATGCGATACTCGACGGCTTGGTGGACCGCGAGGTATCCGTGGCCGAACTTGTGGCTGAAGGCCATGACCGGGCCACCGTCAAGCGGGTGGAACATCTGCTTTACCTAAGCGAATACAAGCGGTTCCAAGCCGCCCCCGGCACAAGGCTAACGCCGAAAGCCTTTGGTCTTGATCGGCGCTATCCGATTGTGAACCAATGGCGGGATCCGGGATGATCTTGCTGTATCCCCTTGCTGCGATGCTTGAGATCGGCGGTTATTTCGCGGTATGGGCTTGGTGGCGATTGGGGCATCACCGCTTTGGCTGATCCCAGGCATCCTGGCACTGGCCGCGTTTGCTTACCTGCTGGCCTTGACGCCGTCCCTGACGGCGGGGCGCAATTATGCGGCTTAAGGCGGTGTTTATATCGTGGCAAGCCTTGCGTGGATGTGGGCCGTTGAAGGCAGCGCGCCAGACCGTGCTGATCTGCTAGGCGCGGGACTTGCGCTTTTTGGTGCCGCCGTGATCTTGCTTGCCCACCGCGCGTGATGCAAGGAAACATGCAGCGACCCGAACGCTGACGCGGTGATACCGGTGATACCCCCCCCCACACACACGGCCTGAATTCAGGCGCAGATAAACGAAAAAGCACGGACGACACGACAACCACTTAAGGCAACGCTGTGCCGGATCAAGTGTCCCTGTCTGACGCCAAAAGGCACGAGTCCCCCGATCCGATAACTTTTATGGTCGGCCAGAAGACGGGTTCGAAGCGTCTGATTGCAGCGATAACGGGCGCAGACGGTCTTGGCCGTGAAATTCAAGGCCGCATCCTGTGGGTTGCACCGCCGGGCCGCTGTGCCCGAGGTGACGCTTTGCCCTGTTATCATAAGGAAAGTATCAGCCAGACTGGTAACATCCACCATCCAGCCGTAGGCTTTGGCAAAGCAGCGGCAGGGGCAATCATGGATAATGTCATATTTCAGCGTGTGCAAATGGCCACGATTGGCGCGTTGGCAGGGCTTTGCTTTTATGGCCTTGCCCAGATCGTCGACCGCGATACGTTAAGTGAACGAGGGTTTTTGGCGCTTGTTGTTTTTGCGACCACATTCTTTACGGGGCTGTTAGCTTTGACGGGGCCGCTGTCCTTGCTTCGCGCGGCCGTTGCGACTTTGGCTTTGGCATCCGTGACAACCGTATTGTTTCTTTGGGCCAGTTTTCGCTTTGAAACTGTGGATAATTTCTTTTTCGGTCCATTTCCAGTTCTGGCGGCGATGATAGTGGGCACGGTGCCTTTACCGTTTATCGTTGCGGCCTTCGGCCCCGGTTGGCGCGATTATCCGGCGCTTTTTTCGGCGGCATGGACGATTGTTGTGCGCTATGCCGCCGCTTGGGTTTTTGTGGCGGTGGTCTGGGGAGTGATCTATCTTTCGGATATGCTGCTGTCGATTGTCGGGCTGACCGTCATCAAAGACCTGATCGCACAAAAGGTTGTGCCTTTTCTGGTGACTGGCCTGACGCTGGGCCTGGCGCTGGCTGTGGTGCAGGAAATGAAAGATTTCGTGTCACCCTATCTGATCTTGCGCTTGCTTCGGCTGCTGTTGCCGGTGGTTTTGGTGGTGATGGTGGTGTTCGTCGCAGCCCTGCCTGTGCAAGGGTTGTCGGGCCTGTTTGGCGGCTTGTCGGTGGCGGCGACGCTGCTTTGCATGACGGCGGCTGCGGCCACATTGATCACAACGGCCATTGATCAAAGCGACGGTGAGGCCACGCAAAGCCCGATGTTGGCCCGCGCAACGCAGGCTTTGGCGGTGATATTGCCGATACCAGCGGGACTGGCCGCCTATTCGATCTGGCTGCGCGTGCATCAATACGGCTGGACGCCCGACCGGTTGTTTGCCGCACTGATGGCTGCGTTGGCAGTGGGTTACGCAGTTCTTTATGCGGCCGCCGTCATCCGCCGCGCGGGCTGGATGGCGCGTATCCGGCAAGGCAACATAGTGATGGCTGTCGCAGGGGTGGCGGCAGCGGCGCTGTGGTTGACGCCGCTTTTGAATGCCGAACGCATTTCCGCCAATAGTCTTGTGTCCATGTATCAATCCGGGGCCACCTCTGTGGCGGACCTTGATCTGCGCCAATTCGACGCATTGGGCTATGCCGGGTCTGATGCGCGGGCAACTTTGGATTTGCTATCGAAAGAGCCGGGGCAGGAAGCATTGGCGACTGCCTTGGCCTCGGCAGGTACGTATGACGCGGATGCGCCAATTGCAGACCCTGCGAAGGTGCTGGCAGGTCTGACTGCAATTTTGCCCGTGCAACCCGCATCTGCGACCGCCGAGCGTGACCGGTTATTGGCAAGCGTTGACGGCTATCAGCTTGCAAGTTGGTTGGCGGCTTGCCGCATTGCCTTGCCCGACGGCAAACCGGGTTGCGCGATGGTGGTCGCTGACTTTACGCAATCTTACCCCGGCAATGAGGCAATATTGGTGCTGCGCGACGCAGGCCTGTCGATGCAATATGTGGCATTGGTGCAGGCAGAAGGCGGTATCGAGCAGCGCGCGGTGACCACGCTGAAGGGCTATTTACCCTATGATGCAACCGGGTCTGCGATCATCAGCCAAATGCAGGCCGGTCCACCAGATATTACCCCTGCACCGATGAACCAGATGACCCTTGGCAATCGCAGTCTTGTCATTGTCAAGTAAACGAATGCACCCCAGGCTCAAAGCCGTAAGGGTTTGTTAATTCCTTACCGCTAGGCCTTTGGCAACCAGCAAGGACAACGGCCTATGCACGGTCTTATCAACCGATCACTGCAATGCTTTTTGCGCGATACTTATGGCGCGAATGTTTGGGCGGTCGTTGCGCGCAAGGCAGAGCTTGGCTTTGACAGTTTCGAAGCGATGTTGACCTATGACGCAGGCCTGACAGACGCGGTTATCAATGCCGCTGCCCAGCATTTGGACCGTCCGCGTGAAACCGTTTTGGAAGACTTGGGTACCTATCTTGTCAGCCATCCCAATGTCGAAGCGTTGCGCAGGTTGCTGCGCTTTGGCGGCGTCGATTTTGTCGATTTTCTGCATTCACTTGAAGATTTGCCGGGCCGTGGCAGAATGGCGGTTCCGGATCTTGATATGCCCAAACTTGCCCTTGCGGAACTTGGCGCGGACAAATTTTTTCTGACCTGTCATGCGCCGGTGCAGGGTGGCGGCCACGTCATGCTTGGGTTGCTTCGCACCATGGCGGATGATTACGGTGCGTTGGTTTTGATGGATCACCAGTGGCTTGAAAATGGCGCCGAAGGGATCAACATTCATATTCTGGAACAAAGCTTTTCTGCCGGGCGCCGCTTTGATCTTGCGGAAAAGGCGGGATAACCGATGGATGGCAGCGCTGTAGAAACCGATATCAGCCTTGATCTGGCCGCAATCGACCAATTGATGCCGATGCATATATGCCTCTCTCCTTCGGGGGAAATCGTCAGTGCTGGATCAACACTTGCCAAGTTGTTTCCCGGGCAGGTGTTGGTTGAGAAAAGCCTGTTTGATTTGTTTGAAATCCGGCGCCCCGGCGGCATTTCTGACATGCAAAGCTTGATAGCCCATGCAGGCCAACGACTGTATCTTGCCCCGCGCGACAGCCATTTGCCTGCTATGCGTGGTATTGCCCTGCCACGCGCCAGGGGGGGCGGCCTGCTGATCAATCTGTCTTTCGGAATTGGCGTGATTGATGCTGTGCGCCACCATGCGCTGACCGATGCCGATTTTGCGCCAACCGACCTGACGGTCGAATTGATGTATCTGGTCGAAGCGAAATCTGCCGTCATGGACGAGTTGCGCAACCTTAACCTGCGTCTGCAAGGCGCAAAGATTGAAGCCGAAGAACAGGCAATGACCGATACTTTAACCGGTCTGCGCAACCGCCGCGCGCTTGATCAAGACCTTGCCAACTTGACGCGCCAAGCCATACCGTTTTCTTTGATGCACATTGATCTGGATTACTTCAAGGCTGTGAATGATAGCCTTGGCCATGCCGCCGGTGACCATGTGTTGCGTGAAGTGGCCAAGGTTCTTGCTGCCGAAACCCGCAACGGCGATACCGTGGCCAGGGTTGGCGGGGATGAATTCGTTATAGTTTTGCCAGCACTTGCCGATGCTGTGCTTTTGCGACAAATCGCACGGCGGATCATTGCCGCCGTCAGTTTGCCAATGGCATTCGATGGCCAGACCTGCCGCATCGCGGCCAGCATCGGCATGACCTTGTCATCGCTTTATGCAATCGTCGACCCAAAGCAAATGGTTGGCGATGCGGACCAAGCCCTCTACGTCTCCAAACGGGCGGGCAGAGCGCAAGCCACGCTATTTTCGGCAGAAATGGCTGGCGAAGACTAAGGTAACACGAGCGCACCATGGCGCGTTGTTTGCTGTATCAGCCGTCAATCTTTGATCCAATGATGGCTATCGCCTGTTGGTAAACGCCGGCCGCATTCCATTCTTTGATAACCGCAAAATTGGCCTCGCCTTTTTGATAGCTGGCACCCGCGCGCCAGCCCTTTTGGGCAAGGAAGTTCGCGGTTGATGCCAGCGCATCGGTTTGGTTGGTCAGATCAACGCGTCCATCGCCATTGCCATCGACGCCGTAGGCCAGAACATTTCCGGGCAGAAACTGCGTATGGCCGATTTCACCGTGTTTTGCGCCTGTGGTTTTGCTGCTGATCGTGCCGCGGTCCACCAGTTCCAATGCGGCCAACAGGTGGCCTGTAAAAAACTCGGTTCGACGGCAATCATAGGCCAGCGTTGCAATAGCAGACACGACATTCGTATCACCCATAAAGCCGCCAAAGCCGGTTTCCATGCCGTGGATCGCCAAAATTACGCCGGCTGGCACGCCGTAGCTGCGTTCCAGATCAGCATAGAAATCAGGGTTCTTGGCCTTGCGCTTGCGCCCTTGCGCCACGATGGCATCTGCCCCGCGCACCTGCAAAAACTTTGCCAGGGTGTATTTAAAGCTTTTCTGATTGCGGTCTGCACCAATTGTTTTGGTCGAATAATTGGTGCCCATCAAGGCCTCTTGCCCGCGCGCGCCAATACCGGTCTTGCCCGCTTCTTTGGCCATGACCGATTTCCAGTCTTCATATCCTGCGGCCGTATTGCCACAGGGTGCAGCAGACGCTGCCACGGCCGCCAGCCACGAAACACAAATCAGGGTCAAACTCAGAAGACTATTTTTGCGCACCGGATCACCTGTCGTGAATGCACAGCCGTATCGCTGCATTGCTTTGACGATCCTTGCAATACACTGCAAGCCGAAGCAAGAATTCACATGACCCTGAAACGCATTTTCTGGAAAAGATGGCAGTCCGTAGGGGAGTTGAACCCCTCTTCCCAGGTTGAAAACCTGGTGTCCTAACCGATAGACGAACGGACCACTATCTAAGCCGTGTCTTAGTCGGGCATTTCCCGACTCGCAAGTCAAAAAATAAGATTTTGCAACCAGATCAAGCACGCGCTGCATCTTCCAGCCGCAACTGGACTTTAGACCGGCCGCCATAGGTATTAATCTCCAGCCGCCCGGCCAGATGAAACCGCTGATGACCGGGGTTTTCCAATGCTGGCCCCAGCGGGCCATCGAATGCGCCAAAGGCCACCGCTTCCAGTTTTGGCGCACCCACATCGCCAAAGGTGATCCGCAGATGGTTCTCGCCAATGCGCCGCCCGCTTACCGCTTGATCGGCAAAGGCAAATCGCGGGGCAGGGGCCGATGCGCCAAAAGGCCCCGCTTGATCTATTTGTTCAACCAGTTGCATTGTCGCGGCACTTGGCATCAACAGCCCGTCCAGCCGCAGATCGGCAGGCCCCGCCTCGCCGGCGCCTTGCCTGGCCAGCAATTCCCCCAGCCGTGCCATTGCTGCTTCCAACTGGTCGCGCGCGACCGAAAGCCCTGCCGCCATCTTGTGCCCGCCGCCGCGCAGCAGCAGCCCTTCGCTGGCCAATCGCTGCACAGCCGATCCCAGATCAACGCCCGAGATTGACCGCCCCGATCCTTTGCCCTCGTCGCCATCAAAGCCAATCACGACGGCGGGTCGGTTTGCGGCCTCCTTCAAACGGGCGGCCACAATGCCAACCACACCGGGATGCCAGCCTTCGCCAGCCGCCCAAACCAACGGGCCATCAAAGCCCCGCGCTTCGGCCTGCGCCATCGCTGCGGCACGCACGGCGGCCTCAATATCGCGGCGCTCGGTGTTCAGCACATCCAGCCGTTCGGCCAGCGCCGCCGCCTCGTGCGGATCATCGGTGGCCAGCAACCGCGCGCCCAGATCGGCCTGCCCGATACGACCGCCCGCATTGACGCGCGGCCCCAAAAGAAACCCCAGCGCGTAAGGGGTTGGTGCCTGATCCATCCGTGCCACATCGGCCAGTGCCCGGATGCCCAGCCGGTCACGGCGCGCCATCACCTTTAAGCCTTGGCGCACCAACGCGCGGTTGACCCCGATCAACGGGGCCACATCGGCCACAGTCGCCAGCGCCACAAGATCCAGCATTGCCATCAAATCGGGGCCTTGCATGCCCTGTTTTCGCAACTGCCGGTTTGCTTCAACCAGCATCAAAAACACGACACCCGCGGCACAGAGATAGCCAAGCGATCCATCTTCGTCTTGCCGGTTCGGGTTCACTACAGAATGCGCGGGAGGCAAAGTTTCGCCACCAAGGTGATGGTCCAGCACCACAACATCCGCCGCCTTTGCCGCCGCGATCGGATCATGGCTCAGCGTGCCGCAGTCGACACAAAGGATCAGGTCGTGCGATGCCGCAAGATCCGCCATCGCGGGCACATTCGGGCCGTAACCTTCGTCGATGCGGTCGGGGATATACAGGGTTGCTTGCCGCTCCATTGCCCGCAGCCAGATGATCAACAAGGCCGCAGAGGCCCCGCCATCCACATCATAATCGGCGAAAATGGCAATGCGCTGGCCAGCGTGAACTGCGTGCAGAAACCGCGAAGCCGCCTGTGCCATATCCTTCAGCCGCAACGGATCAGGCAGTAAATCGCGCAGAACCGGGGCAAGGAACGCCGCAGCGTCGGGCGGGGCAACCCCGCGCGCAGCAAGCGTTCCACACAAAGCCAAGGGCAGGCCAGTGATCTGCGCCATCGCTTCGGCCCGGCGGTTCTGATCATCCGAAGGCCCGACCCAGCGACGCCCGGTCAGTGAAGCTTCAACATTCAGAAACGCAGGGGCTTTCATTGGTCTGACTTGCCTCATTCACCCATGGATCGCAAGTCTGCGCCGGATCAAGGATTTTCAGAAAATCCTTCAAAAAAGTTTTCTCAAAACTTTTTGCGGCGTCACTTTACCGGGCTGCGATAGGTCATCCGGCGCACCGATCCGGTCTTTGACCGCATCAAGATGGTTTCGGTTGTCACCCAACCGGGTTCCATCTGAATGCCTTTCAGAATTGACCCCTGTGTCACACCAGTGGCCGCAAAAATCACATCCGAGGTTACCAGATCGTCGCGGGTATAGATGCGGTTGAAATCGGTGATCCCGGCGCGGCGTGCACGGCCACGTTCATCATCGTTGCGAAACAGCAACTGGCCATACATCTGGCCGCCCATGCACTTTAATGCGGCAGCCGCCAACACGCCTTCGGGCGCGCCACCAGATCCCATATACATGTCAATCCCAGTGACCGCCGCCTCGGCGCAGTGAATTATTCCCGCCACGTCACCATCGGTGATCAACCGGATCGCAGCACCGGTCGCGCGCAACTCTTCGATCATTGCCTCATGTCGGGGGCGTTCCAGCACGCAAACGGTGATGTCGCTAAGGCTACAGCGCTTTGCCGCCGCCAATGCACGAACGCGTTCAGATGGGCTCATGCTCATGGTCACTGTATCCACGGCAAAGCCCGGCCCGATTGCCAGCTTTTCCATATAAACATCCGGCGCGTGCAGCAGCGTGCCACGCGGCGCCATGGCGATGACGGTCAGGGCATTGGGCATGTCCTTGGCGGTCAGCGTGGTGCCTTCCAGCGGGTCAAGTGCTATGTCGACTGCCGGGCCGTTGCCGGTGCCAACCTTTTCGCCAATGTAAAGCATCGGCGCCTCATCCCGTTCGCCTTCGCCGATCACCACGACGCCGGCAATATCCAGCAAGTTCAACTGATCCCGCATGGCATTGACCGCCGCCTGATCTGCGGCCTTTTCATCGCCGCGGCCAATCAAGGCCGCTGAGGCCAAAGCCGCCGCTTCAGAAACGCGGGCAAGACCAAGCGACAAAAGCCGGTCTTGAAATTCCTCTACAGTGGCCATGGTTTCGCTGTCCTTTGAAAATCGCATCATCATCGTTGCTCTCTCCTAACCTGCCCGCACAACTTTGGGCAAGCATGGTGGCGCTAACGGCTTAAACCTCTTCGATGCGGATTGCGACGGGATCACCGACCAGCACGGCCGTAGAAGCAAATAGACCCATCGCATGGGCGACATCATCACGGGTCGCCTTGTGCGTTACAATCAAAACCGGCGCATGTGCCCCGGCATGACCGTATTGGCGCATCCGGTCGATGGAAATGCCCGCGTCGCCCAAGGCAGTGGCAATTTTGGCCAATGCACCGGGTTTGTCCAGCAACGTCATGCGCATGTAATACGGGGCGGGGGTCGCGGCTGCTGCCGCGATCGGGGTCATAAGGCTGATGGCGGGTCGCCCGAAGGTTGACACCCGCGTGCCGCGCGCAATATCCATGACATCAGCCATCACAGCACTGGCCGTTGGCCCCGCGCCGGCCCCTGCGCCGCGCATGACAATCTGGCCCACGGAATCGCCTTCCAGCACCACCATATTGGTGCCGCCTTGCAGCTGGCCAAGCGGGCTGTCTGCGGGCACAAGGCACGGCGTCATGCGTTGCTCGAGGCCGCGCCCGGTCATTTGTGCAACGCCCAACAGCTTGATTTTAAATCCCATATCGGCGGCGAGTTTGATATCGTCGATCGAAATGGCCCCGATGCCTTCAAGTTCTACTGCGCCAAAGCTGACTTTGGTGCCAAAGGCGATGGCCGCCAGCAACGACAATTTGTGCCCCGCATCAATCCCGCCGACATCAAGGTTCGGGTCGGCTTCAAGATAGCCAAGCTGGCGGGCCTCTTCAAACACGGTGTCATAGGGCAGGCCCGCGCTTTCCATCCGGGTCAGGATGTAATTGCAAGTGCCATTCATCACCCCCATCACGCGGCGCATGGCATTGCCAGCCAAGCCTTCGGTGAGCGCCTTGATCACAGGAATGCCGCCCGCAACGGCCGCTTCAAACCGGATGACACGGCCCTTGGCCTCAGCCGCCTCAGCCAGCGACTGGCCGTGATGCGCCAGCAACGCCTTGTTGGCGGTTACCACATCTTTGCCCGCAGCGATTGCGGCTTTGGTCGCATCCCGCGCAGGCCCTTCAGAGCCGCCCATAACTTCAATGAAAACATCGACATCACCGCGCTGTGCAAGCGCTACGGGGTCAGCCTCCCACGCATAGGCCGAAAGATCCGCGTCACGATTTTTGGTCCTGTCACGGGCAGAAACAGCCGTGATAATCACATCGCGGCCCGTTCTTGCGCTGATCAGATCGGCATGGCGCTGCACGATGCCCACAACACCTACTCCAACCGTGCCAAGCCCGGCAAGTCCAAGACGCAAAGGGGCGGGCATAGCGGACTCCGTCATCAAATCAGATGACGTGCTGTTAGCGGGTTGTGCGCAGGCATGCAACGCAGCGCGGCATTAGTTTGCTGCCACCCGGGCGCGCAACCCGGCTGCCCGTGCCGCCAAGGCCGCAGCCGTTGCATCGCTCGCGGAGCCGCCATCGGCTTGGGCCAAAAGGCCGTCCAGCGGCAGCAATTCCACCGGTTGGTCAGATGGCAGGATGCGCGGCCCCGCCTCCAGCCCTGGCGGGTGGCTGCAAGCGGCAAGAGTGGCCAACAACCCGCCGCCGATAAGTGACATTATGGGCCGGCTCATCGCAACACTCCGCAGGTTGTCAAAGCGCTATTTAGCCCTGACTGGGGCTGCGCGACAATGCAAATCGCCCCAAGCAAGGTTTCAGTGTGCGGGCTTGATAAACGTCCCGTTGCGCAACTCGGCCATGGCTTGTTGCAGTTCCGCCTGGGTGTTCATCACAATTGGCCCGTGCCATGCCACAGGTTCCTGAATGGGCGCGCCCGAAATCAGCAAGAAGCGCATACCATCCGGCCCTGCCTGCACGGTCACTTCGTCGCCTGTTCCAAACTGAATAAGCGTGCGGTCGCCGGAGAGGTCACGAATGTTCACCTCTTCGCCGCGCACCTCTTTTTCCAGCAATACGCCGCGCGGGCGGCTGGCATCGCGAAAAGTGCCCGTGCCCTCAAAAATATAGGCGAAAGCCCGGCGATATGTATCAACTTTGAACACTTTGCGCAGGCCGGGTGGCACATAGATATCCAGATACTGAGGATCAGCCGCAATCCCGTCAACCGGCCCGGTTTTGCCCCAGAACGACCCGACGATCACCTTAACGACGGTGCCGTCATCTTCCATAACCTCGGGAATATCGCGGCCCTTTACATCTTGATAGCGTGGCGCGGTCATCTTCAGACTGCTGGGAAGGTTGGCCCAGAGCTGAAACCCGTGCATCTGGCCCTTGGCGTTGCCCTTGGGCATTTCCTGATGCAAGATGCCGCGCCCTGCCGTCATCCATTGCACATCGCCGCCGCGCAGGGTGCCGACATTGCCAAGGCTGTCGCCGTGATCGACCGATCCGGCCAGCACATAGGTGATCGTTTCAATCCCGCGATGCGGATGCCACGGAAAGCCGCGATAGAAATCTTCCGGGCGTTCATTGCGAAAATCATCAAACAGCAGGAACGGGTCCATTTGTTCGGGGTTCTGAAAGCCAAATGCGCGGTGCAAGTGAACACCCGCACCCTCCATCGTTGGCATGGCTTTGACTTCTTGAACAATTGGCCGGATCGACATGGTTGGCCCCTTTGGCGTGACTGGCAATAAGTGCTGATATGAAATTATCCCCGTTATCTGACCCAAGCAAGGCCCGTCCATCGCAGACCCAATGTGCATTTACGCAAAATGCCCCGGATCGGAAGTCCGAGGCATTTCACAAAAAGCGCGGGCGAAAGCGATCAGGTGCAGGCCCTGCCAGAAAGGCATGTCGCGGCCACAAAGCGCGGCCGCGTGATGATGAATTGTCGAAACGGCATCGCATTCATACCGATGTTAAACGTCGGCAGGTATGGCATTTCGATCTCCACAATCGTTGCGTAATCGGCATCGGACATGGCCGGGATTCGGCTTTTCAGATCTGGCAACTTGCTGGTGGTCAGCTCTTCCATGGCGGCGCCGGGCGAATACGACCAAAGCACCTGATATTCCAGCGCTGCCTGTTTGTAGGTGATGCTGGTGACGAGCAGCTTTATATCCTGGTCGCTGTCGATCAAAAGGTTGGCCACGCGTTTCATAGCGTCAAAGTAAGTGGTTGGCAGCACCTGCATCTCGCGTGAGATGATGTCCGATATCGTGTAGGAAGGCTTTTCCACGGTATTCATCGCCCGAAACGAATCCCAGTAGACGAACATCGCCAAAAAAGACCAAAGCAGCATTGCCAGCACAATGACTGTTTCGGCCATGACTTTGCCGGTCTCGTCGTGGGAAAACTGCTGGACTGGGGAAATCGGGGCAACATCTACGCACGCCTCAACCGGGTTGGTTCGCAAACGCAGACACAGCCAAAATTCGGACGCCCCCACCGTTGGTGGTTCGCGTCAGGCTTAGGCCAATGCCTGTCGTCGGAAAAAGTGCATCGACGATAATGCACGTCCGCATCAGCATACGTTCGTTTTCCGCACCGATATTCAGGGTGGTGCTGGGGCTTGCAGGCAGGCTCAGGTCACGGCATTCGGTCGACGCCGTGGGCAGCGCAAATCTGGCGGCGCTGACTTTTTGCAATTCGATCATGATGTTGGCTGAACAGTCACTGACAACAACGGTGCGTTTGCAGATTTCGGATTTCAGTTTGTCCGTGGTCACGGGGGCGGGATAATGCCCAAGCCGCAGCTCGCGCATCACAATATCAACGGATTGTTGCAACATGATCTCGCGGGTCATGAACACGTATCGACAAATTCCGCCGCCGCAGATTTCAGATTGGTGATTTTTGTGCCGCTCATCGACCCGGAAACGTCAAGGACCAGCACGATTTCAACATTGTTGACCCGCTGTTCAGCGGTCGAAGCCCCGGGGGCTTTCATCTCGTTGATCCCGATCACATGAAGAAAAAATGGCTTTGCATCGGCCAAGGCTTTGGCAACCTAATCGCGTACAACGGCTTCCGGTTGCAGCGTCTGTGACAGACTTGCCGCCGCCAATGTCGATCTGTCCAGCGTGTTTTGCAGGGCGGTCCGCGTCGTTTCATAGCGCATCAGATCATCGGCCAGGCCGCCCATCATGACCATCAAGATAAACAGGACCAAGGCAAAAACCATCACCGCGCCGCCTTCGTCTTTGGCAAATCGCTTGTGCGCTGCAACGATGGTTCCGCGAAAGTTATTTAGTATTGAATTGCTTTTCAAAATCGTACTCTCCACCACGCGTCCAAAAGCATTTTCCCAAACCAAACCAAGCCAAACCAAAACAGGGCAAGCACAGGGAACACCTCTCGACCCCAGGCCTGTAATCGCCGAGGTGAGGTGGAAATATGGCGGATTGCGCCGACGGTGATGAAATCCCACGTCGGCCGAAACACTCCCCCTCCCCGGGCGTGATTGCTGATTGATCGGTCACATGGCGGGAATGGATCGGTGAGCGCTACGTAACACCCGGCGAGGCTTTACACGCCATTGGCACGACTACATCCGAACAATTCGAATCACTTTTTGACCGATTTTGGCGGAGCAGAGGGAATTCTTTTTAAACTGCTGTTTTTTTAATCACTTCATTAACCAGATACCGTAAGGGTAACGCCAGATGCGCATGGACGCACCGACCGCCACGGGAGACGGGCATGCAGCTTACTGGTGAACCAAGCTTTCGGGAATCCGTCGATTTGATGTTCAACAGAGCAGTCAAATTGATGGACCTTAGCCCCGGTCTGGAACAAAAGATCAGGGTTTGCAATTCCACCTATACGGTCCGGTTTGGCGTCCGTCTGCGCGGCAAGATTGAAACCTTCACCGGCTACCGGTCTGTGCATTCCGAACATATGGAACCCGTCAAAGGCGGCATCCGCTATGCGATGAGCGTGAACCAGGATGAAGTAGAAGCACTCGCTGCCCTGATGACTTACAAATGTGCCCTTGTTGAAACGCCGTTTGGCGGATCGAAGGGCGGTTTGTGCATTGATCCGCGCGCATGGGACGAACACGAACTGGAACAGATTACCCGACGTTTTGCCTATGAACTGATCAAGCGCGACCTGATCCACCCCGCGCAAAACGTGCCCGCCCCCGACATGGGCACCGGGGAACGTGAAATGGCGTGGATTGCCGATCAATATGCCCGCATGAACACCACCGATATCAATGCCAAAGCCTGTGTCACCGGCAAGCCACCCCATGCGGGCGGTATCCAAGGCCGGGTCGAGGCGACGGGTCGTGGCGTGCAATACGCGTTGCGGGAATTCTTCCGCCATAAAGAAGATTCTGCTAAAGCCGGGCTAAGCGGCGATCTTGATGGCAAGCGCGTGGTGGTTCAGGGGCTAGGGAACGTGGGTTACCATGCGGCTAAATTCCTGTCCGAAGAAGACGGCTGCACAGTCGTCGCCATTATCGAGCGGGACGGCGGTCTGCTGAATGCAAATGGCCTTGATATCGAAGCGGTCCGCCAGCATCTGAACGCAAACATGGGGTCGGTAAAGGGATTTGCCGGGGGCACCTATGTTGAAGATGGCGCAAGTCTGCTGGAAGTTGACTGCGATATCCTGATCCCGGCAGCCCTGGAAGGGGTGATCCATGTCGGCAACGCCGCGCGCATAAAAGCGCCACTGATCATCGAGGCGGCAAATGGCCCGATAACTTTTGGCGGCGATGAAATTCTGCGAAAAATGGGCGTTGTGATCGTGCCCGATATGTATGCCAACGCGGGCGGGGTGACGGTTTCCTACTTTGAATGGGTGAAAAACCTGTCGCATATCCGGTTTGGCCGCATGCAGCGCCGCGCCGAAGAGGCCCGCCATACTCTGCTGGTGGACGAATTGGAACGATTGTCTTCTGAAAAAGGCGTAAGCTGGACGATGTCTCCCGGTTTCAAAGAACGCTACCTGCGCGGCGCGGGTGAACTGGAACTGGTGCGGTCCGGCCTTGATGACACCATGCGGGGCGCGTATCAGGCCATGCGAGAGGTGTGGCATTCGCGCCCAGAAGTCGAAGATCTGCGCGTCGCGGCCTATCTGGTGTCAATCGGTCGCATCGCAAAAACCTATCAGACCAAGGGGCTTTAACTGCCAACAGCGCTATGTTCATGCGGTTTGACAGCTGCAAGACATCCCTGATACCAGTCGCTGCCCGCAGCCAAAACAACCACTCGCGACGCATTCTGTCGCAGGCGTGCTGTGCATGTCGCGCTTGTCCTTGAAGTGGGTCGTCAAAACCGGTTTTACTGCCGCAACACCTACAGGGGCTGCTCCGTGCGCTATTCTGGTCTGAAAGTCATCACAGAGGGGCTGTTTGGCAACAAAGGTTGGACCCCCGCCTGGCGCAACCCTGCGCCCAAAGCCGAATATGATGCTATCATCATTGGCGGCGGCGGCCACGGTCTTGCAACTGCATTCTACCTTGCCAAAAACCACGGGCTCACCAACATCGCCGTGCTGGAAAAATCGCATATCGGCTCGGGCAACATTGGCCGCAACACCACCATCGTGCGCGCCAACTATTTCCTGCCCGGCAATTCCGAATTTTATTCCCATTCCCTGAAGCTATGGGAGGGGATGGAGGCGGAGCTGAACTATAACGTCATGCACAGCCAGCGCGGGTTGATCAACCTGTTTCATTCCGATGGCCAGCGCGATGCCTTCGTGCAGCGCGGCAATGCAATGATCAACCAGGGCGACGATGCCATTTTGCTGGACCGCGATGGCGTGCGCGAACATTTGCCCTACCTCGATTTCGAACAAACCCGCTTTCCAATCTATGGTGGGCTGTTGCACCCGCGCGGCGGATCGGCGCGCCATGATGCGGTGGCTTGGGGCTATGCCAGAGGGGCAGATTTGCGCGGTGTTGACCTGATTCAAAACTGCGAAGTCACCGGCATCGACATTGAAAACGGCGTCGTCAAAGGCGTGCAAACCACACGCGGGGCGATCCGCGCCAAAAAGGTCGGCATCATCGTGGCGGGCAGGTCATCCCAAGTGGCCGCCATGGCGGGCATGCGCTTGCCGATCGAAAGCCATATCCTGCAAGCCTTTGTGACCGAAGGGCTAAAGCCGATCATCAACCACGTCGTAAGCTTCGGCATGGGGCACTTCTACATCAGCCAGTCCGACAAGGGCGGCCTCGTGTTCGGTGGCGATCTCGATTTTTACGCCAGCTACGCGTCGCGCGGAAATCTTCCCATGGTCGAACATGTGATGGAGGCGGGAATGACCCTGATGCCGATGATAGGGCGCGCAAAGGTGCTGCGGTCTTGGGGCGGCATCATGGACATGACGCCCGATGGGTCGCCCATCATCGACAAAACGCATATCGACGGGCTGTTTATCGACGCAGGCTGGAACTACGGCGGCTTCAAAGCTGTGCCTGCCAGTGGCTGGTGCATGGCGCATCTGATGGCCACGGGGACAAGCCACGAGGTCGCCCGCCGCTTCAAACTCGACCGTTTCGCCACGGGGCATCTTCTTGACGAAGAAGGCACCGGCGCGCAGCACAATTTGCATTAGGGGTAAGCGATGCATCGGTTCAAACAGCCCCGCCACCTGCCTCCAACTGGTGAAAGACGCCTCGCTTCCCTCCCCCCCGGTGGGGGAGGGTCAGGGTGGGGGGGCTTCCCTTGCCGGGGGCGCTTCACCAGATGGGCTAGCCGTGCCCAAAGGACCACGCCATGCGCATAAATTGCCCCCTTTGTGGCCCCCGCGACCGGCGGGAATTTTACTACTATGGCGCGGAAGATTTCCTGAACCGCCCCGCACCCGATGCGGCACCCGAGGCATGGGATAATCATCTGCACCTGCGCGACAATCCGGCAGGCATCACCAAAGACCTGTGGTATCACGAAACCGGCTGCGCCAGTTGGCTGCTGATCACTCGCAACACCGTGTCCCACGACATTTTGTCGGTCGAACTGGTCGCAGACCGCAAGGTCGCGTCATGAGACTTGATGGCAAAGGCCTGATCGACCGCAACACGCCGCTAGGTTTCCGCTTTGACGGGCGCGATTATATCGGCCTGCAAGGCGATACGCTGTCATCCGCGCTGATGGCAAATGGCGTCAAACTGATCGGGCGCAGTTTCAAATACCACCGCCCGCGCGGTGTGCTGACTGCAGGGTCGGAAGAACCGAATGCTCTGGTCGAAGTGCATGAAGGCAGTCAGCAAACCCCAAATGTCCGCGCCACCATGCAAGAGTTGTTTGCGGGGCTTGATGCCCGCAGCCAGAACCGGTTTCCATCGTTGAAATACGATCTGCTATCGGTCAACGATCTGGCGGCCCCGTTTCTAAGCGCTGGATTCTACTACAAAACCTTCATGTGGCCGCGCGCCTTCTGGGAAAAATTGTATGAGCCGATGATCCGCCGCGCCGCTGGCCTTGGCAAGCTGTCGGGCAAGCCCGATGTGGGCGTTTATGAACAAGCGTTCGCATTCTGCGATTTGCTGGTGATTGGCGCTGGTCCTGCGGGCTTGATGGCGGCCTTGACCGCCGCGCGCGCCGGTGCCGATGTGATCCTGGCAGATGAAGATGCGCGCATGGGCGGGCGGCTGTTGTCCGAAAGTCTGGAAATCGACGGCTTGCCCGCCAGCCAATGGGTGGATCAAACGCTGACCGAACTGCGGGCCATGCCCAATGTCCGCCTGATGACGCGCACCACCGTCACAGGCGCGTATGACCACGGCACCTACGGCGCACTTGAACGGGTCGGCCTGCATTTGCCAGCCCGCGAAAACCTGCCGCGCGAATGTTTCTGGCGGATTGTGGCCGGGCAGGCTGTGCTTGCCACTGGTGCCTTAGAACGTGCCATCGCGTTCGAAAACAACGACCGCCCCGGTATCATGATGGCGTCCGCCATTCGCACCTACCTGCACAAATACGGCGTGGCGGCGGGCAAGCGTGTGACAGTCTTTGCCAATAACGATGACGCCCGCCGCACCGCGCGTGATCTGATGGCCGCTGGCGTCAAGGTGGCGGCCATTATCGACAGTCGCGCCGACGCCAGCCCGGTTGAGGATTGCCCGGTCTACCTTGGGGCAACGGTTACCGGCACCACCGGCAGGCTGGCGCTGCGGGCCATCACGGTGGCACATGCAGGCGGTACGGCACAGATTGAAACCGATTGTCTGGGTCTGTCTGGCGGATGGAACCCGTCGTTGCACCTGACCTGCCATATGAATGGCCGCCCGGTCTGGGACGCGGGAATTGCGTCTTTCGTGCCCTCGGCAGGGGCGGTTCCCGGCCTCACAGCGGCTGGCGCTGCTGCAGGCCATTTCTCCACCCAGCGGTGCCTGGCAGACGGCATTTCCGCCGCCAACGCTGCCTTGTTGGCGCTGGGTCGCAAAGTCGCCGTCACCAAACCGCCGATTGCCGACGCTACCCCCTACGCCTTGCAACCGCTCTGGGCCGTGCCCGGCAAAGGCCGCGCCTGGCTTGATTTCGCCAATGATGTCACCGTCAAGGATGTGCAGCTATCGGCACAGGAAGGCTTTGCTTCGGTTGAACACATGAAGCGCTATACCACGCAAGGCATGGCACCTGATCAGGGCAAAAACTCCAACGTCGCGGCATTGGCGGTGCTGGCCGATGCCACCGGTCGCGGTATTCCTGAAACCGGCACCACCACGTTCCGCCCGCCGTTTGTGCCAGTATCAATTGCTGCAATGGGAGCAGGGGGCCGGGGGGCCGGTTTTGCGCCGCAACGCTACATGACGTCAGATCAGGCCAGCCGCGACCGTGGTGCCCCGATGATCGAGGCGGGCCTGTGGTATCGCCCCGGTTATTTCCCGAAACCGGGTGAGACGACATGGATGCAAGCCTGCAACCGCGAAGTCGCGATGGTGCGCACAAGGGTCGGGATTGCCGATGTATCGACGCTTGGCAAGATAGATATCCAAGGCCGCGACGCCGGGCGCTTCCTTGATTTTGTGTATTGCAACACCTTCTCGACCCTGCCGATCGGCCGCGTGCGATACGGGCTGATGCTGCGTGAAGACGGCCACGTTCTGGATGATGGCACAACCGCGCGGCTGGGCGAGAACCACTATCTTTTGACCACCACCACGGCCGCCGCTGGTAATGTGATGCGGCACCTTGATTTTGTGCATCAGGCCTACTGCGCCAGTTGGGATTTGCGGTTCATATCCGTCACCGAGGCTTGGGCACAGTTTGCCATTGCCGGACCAAAGTCACGCGCGCTGCTAACCTCGTTGCTGGACCACGACACCGCGCTTTCGTTCATGGGCGTGGCCCCGGTTACCGTGCAAGGCGTATCCGCCCGGCTGTTCCGCATCTCATTCTCTGGCGAGGAAGGCTATGAAATCGCTGTTCCTGCCCGTTACGGCGAGGCGCTGTTTCGTGATCTTTTGGCCCGCGCCGAAACCATTGGCGGCGGGCCTTATGGGATGGAGGCGCTGAATGTTCTGCGCATCGAAAAAGGCTTCATCACCCATGCCGAAATTCATGGCCGTATTACTGCAGGCGATATTGGCATGGAAAAGATGGTGTCGGCCAAGAAAGACTGTATCGGCAAAGCCCCCGCTGCCCGCCCCGGCATGATTGGACCGCAACGTGAACAACTGGTAGGTTTGCGCCCTGTTGGTGACAGCCTGATTTCGGCAGGCGCGCATCTGTTCAAACCCGGCGATCCGGTGCACCGCACCCATGATCAGGGATATGTCACCTCTGTTGGCTTTTCGCCCACTCTGGGTGGCTGGCTTGGCCTCGCCTTTCTGAAAGATGGTCGTGCGCGGCATGGTGAAACCATCCGCCTTGTCGATCACCTGCGCGATATTGATTGCCTTTGCACGGTGTCCGACCCGGTGTTTTTCGACAAGGAAGGGGTAAAACTTCGTGCCTGAACTGATCGCAAAATCGCCCTTGTCGGATGTCTGGCCCATAGCCCATGGCGGGCTTCGCTTGTCGGAACATAGTCTAGGTCAAATCACCTCTATCTCGCCGATGCCGGGGCAAGAAAACGCGGTGGCAAAGGCGCTGAAACCGCTGGGCCTTGCGTATCCTGCGCCCAACACCTTTGTCACCGCAGGCGAGGCAACACTGGTTTGGACGGCGCGTGATACGGCTTTTCTGATTGGTATCGCACCGCCCACAATTACGGGTGCTGCCCTTACCGACCAATCGGGGGGGTGGGCTGCGCTGCGGCTTGAAGGCGCAACTGCGGATCAGGCGCTGATGCGGCTTTATCCGCTTGATCTGCGTCTGCACACCTTCCCGCAAGGCAGCAGTGCCCGCGCGCCCTTGAACCATATGCAATCAGTTCTGCTGCGCACGGCCCCCTATGCCTTTGATATTTTGGTGTTCCGGTCAATGGCGCGCACAGCCTGGCACGAGATTGAGGCGGCGATGAAAACGCTGACCGCCCGTGCAGCGCTTGGCTAATCACAGATGGCTGCTCGCCAATCAAGCGCGTAGCGCCGATAGTCGGCCCCATTCGCTGCCATGATCGTTTCTTGCATCGGCGGCGGGCTATCGGGCGCACCAAACAGCAAGGCAGCTCCGATACTGGTGCCGGTCTGCGATGCCGCGCGCAAAACTTGCCGCCCACAAGCCGCCACCAGCATCCGGCAATAGGCCGGGTTCGCGGCAAACGGCCCCTCGACAATCACCGGCCCTATGGCCCCTGTTAGTCTTAGACTTTCCGCTGTCATCAAGGCCAGATAAAACGCCAAGGCCACCTCTTGGCAGCCATCGCTAAAAGTGCTGGGCGCATGGCTCCACCCCATTGTCAGCCCCGGAAACGGCCCACCATCCGCCACGACCGAAGGCCAAAGCATCAAACCAGCGCGCAAAACTTGCGCCTCATCAGCGGGTGTCGCCACGCTGGCGCGCCCGGCGCGGATGATGTCATATTCCCGCCCGCCCATAAACCGCGCCGACGGCACAGCGCGGCCATCTGCGGCCACATTTACCAGCATATCACGCGCAGCAGACATCACTGGCACCGCACCCCCGATGGCCATGCAGACCACCCAAGTACCTGTTGATACAACACAAAACGGCCCCGTCTGACTTAGCAGATGCGGCAGAAGTGACGCGTTGCTATCATGGATACCGCAAACCACGGGGGTGGCTTGCGCAAGGCCAGTGGCCTGTGCCACTGCTGGCAACAGGTGACCCAAGACCGCGTCCGGCCGGCTGGCAGTTGCGATTTTATCTTGCAAACCCAGCCGCGCCACCAACGCGGAAAACCGCGCCGGCGCTGGTTCCCACAAATCGGTATGGCAGCCCAAAGACGACACATCGCAAGCCAAAACCCCAGTCAGCCGATGCCCCCAATATTGCGGCCAGGTGACCACGCTGTGCACGCGCTTCAACAAACCCGGATCACGCGCCAGCAACCAGTGCAGCTGTGCCCCAAGATTCAAACCCATGCCCAACCGTGGTGATCCGGTCCGGGCAAAATCAGGCCGCAACGCATCATACGCCGCCGCCGTTTCCGCAGGCCCATCATGTTCGTAATCCAGCACCGGGGTAGCCAGCGCGCCCGCCGCGTCTAGCAAGGCCGCACAGGCCCCGTGTGTGGTGATTGCTACACCGTCAATCCCGTGTGACGCCTGAAATTGCGTCAGCCCGGCCACGATAAACCGCCAATGGCCTTCGGTGTCAAAATGCGGATAGGGCGGGCCGGGCAACACCCGGTTCGGGCGGGTCAGCACTGCCAGTTCCGTCATCGCGGCCCGGTCTACCAGCGCCAGTTTGGCGTTGGTCTTGCCGATGTCGATCACGGCAATATGGCGCAGGCTTTTGGTCATGGCATATGAAACAGTGGCACCAGCGGCGTGGCAATCGGCGCGTTATCCTCGGCTACCTCCATGATGTCGGCCATATGCGCCCACCATTTCTGCATCACCGGGCTGCGGGGCAAGTCGTCCATGCCGTGGCCCGCCGTTCGCGTCAGCACTCCGAACAAAAGCCGCGTCTGCCGGTCCAGATAGATCGCATAATCGCTGATGCCGGCATCGTGCAGCAGCGCCACCAGTTCCGGCCAGATATCATCATGGCGGCGCTTGTATTCAGCCTCCATCCCCGGATGCAGCCGCATTCGAAAGGCATATCGTTCCATCTAACGCCACCTTGCCCAGAGCCGGGGCAGGGCGATGACGCCGATCAGCAAAAGACCAATGAAGATCGACATCACAATGCCCGGCACATTCAAAAGCCCGAATCCAAATGTCACCAGCCCCATCACGAACGCCGCCAACACGACGCCCGGAATGCTGCCCGACCCGCCAAGGATATTGACGCCGCCCAGCACCACCATGGTCACCACCTCCAGCTCCCACCCTGTAGCGATGGATGGGCGGGTGGACCCGAGGCGCGATGTCAGACAGACCGCCGCGACGCCGGACATCAGCCCGGTCAACAGGAACAGGATAAACCGCACGCGGTCCACCCGAATGCCGGAAAACAGCGCCGCCGTCGGGTTGTTGCCGATGGCATAGACGGTGCGGCCAAAATTGGTGCGGTGCAACAGCGCCCAAAAGACCACGGCCATCGCGGCAAACAATACCAGTTCGAACGAAAAGACCCAACCTACGTAACCCTGCCCGAAATAGGCAAATTCCGGTGGGTATCCGGTGAAGGCTTTGTCGCCCAATACGATATAGCTTACCCCGCGAAACAGGCTCATCGTGCCGATGGTCACCACAATCGACGGCAGCCCCATGCCCGCGACAAGACCGCCGTTTACCGCGCCGCAGGCAAGGCCTGTCAAAAGACCAATCCCCACCAACCCCGGCACGCCGACGCCCGCTTCCATCGCCAGCCCCATCGCAGTGGATGCCAGCGCGATGATGGCGGCCACCGACAAATCAATATCCCCCGCGATGATCAGCATCGCCATGGCAAAGGCGACCATCGCCTTTTCGGTGAAATTGAAGGTGGCGTCCGACAGGTTCCACGGATCAAGGAAATAGGGCGAGGCAAAAGAATTCACGATGAAAATCGCAATGGCCACGGCCAACAGCAGCACTTCCCAGCTTTTGAAAACGCGGGCAAACCCGCTGGTCAAACGGTCCGGGATCACCCGGTTTTGCGCCCCGCTCATGCCCGCACCTCGGCGTTGCGCAGGATGATCCTGCCCTTGCGTTTGCCTTGTTGGGCGTTGAACGCCACCGCCAGAATGATCGCCAGCCCTGATATTGCCAATTGCCAGAACGGCGATATGCCCACCACGGGCAGGGCGTTGTTGATGATCCCCAGAAACAACGCCCCCAGCAAGGCCCCCATCACCGACCCGATCCCCCCCGCAATCGACACGCCGCCAATCACGCAGGCGGCGACGACCGAAAGCTCAAACCCACCCGCCACATCGACATAGGCCACCGCATAGCGCGCGACCCAAAGATAGCCCACCAAGCCTGACAGCGCGCCCGAAATCACAAAAGCCACACATTGCGTGCGCCCCACGTCGATGCCCGTGTAAACCGCCGCATGCGGATTGCCGCCCACCGCATAAAAGCTGCGCCCAAGTGCTGTGCGGCCCAGCAAAACCGCGAAGATGCCAAGGCAGGCAATCGCCCCCCATGCCATGATCGGCAGGCCCAGCACCACCGCGCGGGGCAGGGCCTTGAAGCCATCCGTCATCTCATGCGCATTGATCCACTTGCCATCCGTCATCAGGAAAATCACCCCGCGGTAAATGGTCATGGTGCCCAGCGTCACCACAATCGGCGGGATTTGCAGCTTCCAAACCAGCAGGCCGTTAATCAGCCCCAACGCCGCCCCAAGCCCGACAGCCGCCAGAATGACCAGCGGCAAAGGCACCCCCGCGCCGTCCAACAAAGCCGCCACCATGCCCGTCAGCGCAAGGGTTGCCGCCACTGAAAGATCAATGCATTTGGTCAGGATCACAATCATCTGCCCCAGCGCCAGAATGATCAGCGGCGAGGTGTCGTTGAACACATTGGCCAGATTGCCGGGTGCCACGAACGCCGGAAACCGAAAGGCTATAAGGGTGATCAGCGCCAAAATCACCGCCGATAACAACCCTTCGCGCGATTTGAGCAAACCCATCATGCCGCCACCCCGGCAATCCCTGCCGCCGCCCGAACCAACCGCTCCGGCGTCAGATCAGCCCCGGCCACTTCATCCACAATCCGCCCCTCGCGCATCACGATAACCCGGTCTGACATGCCTAAAACCTCGGGAATTTCGGAGGATACCATGATCACCGCCAAACCTTCGGCCGCCAGTTCCGCCATAAATTCATGCACCGCCGCCTTCGATCCGATGTCGATGCCCTTGGTCGGCTCGTCCAGAATGATCACCCGCGGTTTGGTCGCCAGCCACTTGGCAATCACCACCTTTTGCTGATTGCCGCCTGACAGCAGCCCCACATCCTGATCCAGCGATGCCGCCCGCAGATCAAGCCTTTGCGTGTAATCGCGCGCCAGCTTAAACTCCTCGGCCAGCCGCAAGAACCCCGCCCGCGATGTGCGTGACAGCGACGGCAGCGTGACATTCTGAAAAATCGGCAAGCCTTTCACAGCACCCTGACGCCCGCGATCTTCCGGCACATAAACAATGCCGTTCGCAATCGCCTCGGCGGTGGACCGGATCACCACAACCTTGTCATCGACCTTGCACGCGCCTTTTGACGGCGTGGTGATGCCGAAAATCGCCTGCATCACCTCTGACCGCCCCGCACCCACCAGCCCGTAAAACCCAAGGATTTCGCCGCGCCGCAGGGTAAAGCCAATATCCGCAAATTCCGTAGGGTGGCTGTATCCGGCCACGGTCAGCACCGGCGCACCAACATTGTGGCTGCGCTTGGGGAAAATCTGATCCACCGCACGGCCGACCATCATTTGCACAAGTTTGCCCTCGGTTACATCCGCCATCAGCCCCGCGCCAATGAACGCACCATCGCGGAACACGGTGTAACGGTCGGCAATGCGAAACACCTCGTCAAACTTGTGGCTGATGAACAGTATCGCTTTACCCTCGGCGCGCAGCCGTTCCACCAGTTCATATAATTCATTGATTTCCTTGAAACTTAGCGCCGCCGTCGGTTCATCCATAATCACCACACGCGCATCCACAGACAGCGCGCGGGCAATGGCCACCAGATGCTTGGACGCAATCCCAAGGTCACGCAACTTCACCGAAGGGTCCAGATCCGCCCCGATCCGCGCCAGCAACAGCCGCGCCTGATCGTTCATCGCGCCTCGGTCAATCAACCCAAAGCGCCCGCGCGGCGCATGGCCGATGAAAATATTCTCGGCAACGCTGAGCTCATCAAACAGCACGGTTTCCTGATGGATTGCCGTCACACCCGCATCCGACGCGGCATGGGGCGATGCAAACCGCATCTCGCGCCCGTCCACCTCGATCACGCCCGCGTCAGGCTGATAAATCCCGGTCAGCACCTTGACGATGGTCGATTTTCCCGCGCCGTTTTCGCCGACCAGCGCCGTCACCTGACCTGCGAAAAGTTCCAGCGACACATCCGACAACGCCTTCACACCCGGAAAGCTTTTGGAAATGCCCGAAAGGCGCAGCACAGGTGTGGCGGCGGTCATAGGATCATCCGATTGTCAGGGAATAAGATGCCCGGCGCTAAGTGTCCTGCGCGCCGGGCTGTTGTCAAATCAGAAGATCGACTTGAACTGTTCGATATTCGATTTGTCATAGGTAAAGGGGTCAGACATCGCAGCCTCGCCCTTGTCGTCCAGCGTGGCATTGCCCATCCGGCCCATCGGGATCACTGATCCGGGTGCGGTGGCAGCCCCTGCATTGATGTTGTAAGCCAGCATCGTTGCCGCATAGCCCAGATCAATCGGGTTCCAGATCGCGAAGGAAATCGTGGCCCCGGATTCCACAGCGCCCGCCATTTCAGATGGCAGGCCAAGGCCCGTGACATTGATCTTGCCGATCAGGCCCGCATCGGTCACTGCCTGCGATGCGGCCAGAATACCAACGGTCGTGGGCGCGATGATCGCTTTCAGGTTCGGGTAGCTCGCGATAAGGCCCTGGGCTTCGCGGTAGGATTTGTCAGCCAGATCATCGCCGTAGACAGTCGCCACCAGATTGATGCCGGGATAGTTGCCCATCACCTTGGTCATTTCTTCGATCCAGATGTTCTGGTTCGTCGAGGTCGACGTCGCCGACAAAACCGCCACATCGCCGCCATCCGGCATGTTATCCGCCGCCAGCTTGATGATCGTGTTGCCGATCAACGCGCTGGAAGATGGGTTCAGGTGCATCTGACGGCCCGCAGGGGCCACGCCCGAATCCCACGAAATAACCGTGATGCCGCGCTCCATCGCCTTTTGCAGGGCCGGGGCCACAGCGTCGGGGTCATTCGCCGAAATTGCAATCGCATCAACACCTTGGGCGATCAGCGCGTTGATCACCTCGATCTGGCCTTCTGCGGTGGTGTCGGTCGGGCCGGTATAGATGATTTCCACATCGCCCAGCTCCTTGGCAGCTTCCTCAGCGCCCTTGTTGGCCGCTTCAAAAAACCCGATGCCAAGCGCCTTCACGACCAAAGCAATGCGCTTGGTTTCTGCCTGCGCCGCACCAGCCAGCAAAATGGATGCCAGTGCCGCCGATGTCAGTGCCTTTTTCAGAATGCTCATGATTTCCTCCCTAGAGCTTTCGTTTCACCGCGAGGCAGTCTGCCCGGCAGCATCCTTTCTGTCGGCGACGCCAATTTGCGCCACGATCAGCCGTATATCCGCCGCCTCCAGCATCTGCGCCTCGCGGTCGGTAATTCCGTCATCGGTGATGACCGTATGGATGCGCGACAGCGGGCACAGGATCATGCTGGACCGGCTGCGAAATTTCGATGCGTCCACCAGCACGATCAGCTCATCCGCCTGCCCGATCAGTTTCTGTTCGGCCTGTATCAGCAGCGGGTCCGCTTCCATCAGGCCAAGCGCGCCCAACCCGTGCGCCCCCATGAACATGCGCTGCGCATAGAAATTGCGCGTCACGTCATTGTCGAACGGCGACAGGATGATGTTTTGTTCGCGGTAAATCGCCCCGCCGGACAGCAGGATCGTGTTCTTGGAATGCTTCAGAAGATGTTCCGCGATGGGAAACGAATTGGTAAAAACCTGCATCCGGCGCGCTGACAGCGGATGCACCATCTGGAACGTCGTGGTGCCACCATTGATGATAATCGCGTCACCATCCTGGCACAAATCCACCGCCGCCCGCGCAATGGCGCGCTTCTGTGCGATGTTCATGCCCTCGTTCACCGAAAACGGCCGCCCCGCCAGCCCCACGAATTGCGGCGGCGCAATCGCCTCGGCCCCGCCCCGCACCCGGCGCAGTTTCTTTTGCACATGCAGGGTGGCGATATCACGCCGAACGGTCGCCTCTGACGCGCCCGTCAGCGACACAAGATCAACCACCGTCGCCACAGGGCGGTCCTGCACGGCAGACAGAATAATCCGGTGGCGTTCGGTTTCGTGCATGGAATCCCCCCTCGTATTGTCAAAGCTGGCAGCGATTTCAATCACTGTCAATCATTTTCAATCGTAAATGATTGTTTGCAAGTGCAGCATGATTGAAATTGACTGATAATGATTGACATTCCGCCGCAGGCTGGCACATTTACCGGAAAGATCGCGCAGGCCAAAGCCTGCGTTGAGGGAGGATCACATGACCAACACCACCGCCGCTGCCCGGCTTGCAAGCCTTTGGGATGACAGCAAAGCCGCCCGGATGACTGAGGCGGAAAAGCTTTTGTATCGCTCAAATCTGCTGGGGTCAGACAAGCGAATCACAAACTACGGTGGCGGCAATACGTCCGCGAAAGTGATGGAAACCGACCCGCTGACGGGCGCGCAGGTCGAGGTGCTGTGGGTCAAAGGCTCCGGCGGCGATGTCGGCTCCATCAAGATGGACGGCTTTGCCACGCTGTACATGGAAAAGCTGAACGCGCTGCGAAGCATCTACAAGGGACTGGCCTATGAGGATGAAATGGTTGGCCTTTTGCCGCATTGCACCTTTAACCTGAACAGCCGCGCCGCCAGCATCGACACGCCCTTGCACGCTTATGTGCCGCGCAAACACGTCGATCACATGCACCCCGATGCGATCATCGCCATTGCTGCATCGCAGAATTCGCGCGACCTGACGCAACAGATTTTCGGCGACGAAATCGGCTGGCTGCCATGGAAGCGCCCCGGCTTTGAGCTTGGCCTTTGGCTGTCTGACTTCTGCGCCAAAAACCCTGAGGCCAAAGGTGTCGTGCTGGAAAGCCACGGCCTGTTCACTTGGGATGATGACGCGAAGGCCTGCTACGAATTGACCCTGCGCATCATCAACCGCGCGATGGATTGGTTTGCCAGTGAAACGCAGGGCAAAACCATCTTTGGCGTGCCTGCGCATCAAAGCCTTGCCCCGTCAGACCGCCGCGCCGTGGCGTCCCGCCTGATGCCCGCCATTCGTGGCATGATATCGGCGGATCATCACATGGTCGGCCATTTTGACGATTCCGCCGCCGTGCTGGAATTCGTCAATGCCAAGGGGATGCAACCTCTTGCCGCGCTTGGCACGTCTTGCCCGGACCATTTCCTGCGCACCAAAATCCGGCCCTTGGTTGTGGGCTTCACCCCCGCCAAACCGGATATTGACGCCACGCTTGCCGCGCTCAACAGCCAAATCGCCGCCTACCGCAAGGATTATGCCGCCTATTACACCCGCTGCAAACACGGCAATTCGCCGCGCCTGCGTGACCCCAACGCTGTGGTTTACCTGATCCCCGGCGTCGGCATGATCACCTTCGCGAAAGACAAAGCCACCGCCCGCATCTCGGCTGAATTCTACATCAACGCCATCAACGTCATGCGCGGCGCAGACACGGTTTCCACTTACTGCGGCCTGCCGGAACAAGAGGCGTTCGATATCGAATACTGGCTGCTGGAAGAAGCAAAACTGTCCCGCATGCCACGCCCAAAATCCCTCGCGGGCCGGGTGGCGTTCGTCACTGGCGGGGCAGGCGGCATCGGTGCGGCCACCGCAGACCGCTACCTGCGCGAAGGCGCTTGCGTGATGCTGGCCGATATTGACGCGGATGCATTGGCGGCAACGCTCGACAATCTGGCCGCAATCTACGGTCGCGACGTGGTCCGCAGCGTCACGATGGATGTCACGGATGAAGCCGCCGTCATCGCCGCTGCCGCCCATACCGCCGTTGAATTCGGCGGCATGGACATTTTGGTATCGAACGCCGGCATCGCCTCATCAGCGCCGATTGAAGATACCACTTTAGCATTGTGGAACAAAAACATGGATATTCTCTCCACCGGATATTTCCTTGTCAGCCGCGAGGCATTCAAGCTGTTCCGCACCCAAGGTATCGGCGGCGCTGTGGTGTTCGTTGCCTCCAAAAACGGCCTCGCCGCCAGCCCCAACGCCGCCGCCTATTGCACCGCCAAAGCCGCCGAAATTCATCTGGCGCGATGCCTGGCGTTGGAAGGGGCTGAAGCTGGTATCAGGGTTAACGTGGTCAACCCCGACGCTGTTCTGCGCGGTTCCAAAATCTGGTCTGGCGATTGGCTGACTCAACGCGCCAGCACCTATGGCAAGGATAAAGAGGGGCTTGAAGAAATGTACCGCCAACGCAGCCTTCTGAAACGCTCCGTCCTGCCCGAAGACATTGCCGAGGCCGCCTATTTCCTTGCGTCCGACCTGTCAGCCAAGTCGACCGGCAATATCCTGAACGTCGATGCCGGCAACGTCCAATCCTTCACGAGGTAGCCATGATCAACGCATCCCTGATTGACGCGCAAAACGCCAAATCCGCCCGCGCTCTGCAAACTGATTATGACAGCTTGGGCGAACGCCTGTCCCGCCGCGGCGTCGATATCAACGCGGTCAAAGCGAAGGTGTCTGGTTACGGGATCGCAATTCCATCCTGGGGCGTCGGCACTGGCGGCACCCGATTTGCCCGCTTCCCCGGCCCGGGCGAGCCACGCAATATTTTCGACAAACTGGCAGATTGCGGCGTGATCCAATCCCTGACCCGCGCCACACCAACCGTGTCTTTGCACATCCCTTGGGACAAAGCCCCCGCCGCCGATCTGCTGGCCGCAGCCACCAAACACGGGCTGGGTTTCGATACCATGAACTCCAACACATTCCAGGATCAGCCCGGCCAAAGCCACAGCTACAAATTCGGCTCCTTGTCGCATAAAGACAAAGAAACCCGCCTACAGGCCATTGAGCATAACATAGAATGTATCGAAATTGGCAAAACGCTGGGGTCAAAGGCGCTGACGGTGTGGATCGGCGATGGATCCAACTTCCCCGGCCAGACCGATTTCACCCGTCAGTTTGAACGCTACCTTGACGCCATGCGCGCTGTCACTGCCGCCTTGCCCGATGATTGGCGCATCTTCTCAGAACACAAGATGTTTGAACCGGCTTTTTATTCCACCGTCGTGCAGGATTGGGGCACCAACTATCTGATCGCGCAGGAATTGGGGCCAAAGGCGTTCTGCCTCGTCGATCTGGGCCACCATGCCCCCAATGTGAATATCGAAATGATCGTCGCCCGCCTGATCCAGTTTAACAAACTTGGCGGCTTTCACTTCAATGACAGCAAATATGGCGATGATGATCTGGATACCGGATCAATCGACCCCTACCGCCTGTTTCTGGTGTTCAACGAACTGGTCGCGGCGGAAGGCAAGCCGGGCTTCACGCCGTCGCATATGCTGGATCAGTCGCACAACGTCACCGACCCGATCGAAAGCCTGATGGTTTCTGCCATGGCCGTCCGCCGCGCCTATGCGTCTGCCCTGTTGGTGGACCGCGCCGCCCTTGCCGGATTCCAAGACGAAAATGATGCCCTGATGGCCACCACAACCCTGCAAACCGCCTTTCGCACCGATGTTGAACCCATCCTCGCCATGGCGAGGGCAGAGGCTGGCGGCGCCATTGATCCCGTCGCCACCTACCGCGCATCGGGCTACCGGGCATCGGTCGCCAAAATCCGCCCGGCAGTACCAGGTGCGGGCGGTGGCATCGTCTGACCACTGGACTCGGGGGCAGGCAAACCCGATATAAAGGGTCATGAGTCTGCCCCCCGGTTTCATAGATGAATTGCGCACCCGCGTATCGCTGTCGTCCGTTGTCGGGCGCAAGGTCACTTGGGACATGCGCAAATCCAACCTCGGAAAAGGCGACATGTGGGCACCGTGCCCGTTTCATCAGGAAAAATCCGCCAGCTTCCACGTCGATGACCGCAAGGGGTTTTACTATTGCTTTGGCTGCCACGCCAAAGGCGATGCGGTCAGCTTTGTGAAAGAAACCGAAAATGTCGGCTTTCTGGAAGCCGTCGAAATTCTGGCGCGTGAGGCGGGCATGCCGATCCCCGCGCGTGATCCGCAGGCCGCCCAAAAAGCCGACCGCCGCACCCAGCTATCCCAGGTGCTGGACGAGGCGATCAAATGGTTTCGCCTGCAACTGCGATCCTCCACCGGGGCTGCCGCCCGCAATTACATCGCTAAGCGGCGTATTTCAGATGCTGGCCAAGACCGGTTTGAAATCGGATTTGCCCCCGACATTCGCCAAGGCCTGTTTTCCGCGCTTTCCGCCAAAGGCATCGCCCCCGATCTGATCATCGACGCGGGCCTTGCCATCAAACCCGATGCCGAGGCGGGCAAATCCACCCAACCCTATGACCGTTTCCGCGGCCGCATCATCTTCCCCATCCGCGATGCCCGTGGCCGCGCGATATCGCTTGGTGGCCGCGCGATGGACCCGAACGCACGCGCCAAATACCTGAATGGCCCCGAAACCGAACTTTTCGACAAGGGCCGCAGCCTGTACAACATGGGGCCAGCCCGCGAAGCCGCTGGCAAAGGCAAACCGCTGATCGTGGCCGAAGGCTACATGGATGTCATCGCCCTGTCGGAGGCAGGCTTTACCGCCACCGTCGCGCCTTTGGGAACCGCCGTCACCGAAGATCAACTGCGCCTGATGTGGCGCATCCACCCGGAACCGATTATCGCCCTTGATGGTGACAAGGCAGGCACCGCCGCCGCCCTGCGCGTGATTGATCTGGCATTGCCGGTGCTGGAGGCGGGGCAGGGCCTGCGCTTTGCCATTCTGCCCACCGGGCTTGATCCCGATGATCTGATCAAGGCGCAAGGTGCCCCCGCCATGCAACGCGTGCTCGATGCCGCACAACCCATGGTCAATCTGCTGTGGGCGCGTGAAACCGAAGGCCGCAATTTCGATAGCCCTGAACGCAAAGCCAGCCTTGATAAAACCCTGCGCGCGGCCTTGGCACGCATCAAGGACGTGACTATCCGCAGTCACTATGAAGCGGAGATTAAGCGCCTGACATGGCCGCTGTTTAACGCCCGCTCAACGCGGCCAAATACAATCAAAGGTCAAAAAGGCTACCAATCCCCCACCGCCCCGCTTGCCACCACCCGCGCATCATTCCTGGCCAACGCCGATGGCCAACCCGACGATACCCTGCGCGAAGCCATCATCCTTGCCACCCTGATCGTGCATCCCAGTCTGATCCACCGCTTCGAATCCGCGCTTGAACGCCTTGATCTGACAGGCCCCGATCACGGCACCCTGCGCGACCATTTACTGGCCAACGCCATGATATCTCGTGAAGGTCTGCGCGAAAAGCTGCAACACCTTGCGAACGCTGCCCTTGAAACCCTGTTCGCGCGCACCCACGTCCAGATTGCGCCCCCAATACGCAATCACGATGATACCGAACTCGCCATGCTTTGTCTGGCCGAAGAACTGGCGAAACTTGATGCACACCGAGGCGCGCGCAAAGAGATTGAGGATGCGGTTGAAGACCTGTCAGGATTGGCCGATGAAGGGCTGACATGGCGGTTATCTCAGGCGGCACTGGCCCGCCACCGTGCCGACAATCCGCCGCGTGAAGATGCCGCTGACTTGGGCGAAGACCGCTCCGCCCTGTCAAAACACCTGCAAAACATGATTGATGGCCAGATCTGGGTAAAGAAAAAGGGCTGATGCCCTTTCGCCCCCCACGATTCGCGCTATTGATTCGATTTGACCCTATCCGATTCGCCGTGATTCGCACCGCGGCACCCAAAGGAGCACCCATGGCTGCCAAAGACACCGACGACACCAAGCCGGAAGAGCAGGAAGCCGAGTCCTCACTCGACATGAGCCAGGCCGCCGTCAAGCGGATGATCGCGGATGCGCGCGAACGTGGCTACATCACCTATGATCAGCTGAACGCCGTGCTGCCGCCCGATCAGGCGTCTTCGGAACAGATCGAAGACGTCATGTCGATGCTGTCCGAAATGGGCATCAACGTGATCGAAAATGACGAGGCCGATGAAGCCGAACCGCTGGGCGAACTGGTCGAAACCAACACCTCGCGCGAAGTGGCCGTTGCCGGGCAATCTGCCGAAGCACTGGACCGCACCGATGATCCGGTGCGCATGTATCTGCGCGAAATGGGCTCGGTGGAACTGCTGTCGCGCGAAGGCGAAATTGCCATCGCCAAACGGATCGAGGCGGGTCGCAACACCATGATCCTGGGCCTGTGCGAAAGCCCGCTGACATTTCAAGCCATCACCATCTGGCGCGACGAACTTTTGAACGAAGACATCCTTCTGCGCGATGTGATTGATCTTGAAGCCACCTTCGGGCGGTCGCTTGATGGCGAAGAAGATCTTGAAGGCGCGCCGCTGGATGATACCGAACCCGGCGCCCCCCGCCGTGCTGCCACCGAAGAACCCGAACTTGACGCCGACGGCGAGCCGCTGGTGCGCACCGATGACGACGACGAAGATGATGAGGGTGCGAACATCTCGCTTGCCGCGATGGAAGCAGCACTTAAACCCCGCGTCCTTGAAACGCTGGACCTGATCGCGCGTGATTATTCGATGCTGTCGGACATGCAAGATCAGCGCATGCACGCCACCATGAATGACGCCAGCCGCTTTTCCACCAAGGATGAGGCCGCGTATCAAAAACTCCGCTCCGAAATCGTGCTGCTGGTGAACGAATTGCATCTGCACAACAACCGGATCGAGGCGCTGATAGATCAGCTATACGGTATCAACCGCAACATCATGGCGATCAATTCCGGCATGGTGAAACTGGCTGATGCCGCCCGCATCAACCGCCGCGAGTTCATTGACGAATACCAGGGCTACGAACTTGATCCCGGCTGGGCCGACCGTATGGCTGGCAAATCGGGCCGGGGCTGGCAGGCCCTGATGGAAAAATCCCGCGACAAGGTCGAAGAATTGCGCGGCGACATGGCCCGCGTCGGCCAATATGTCGGCGTTGATATTTCCGAATTCCGCCGCATCGTCAATCAGGTGCAAAAAGGCGAAAAAGAGGCGCGTCAGGCCAAAAAAGAAATGGTCGAAGCAAACCTGCGTCTGGTCATCTCCATCGCCAAAAAATACACCAACCGCGGCCTGCAATTCCTTGATCTTATTCAGGAAGGCAACATCGGCCTGATGAAGGCCGTCGATAAATTCGAATACCGCCGTGGCTATAAATTCTCCACCTACGCCACGTGGTGGATCCGGCAGGCGATCACGCGCAGCATTGCCGACCAGGCCCGCACCATCCGCATTCCGGTGCATATGATCGAGACGATCAACAAACTGGTGCGCACCGGCCGCCAGATGCTGCACGAAATCGGCCGCGAACCGACACCGGAAGAATTGGCCGAAAAGCTGCAAATGCCGCTGGAAAAGGTCCGCAAGGTGATGAAAATCGCCAAGGAACCGATTTCGCTGGAAACCCCGATTGGCGACGAAGAAGACAGCCAGCTTGGCGATTTCATCGAAGACAAAAACGCCATCCTGCCGCTGGAATCCGCCATTCAGGAAAACCTGAAAGAAACCACCACGCGGGTTCTGGCCTCCCTGACGCCGCGCGAAGAACGCGTCCTGCGGATGCGCTTTGGCATCGGCATGAACACCGATCACACGCTGGAAGAAGTGGGCCAGCAGTTTAGCGTGACCCGCGAGCGGATCAGACAGATTGAGGCGAAGGCGCTGCGGAAGTTGAAGCATCCGTCAAGGAGCAGGAAGCTAAGGAGCTTCTTGGATCAGTGAATGGCACACTATCTGCCATAAACAAATTAGAAGCGGTTGAGAGGCAACTCGAAGCCGCGCTCTATCTTCATTTAAGGTGTTTTCCGCCTGAACCAGTGCACACGCTGATTAGCGCAGCTCGCGGAATATTATATGGTCTTGCTAAGCAAAATGAGAACATAATCCTAGCTAAATGGGACAGGGATATACTGTCGCGTGTTGTTGGCAAAGAGACTAAGCGTCAGCGCGACTATCAAAATGAAGTAGCAAACTTCTTGAAGCACGCCGATCGAGACCCCAGCGGCGAATTAGCGGTTCCTAATCTAGTTGCGCTAAATGTGATCGAGCTTCAATTGTGCGTCGTTGCATTAACTCAAATCAAGCATCCAATTTCTCAGAAGTTGGATAAAGGGCTTTGGTTTCTCGGATTATCGGAAAATGGCATTCTTCCTTTCGAAGCGATTTTGGCAGAATATCGTTCAGTCCTTTCGAACCAACAAATTCAAACTCTACAGAATAAGGACGACTTTAGAATTGCTCTGATCCAGTGGTTCGAGGCGGGACACCCGTAGGTCGGCGTTTACCTCTACTGCGCGCAACGCCGGGGCACGCCGCCCCCAGCCTACTCCAACTTCTCCGCAATCCACATCTTGATCAACGACTGCCGCGTCACGCCAAGATGTGCTGGCCTTTTAACCTGCGTCCGGGTGCGCAATTCCCTGCGCACCCACGGTCCGCGTAATTCAATCCTCCAGCACAAACGTCACCATCATATTCACCTGATAGCTGGTGATCTTGCCGTCGGTAACAGCCACCTTGTGCTCTTTCACCCACGCGCCCGTGACGTTGCGCAGGGTTTTTGACGCCCGCTTCACGCCCTTTTCAACGGCATCCTGAAAGCTTTTATTCGACGTTGACGACAGTTCTGTCACACGCGCTACGGTCATGTTGATCTCCATTTTTGCAAGGATTTCGGCGGCCACCCAGGTCTGCCGCACTGCCAGACTGTAGCATTTTTACGGCGGCGACAGGGGGAAATATGGGCCACGTTCCACAGATTTGAGTCTTTGCTGCCACAGATCACCTGCCAGATTTGGGCGCTTTCGCTAGCCTCTACCCAAATACAGGGGTGACCCCTATAGTCTTGTGTGGAAGCGCGGACCAACCCCGCACCGTAGGCAGGTAACAAGAAAAATAAGGGGGGACGGCCCATGCGCTGCCCATTTTGCGGGAACATCGATACGCAGGTCAAGGATAGCCGCCCGGCCGAAGATCACGTCTCGATCCGGCGCCGCCGCTTTTGCCCGGCTTGTGGTGGCCGCTTTACGACCTATGAACGGGTTCAGTTGCGCGATCTGGTGGTCATCAAATCGTCGGGCAAGCGCGAGGATTTTGACCGCAGCAAGTTGGAACGCTCGATCCGCATCGCCATGCAAAAGCGCCCGATTGATCCCGAACGCATTGATCAGATGATTTCCGGCATTGTGCGCAGGCTGGAAAGTCTGGGTGACACTGACATTTCGTCGAAAATCATCGGCGAAATCGTCATGGAATCGCTGGCCCGCATCGACACGGTTGGCTATGTGCGCTTTGCCAGCGTTTACAAGAACTTCCAGGCCGCCGATGATTTTGATCGGTTCGTATCCGAGCTGCGCCCCTCCAGCAGCACAGACGAGTGACGTCTGACGACACGCTGCATATGGCCCACGCGCTTGGCTTGGGCAGGCGGGGCTTGGGGCAAACCTGGCCCAACCCCGCCGTCGGCTGCGTGATCGTAAACGGCACCCGCAC